>JAOAIM010000213.1 GCA_026414705.1 Verrucomicrobiia bacterium | reverse complement strand
CCCGACAGGGCAGGATGTTCAGCTTGCTCACGGCTTGGGTGTCGCGATCGGAGGCACTCTCAAGTTCAAGGAATTTTCCAGGGACTTTTGGGGAGGTTGGTTTGTCGGTTCATTCACGGTGTGGGCGGGTTTGGGGCGCGGGCCGGCACCCCATTGGAAAAACGGAGGAAACATGCCGGGAGGATTCGTGACCGGCGGCGGGCTGCGTTTTGCGCCGGCCTTCTCCAAAAGGGCCGTCAGGGCCTGGATTTGGCGGAAACGTTCCGCGCCCATAAGCCAAACCACGGGCGATTCGGGCAGGCCCAAACCCGATTCGAGGCGGCCGATGGTGTATCCGATGGAAATTGGATCCATGGGCGGAGGCAGGGGGTAAGCGCGGTCGAGCGGGGCGTAGCCCATGTAACCCGGGGCGTTGACGGAGGCGCCGGCCTTGATGAGTTGTTCGGCCACCTCGACGCGCCCATAATGCACCGCCAGGTGAAGCGGTGTATCGCTCAGGAAACACAGAAAGGGGCTGGGATCCGACGATGGGCTTCTGGATTCGACGACTCGTGCGTCGGGATCCGCCCCGTGTTCCAGCAGCAGAGCGACAATTCTCGTGCCGCCGCGGATCGTCGCCCAGTGAAGCGCCGTTAAACCGTTTACATCGAAGCAGTCAACGACGGCACCCCGCTCCAACAACAGTTGGGCGCAGCTCGGCTGGCTCGCAAAGGCCGCGACATGCAGCAACGTCATCGCGGTTCGTGGGTTTGCGTAGCTGGGTGAGACGCCGCGCTTGAGCAATTCCTCCAGGACGCGCGTCTGGCCGTGGGCGACGGCGAGTTCTGACACGGAAAAGCCGGCGCCATTGACGGCGTTTGCCAGCAGGCTGTCCTGTGCCAACAGCGCCAGGGCTGCGTCGGTGTCGCGCAGGCAGAGGGCGTCAAAAATCGTAAACTTTCCTCCGGCAGCGACGAGCATTTCGGCCAGATCAGAGTGTTTGTGAAGTCGCGCCAGGCCCAGTGCGGAAAGCCCCGCGGCGTTGGTTGCTTGCGGATTCCAACCGGCCTCCAACAGGATTTTGGTGATCTCGAGGTTGCCGCGCATTGCGGCCAAATGCAGCAGTTCGCGGTTCTGCGCGTCTTGAAGCACGCCTTTTCCGCCCTTGGCCAGGAGTTGACGAAGCACGTCGGTGCGCCCGGCGTGGAGGGCCGAGAGCGCGTCCCATTTTGCGCCCCGGGCTTCGAGGAACGCCGCTACGTTGGTGCGCCCGGCCAGAACGGCGACGCGCAACGGAGTTTGACCGAAAGCGTTGGTTTGGTTCAGGAGTTCGGGAATGGCATCAAGCAGCTTGGTCAGAGCCCGGAGGTTGCCCAGTCGCGCCGCCTCGAAGACATCCGTTTCGCGGTACATGAGCACAGTCCAGGGACGGGATTTTGCGCTGGCGGCAATGGCGCGCGGGGTTTCGCCAACCCGATTCGTTGCATCCAGGTTTGCGCCCCGTTTTACGAGCCATTCAAACACGTCCCAGGTTCGACGGCGTGCGGCGATATGCAACGGCGTGTCGCCGAATTTGTCGCGTGCTTCAAGGTCCACTTTGCCTGCGCGGAACACGTTGGCGATGCCCGTGATGAAAGAGAGCGGTTCCCCTTCGCCGAGTGCCGCCAGATAATGTAACGGGGTGCGGCCATAGTCGTCGCGCGCCGAAAGGTCTGCGCCGGCTTTGACGAGCAGCGGGATGCAGGCGCCGGCGCTGCTCCAGGGCCATTCGCCGGACAGTAAGAGGTGAACGGGGGTGCGACCGCGATGGTCGCGCGCGTTGGGGTCGGCGCCCGCTTGCAACAAGGCGCTGGCCAACTCCCCGGCGGAGGAATTTTCCGAAAACGCGAGCATGTGCAGGGGCGTCATGCCCTGGTGGTCGCGAGCGTTCACGTGCGGTTTGGCTTTGAGGAGTTCCTGCACGGGGCCGGGCTGCATGATGCTTTTTTGCACCGCCAGGTGCAGCGCCGTGCGGCCGAGGCGGTTGGTGGCATTCACGTCGGCGCCGGCCGCGATCAGATCCTTCACAACTTCCAGGTCCAGGCCCTGGACCGCGTTGTGCAGGAGCGTGTTGCCTTTGGAGTCGTGCCTATCGAGCAATGATTTGGCGGTCGGGCCCAAAAGCCGTAACAGATCGCGCCGCTCCTCTTCCCAAAACATTGCGGATTCGGCGAAAGCGAGGTCCACGGCGGTTTGACCGGCATCATTCGTGGCCTTGGGGTCGGCGCCGGCGGCCAGCAGGAATGCCACCGTGAAGGTCGTGGCAACCATGGAGGGATCGTCGGCGTGTTGCAGGAGGTAACGCACGCCGTTTGTCTTGCTTGGATCGGTTTTGTTACGTTCGAGCCATCCGGGCGGCGGCAGGGATTGAATGAACCTTGGCCCGGCAAGAAACACGCGGTGCAGCGGGGTGTTGCCTTGCGCGTCGCGAGCGTTGGGGTCCGCGCCCTTGTCCAACAGCAGTGTCGCGGCAGCCAAATGTCCACGCTCCATGGCGCGGTGCAACGGGGTCAGGCCGGCTTCGTCGCGGACATCGAGATTGCCGGTCTCTGTCAGAGCCGCCAGCGTGGTGAGATCGCCCGCACTGGCGGCCTTGTGAAGGGGCGTGGCAGTGCCAGGGGTGCCCGCCCCGGAGCGCGAGGTGGCCGAGAGATTTTGGGTCCCGGGCCAAAGGAGAAGAAACGCCAATCCCCCAACCGTTGCCAGGCGACTTGGCCGCAAGGTTGCCGCTTCTGGCGTCACGTTGACAATTTATGGGCTCCAAAAGACCATGTCCATGTGAGTTTGGGGGCGGATGCCGGCGTTGGCGCGACCCCGCCAATGAGTTTTTTTCGGGGAATGAATCTTCAGCGGACACTGGTGGTTGTGCTTGCGTTGAGCACTGTCCGACTGACGGGGGCGGAACTGGTGTTGCCAACGCCGCCGCTACAACATGCTCCCTGGACGCCACCGGATAACCTGCCGACCAACCTCCTCTCGGCGGTGCGAACGCTTTTCGAGCAGGGCTTTCCCGACCCGCGCGGGTGCGAATACCGCGAAGTTGAAGTCGTGGTCAGTGATATCCGGGGCCAGCCCGACGGTCCGGTCCGGACGCGCGGCTGGGTGTTGCCGGCGGCGGCCGACGCAGGGCCACGGTTTGCCATCTGCTGGAACGGGCTGATTTATCCGGTGCGCTCCGTCGGGTCGCCGGCGGATTTGCTGGCCGAGGTCGCGAATGTGTCGCCAACGCCGGCCCCCCGGCCGTTCGACCTGGCGATTGGCGAGGCGCGGTCAGTTTTCTTCACCAACGGCTTGTCCACACGGGCGGTCCTGCTTCTGCGATGCGGGGAGACCAATGCGGCGCTGAAATTGTGGCAGCGATGGGGCGCGACGGCCGATGGGGCTGTCGGGCACGCAGCACTGCGCTTGTCCCCGCGCGACGACTTTGACCCGTATCTTCACCTGGCTGAGGACTGGACGTGGGCACTGTTTGATCGCCTGATCAGTGCCTTTGTGCGCGGCGATGACGCGCTGGCGCTGGCAACGGCACGCACGCTGGCCCAGGTGCAGCCAAAAATTGAAGCGGAGGCGGCGCGTCGCGGCTTCCCTCCCCGGTCCGCAACTGCTCGCACGCAGGCCAAAGGGCCGCGGTATCTGACATTCCTGGAGCAGCTTCCGGAACTGCTGGCGGATCTGGAGCGGCGCGCTGCCGAGGGGCCGCGACAAACTGCGTTTCAACCGGGCGTCACGAATCCGCTCACGCTTGACGAGCGCGCGCGCGCATTGGTTCGGGATCTGGATCAGGTTTGCGCGCGCCAGTGGAGTCAACCGGGTTGGGTGGATTTTTTCCGCGACCCGATCGTGGTCCGATTGCTGAAGGCGGGCGAGGCGGGTGTTGACGCGTTGTTGGAATGCCTCGAATCGGACCGGCGGTTGACCCGCTCGGTGAGTTTTCACCGGAACTTCAAGCGCCAGCGAAGAGTGTTGCCGGTTTCCGAGGTGGCGAGGGTGCTCTTGATCGCTCTCTGGCAGTTTGAGTTTCACCATCCGGTCGAGGCGCGGGCCTACTGGAAGCGCTACGGCGGCTTGCCGCTGGAAGAACGATGGTATGCGATTCTCCGGGATGACGCGGCCGGCTTGGAGCGGTGGTGCGAAGCCGCTCGGAATGTGGTTCGGACGCAAGGGTTGCACGTCCTGTTTTTTGAGACGTTGGCAGCGTCGGCGCCGGCCACGAATGCGTCCGCACGGTTTCAAGGCGAGAGTTTGCGAGGGAAGGCCAATCCCTCGGTGTCGGAATTGTTGGCGCGTCGCGCGCTGGAGATTCCGGCGGGAGGCCAGTCGCCGGCTTACAACCTGGCGACAGCCTGCGACATTGCGTTTTGCCTAGCCGAATGGGATGCGCGGGCGTTCATTCCGGTGGGGCGGAAGCTCGTTCAACGTTGCCAAACGGTTCTGGAATATTCCCCGGAGTCGAGGGCCTGGCCGGTGCAGCGAATTGCGAGCTACGTCGGGAAATTGACGTTGGCGCGCGTTGCCGCAGGCGACGAAGCAGCGTTGGCGGACTACGCGGCGTGGTTGCCGAAGGTCACGCCTGCGCAACTGGCGGAATACCTGCCTGAAACCATTGCGCCATTGCGCCTTTTCCCAACCAACGCGGTGCTCCAGGCCATGGCCGAGACACTGTTCAGCCCGACCAACTCCTTCTGGGGACAGTTACCATGGCGAGGGTCGCCAATGTTCAATCCGGTCGAGTCGGAGCTGGTGAGCTTGCCGGCGTTCCGGCGGCTGTTGGCGCGGGAATTAAACCGGCAGGACGTTTGCGGGTGGATCGTGTGGGATGGCGGCTCGCGGGTGAGCATCCAGTTGACGAACGAATTTTTCGGGCCAAGGACCCACCTGGTGCAGGATGTGAACCGGCCGCTTTCGGGGAACAACGCGGCACTGCGCTGGTGTGATTGGATTGCGTGGTCGTTGTCGCGGATTGATCAGATTCCGTCGTTTGATCCACTCGCGCCGTTTGAGGAGCGTGACCGACGGATCGAGCAGGCCCGGGCAATCCTGCAAAAGTAACCGAGCTGGCCCGGCCGCCGGACCGGTCGTCGCGGTCAAGGTTCGCGACGCCAGGACGGACGGTCAGGAAGTGGTCACGAATTCTTCGCCGGCCTCAGCCCGAGACGCTAGCAACGCGACCCGAAAAGCTGTGCGGTAATGCTCTCCGCGACCTGTCCCTGAAATCGAGGCGGAGTTCAAGCGGGTAATGTTCGCGCCAATCTGGTGGCAACCTGCTAAGGGCGGTGATGAGTTTTCGCAACAACCGACTGAAAAAGTTTGCGCTGCCCATGAACACGGCCCGGCTGCTCAACGACGTGGCCTAGGCGCGCGGACGGCAGGAGTTGTTTACTCGTTAGTCGCCCCGGGTGCTGAAGGCTCTACGCGAGCAGGTCATTGCATCGGTCGCGGGCGAGTTTGGCCTGACGGAACTGGAATGCCTGTGCCCTGGTCTCGGCCGTGACACCCTCCGGTTGGTTCTGCGCGACCTGAAGGCCAGGGCGCGTCGAATGTCTGGGCCGCGGTCCGGGCGCGAAATGGCGCAAAAAGGGTAACTTGCCTGAAAGAGGGTAAGAAAGAGAATAACAAACACCGAACCGCCTACACTACGCCAATCCCGCAGCTCCAAAACCCGTTGCCGCTGTTTCGCTTTTTCTGTGTGCAACCGGGCGCGGCGAACGGCTTCAAGACGCTGCGCCGCCGGCTCAAGGTGCTGCGGCAGGGTTACGGCGATAGCCACAGCCGGCCCCAAGATGCGTTGGCAGATCGGGCTGGGTTGCCCTTCCGGCGCACACGCCAGGGGTTAAAGACCCACGCATCCCGAGCTGGATCGAGCGGCTCGACATGGGGCAAGTGCCCCAAGTCGAGTCGCTCGATTTCCAATCACTGAGGGGCCTCTTTGGTCAGCGTCCGGCCAGGTCGTAGCGGTCGAGGTCCATGACCTTGGCCCAGGTTTTGACGAAGTCGTGAACGAATTTCTCGCCGCCGTCGGCCGCGCCATAAACTTCGGCCACGGCGCGCAGGCGCGAGT
>JAOAIM010000212.1 GCA_026414705.1 Verrucomicrobiia bacterium | reverse complement strand
AGATGTGTATAAGAGACAGCATCAAGGGCGTTGCGGGTGCGGAGCAAACGCCCGAAGCGCGCCAGGCGCGATGGGATTGGGCCACGCAGTGGAGTTTGCCCAAGCGCGAGGCGCTGAGTCTGTTCATTCCCGGCGTGTTCGGGTTTCGGATGGACACGCCGGATGGGGGCAACTACTGGGGCGCGGCCGGGCGCGACCCGGCGTGGGACCGGTATTTTGCATCGGGCCGTGAGGGGCCGCCGCCGCAAGGGTTCATGCGCTACGTGGGCGGCGGCGTTTATGCCGGCGTGCTCGTCGTGCTGGTGGCGGTGTGGGCGGGGGTGCAATCGCTCCGACGCGAGCGTTCCGTCTTCACGCTTCAGACCCGGCGCTGGGTGTGGTTCTGGTGGGTGGTGATTCTGATTTCGCTGCTCCTGGCGTTCGGGCGGCACGCGCCGTTTTACCAGTTCCTCTACGCGCTGCCGTATTTTTCGACCATTCGCAACCCGGCCAAGTTCCTCCACGTGCTCAGTTGGGCGCTGGTCATCGTGTTCGCCTACGGCGTGCACGCGCTCACGCGTTGCCACCTGCAGAGCACCGCCGCATCGGCCAACTCCCTGCGCGAACATTTGCGGCTTTGGTGGAGCCGAGCGGGCCGGTTTGATCGGCGCTGGATCATCGGCTGCGCGCTGGCGCTGGGCGCGAGCTTTTTCGGCTGGATGATCTACGCCTCGGCCCGCGGCAGTCTCGTCGAATACCTCCAGACCGTGCAGTTCGACGAAGAAACGGCGCGCGCGATTGCGAGTTTCAGCCTGCGCGCGGTGGGCTGGTTCCTCGTGTTGTTCGCGCTCTCGGCGGGAGCATTGGCGCTGATCTTGAGCGGTTGGTTTGCGGGCCCGCGCGCGAAGCTCGGGGCGCTGTTGCTGGGCGCGCTGTTGGTGGGCGACCTGGCCCGGGCGAACCTGCCCTGGATCGTGCATTGGAATTACAAGGAAAAATACGCAACCAATCCGGTCATCGAATTCCTCCGCGAAAAACCGTGGGAACATCGCGTCGCCATCCTGCCGGTGGACCGGTTCATTCGGTTGGATCGCCTGCCACGCGAGGCCGAGCCGTTGATTCGCGCCTACGAACAGTTGCGCGGGCTCTACGAAATTGAATGGAAGCAGCACCACTTTCTCTACTACCAGATTCAATGCCTCGACATCATCCAGGAGCCGCGCGTGGCGGCGGACAAGGCGGCGTTTGAGGCGGCCCTGGCCTTCGTGCCCGTGCGCCGCTGGGAACTGACCAACACGCGCTACCTCATCGGCCCGGCGGTCCTGCTCGACTTCCTCAACCAGCAGGTGGACCCGGTGCAAAAGCGCTTCCGCATCGCCCTTCAGTTCCACATCGCGCCCAAGCCCGGTGTCGCGCGCCCGACGCGCTACGAGGAAATTACCGCCGTGATCAACACCAACGGGCCGTTTGCCGTGTTCGAATTCGGCGGCGCACTGCCGCGGGCAAAGCTTTTCACCCAATGGCAGGTCTGCACCAACGACGCCTCGGCGCTGCGCGAATGGGTCGAACAGCGCCGCAAAGTGCTTCCCGCCGAGTGGGGCATGGCGCTCGCCGGCCAAACCGCCACCGACCAGGCCACGCTGCGCCATATGGCCGAGGGCGAATTTGATCCGCACCAAACGGTGCTCATGGCCGAGCCGCCTCCCCTGCCCTCGAGCACCAACGGCCCGGCGGGCGACGTGCGCTACGAAAGTTACGCGCCCAAACGCATCGTCCTGCGCGCCCGCGCCGAACGCCCCGCCGTGCTGCTGCTCAACGACAAATACGACCCCAACTGGCGCGTGTGGGTGGACGGCCAGCCGGCCCCGCTGCTGCGCGCCAACTTCATCATGCGCGCCGTGGCGCTGCCCGCCGGCGAGCACACGGTCGAATTCCGTTTCGAACCGCCCACGACCTACCTCTACGTTTCGCTCGCTGCCCTGGGACTGGGCGCAGTGCTCTTGGCACTCATGATTCTGATGCCGGGCCGGACGCGCTGAAGCCACGTCGCCGCCCAACCGCAGCGTTCTCGAAACGTTGATGCGTTGAAGCGTCAACCTCCCCGTTTGCCAGAGCCTTCCGTTCAAACCGGGCTTCAACCGAAGAAAAAGGCTGCACTCCGCTGGTCAAAGCCGTTTGAGCGACCTGAGCGGACCGGCGCAAGCCGGGGACTTTTCCCGTCGGCGGTCTGATGCCGGGTTTTGCCTTGTCTCCGCCGCATCACGTCCGCACCTTCTGCGCCCGGCGGCCGCCGGCCGCTTCCACGCGACATGGCGATCAAACAGCTTACCGAGGAGCAGGTTCGCACCTGGACGCTCGCGCAAAAAGATCGTTGGTGGTTTGAAAACGTCTGGCGCGGCGACATGCCGCAACTGACCTGGCGCTCCGCGCTCACGGGCATGAGCCTCGGCGGCCTGCTCTCGCTCACCAACCTCTACGTGGGGGCCAAAACCGGCTGGACGCTCGGCGTCGGCATCACCTCGGTCATCCTCGCCTTCGCCATGTTCAAACTCCTGAGCCGCGTCGGCCTCGGACGCGAGTTCACGATCCTGGAAAACAACGCCATGCAATCGGTCGCCACCGCCGCCGGTTACATGACCGCGCCGCTGATCTCGAGCCTGGCGGCCTACATGATGGTGACCAACTCGGTCATTCCCATGCCCACGACGCTGGCGTGGATGATCGCGCTCTCGTTACTGGGCGTGCTGTTTGCCTTTCCATTGAAACGACGGTTCATCAACGACGAGCAACACCCCTTCCCCGAAGGCCGGGCCGCGGGCATTGTCATGGACGCCCTCCATACCAGCGACGCCCGCGAAGGCCTTTTCAAAGCGCGCGTGCTCGTCGTCGCCGGCGCGCTCTCGGCCCTGGCCAAACTCATGCAAAGCCATGACATCATGGCCCGGCTCAAGGTCGGTTTCCTCACCATTCCCGAATACCTCGACGGCTGGCTCTACAAGCTCATGTCCCTGCGCATCCGGGGCGTGGACCTGCGCGAACTGACCGTGCGCCCGGACACCGACTTCGTGATGATGGCCGCGGGCGGGCTGATGGGCATCCGCGTCGGCGTCTCGCTGATGGTCGGAGCGCTGATCAACTACCTCATCCTCGCGCCGTGGGCCATCAGCATCGGCGACATCACCGGCAAGGTGGGCCCGGACGGCGTCACGCACTACGGCTTCCGCGCCATCACCGCCTGGGCGCTCTGGGGCGGCGTGGCCATGATGACCACCGCGTCGCTCCTGGCCTTCTTCGCCAAACCCCAAATCCTCCTCAGCGCCTTCCGCGGCATGTTCCGTCGCGTCAGCACCGAGGAGGATGTGTTGCGGGACATCGAACTGCCCATGCGCGTTTTTGTGATCGGCATCCCCATCATCGGCGCGGCGGTCGTGATCATGGCGTATGCGTTTTTCGACGTGAAACCCTGGCTGAGCATCATCGCCGTGCCGTTGGTGTTCATCTTCACGTTGATCGGCGTCAACTCCACCGCCCTGACCTCGATCACCCCCACCGGCGCCATGGGCAAGCTCACGCAACTGACCTACGGCGTGCTCGATCCGGGCAACATCAAAACCAACCTCATGACCGCCGGGATCACCGCCGAGGTCGCCAGCAACGCCTCCAACCTGCTGATGGACATCAAGCCCGGCTACATGCTCGGCGCCAAACCCCGCCAACAGGCCATCGGCCACGTGCTCGGAATCCTGGCCGGCGCGATCGTTTCCGTGCCCGTGTTCTACCTGGTCTTTCTCAAGGGCGGCCCGGCCGAACTGGTCAAAGACCAGTATCCCATGCCCGCGGCCAACATCTGGAAAGCCGTCGCCGAAGTGCTCACGCAGGGCGTCTCCAAACTGCCCGTTTCAGCGCGGTGGATCGCGCTGGTTGGTGCGCTGCTGGGCATTGCCCTGGAAGCGTTGCGGCTGCTCACGCGCGGGCGCTTCTGGCTTTCGGGCGTCGGCGTGGGCCTCGCTGCCGTGATTCCGTTCAACACCTGCTTTGCGATGTTCCTGGGCAGCCTGATTTTCTGGATCGCCGGACGCGCCTGCAAAAAGCCCCAAACCACCGCGCACCGGTTGTTGGTGCAAAATCAGGAGCCAATTTGCGGCGGCGTGATCGCCGGCGGCGCCCTCATGGGCATCCTGGTCATCCTCCTCGAAAACTTCGTGCTCGCGCGCTGAGGTCGCCCCTCACTCCGCGCCGTCCACGATCTGGCACACCTGCGGTCGCAGCCCCCGCCCCGTGCGGCGCTCGTGCTCGCGCGCCATGTATTCGACAAAATCTTCGACCTCGTGATGCCGCACCAGGTTGATCGTCGCCCCGCCAAAACCCCCGCCCGTCAGCCGCGCGCCCAGACACGCCGGATGCGCGCGCGCCAGCTCCACCAGCAGGTCCAGCTCCGCCGTGCTGTTGCGCAGAAAATCCCGCGAGCTTTCGTGACTCTGGAACAGATACTGGCCGAACTGCGCGTGGTCGCCCTCGCGCAATGCCCGTTCCGCCGCCACCACTCGCGCGATCTCGCTCACCACGTGGTAGGCGCACTCAAACTCCCGTTCACTCAACCGCCCGCGCTGCGCCTTCAGGTCGGCCAGCTCCACCGAGCGCAGTGCCTGCGCGCCAAGCTTGCGCGCCGCCGACTCGCAGTTGTGCCGCAACTCGGCGTATTGACCCGCCACCAGCGCGTGCCGCACGCCGCTGTCGCACACCACCAGCGCCTCACCCGTCAGCGGCAGCGTTTCCACCGTCAGAAACCGGCAATCAATCGTCAGCACGTGCCACGCGCGCCCGAACAGGCTCGACACCTGATCCAAAATGCCGCACGGCATCCCGACAAACTCGTTCTCCGCCGCGCGGCACAATCGGGCCAGGTGCATCCGCTCGCCCGGCGTCAACGCCGGCAACGCACCGCGCGCGTCCCGCTGCGGCGGCGCCGCCAGTCCCGTGTCGCTGAGGCTGAAGGGATACATGCGGCGCACTGCCAGCGCCGTGGCCACCTCCAGCGCCGCCGAACTGCTCATGCCCGCCCCCGCCGGCACCGTCCCGTGAATCACCGCGTTGAACCCCCCGAACGGCGCGCCCCGCCGGCGCAGTTGCGCCAGCACCCCCTTCACGTAATCCGCCCAGCGCGCCGCCGGATTCGACCGCAACTCGTCCACGCGAAACCGCTCCGGCTCCGGGAACGCTGTTGAAACCAGTTCCACCCGGCCATCCGTGCGCGGCTCGGCCGCAAGGAAGATGAAGCGATCCACCGCCGCCGCCATCACCAGACCCTCGTTGTAGTCGGTGTGATTGCCCAGCACCTCCAGCCGCCCCGGCGCGCGCACCAGATGCGGCGGGGTCACGCCGAACCGTTTGCGGAACAGGTCGCGAACCAGCGCCTCGGCTTCAGCCGGATTGGTGGTTTGACGTGGTGTCATGCGACGGGATTTCGGCGCCGCTGCTGCACGGCATGGGGTATACCGTCCTTTGCCCTTGGGGCCGTCGTGTGCCGCTCGCGCTCCCTCACGCCAGCCGGTCGAGCTGCCGCGCCAGTTCAAAATCTTTCTCAGTCAGCCCGCCCTCCGAATGCGTCGTGAGCGTGAGCGTCACCTTGTTCCACCGGATGTCAATGTCCGGGTGATGCCAGGCTTTTTCGGCGCGGCGCGCCACGGCGTTGACGAACTTCATCGCCGCTGCGAAGTCCTTGAACACGAAGGTGCGCGTGATGGCTTGGCCGCGCTTCTTCCAGTCCGGCACGGCGGCCAGCGCGGCCCGGATTTGGGATGAATTAAGCTTTGGCATGGCGTCAGGGTGCGCCAAAAACCGCTCCCGGTCACGCCCTATTCCAACGAAACGACCCCGCCGACGCGCCTCTTCCAGAATCGGGACGGCTCGCCAGACCGTCCGGTCCGATCGTCGCTTCGCCGAGCCCACTCTGCCCAACTTCGTTTCAGGTCCAACACAAAGACGCAAAGCCGCACAGCGTGGGGAGCCTCGGAGCGTGGAGCGTGGGAGCGTAGCGCAGGCTTCCAGCCT
>JAOAIM010000211.1 GCA_026414705.1 Verrucomicrobiia bacterium | reverse complement strand
CGCCAACCCAGGGCGTTGCCCTGGGCTACCGTTGTGGTCGCGCCTTCGGCGCTCAGAGCGGTGCGAAAAAATGTTTTCGGCGGGACGCCGAAAACGGCACGCGCGACGCGTGCGCTGCCCGCATGTGATTCGATGTTCGAGGTTGGCTGGGTGTCGTTCGCTGCTCCATGATCGCGCAGCCGCACGGGCTTGTGCGCCGATGTGAAAAATCTTGAGTGGATTCCCTGTGTCAACGCCGAGGCGCTGGCGGAAGCCGCCGCGCGCCGGTGGATTGATGTTTTGGCGGGGCTGAAGCCGGGCGACGCCGCGCTCCACATCGCGTTATCGGGCGGGCGAACGGCGGGGCCGCTCTTCGGGGCGGTTGTCGCGCTTGCCCGGCAGCGCCGCATCTTGTGGGAACGGGTGCATTTCTTCTGGGCGGATGAACGCTGTGTCCCACCGGATCACGCCGAGAGCAACTTTCGGCTCGCGCGCGCGAGGTTGTTGGAGCCGCTGAACATTGCGCCGAATCAAATCCATCGGATTCGCGGCGAAGCGCCGCCCGACGAGGCGGCCGCTGAAGCGAGCGCGGAACTGGGGCGCGTGGTGCGCGAGCGAGCGAACGGACAGCCCGTGCTGGACCTGGTGTTGCTGGGCATGGGCGAAGACGGGCACGTGGCATCGCTGTTTCCCGGTGTGGCGGACACGCCCGCGCCGGGCGGTGCGCCGTATCGCGCGGTCATCGCGCCCAAGCCGCCACCGGCGCGGGTGACGCTGGACTACGGACCGCTGGCGGTTGCGCGCGAGGTTTGGGTGTTGGTGTCCGGCTCGGGCAAGGCCGATGCGCTGCGGGCCTCACTGGGGCCGGATGCGCGCACGCCGCTGGCGCGCGTCATTCAAGCCCGGGCTCGCACGGTGTTGTTCAGCGACGTGCCCGTGCAGTAACCGCGCGTCCCATCGGGGTAGCGGGTCGGATGCGGGTGGGCCGGCTCTTCGCGGTATGAACGGTGCGGCGCCGGGCTCGAGGAAAAACCAACGGTGAGCGAGAAGCCCCGTCCGGGGTGAACGGAGCAAGAGGGTTTATTCCACAAAGCGGTAGCCAACGCCGCGCACCGTGTCGAGGTGACGCGCGGCCGGGCCGAGTTTTTCGCGCAGCCGCCGCATGTGCGTGTCCACCGTGCGCGTGTCAATGGCCACGTCGTAGTCCCACACGTCGCGCAGCAGCACGTCGCGGGTCTGGACGCGCCCGGCCCGGCGGGCGAGCAGTTCGAGCAGTTTGAATTCGGTTGGGGTCAGTTCGACGGGTTTGCCGCGCACGGTGACCTCGTGCTTGGGCGGGTCAATGCGCAGGTCTTCAAACTGGAGCACGGCGGCTTTTTCGGCCGTGTCGGCGCGGCGTTCGAGGAGTTTGCGGATGCGCAGGAGCAGTTCGCGGGGGCTGAACGGCTTGGTCAGGTAGTCATCCGCGCCCAGTTCCAGTCCCAGCACGCGGTCCACTTCGGCCGCGCGCGCGGTGAGCATGAGGATCGGGATGTTGGCCGTGGCCGGATCGGCGCGCAGGAGTTTGCACACCTCAAATCCGTCCAGCTCCGGTAGCATCAGATCGAGCACGATCAGGTGCGGCAGCCAGGCGCGGGCTTTTTTGAGCGCGGCGCGTCCGTCGGCGGCGTTGGCCACGCGAAACCCCGCCTGTTTCAGATTAAACTCGATCAGTTCGACCGTCTCCGGCTCGTCGTCAACGACCAGCACCCGCACGTTCATCGTTCACTCAAGACATAGCAACCGCCGCGTGCGCCGACAACGATTCGCTGGAAACAAATCCGTGACGCCTCCGTGACGGATCGGTGACACGTCCGCAGTTCGGGCCGACGCGCCCCGGGCGGGTAACGGCGAAGCGTGGAGCGTGGCGCAAGGCTTCCTGCCGGGGAAGCCAAACGGTGACACCAGCACCGAAAACTCTGAACTTTTAACCTCGAACTTTGAATTTTGAACAGGGCCGTGTGCGGGTCAGGGGTGATCGCGCTGCGCATAAGGCGGCTTGGGATTTCCCTCTCCCTCGAGGGAGAGGGGCAGGGTGAGGGTGAAACTCCGCAAGCATTTGGACGCCTTCGTGCCCACGACGCGTTCTCCCTCACCCCAACCCTCTCCGGCTGGGAGAGGCAGTGCGGGCGGGCGCTCTGCGAAACATCGAACACCGAACACTGAACATCGAACATCGAATGGTGCGTGGAGCGCCGACATGCAGCGAGCGAATCACAAGCAGTCCAGTGACGCACTAAACTTTGAACTTTGAACCTCGAACTTTGAACTTTGAACGGGGCCCTGCGTGCGTCACGGGTCACTGCATTGTCCATGGACGGCTTGGGATTTCCCTCTCCCTCGAGGGAGAGGGGCAGGGTGAGGGTGAGGCTGCGCGAGCATGTGGACGGCTTCCTGCCCACGATTCGTTCTCCCTCACCCCAACCCTCTCCCGCTGGGAGAGGGAACGCGGGCGGTGGCTCGGGCGATTTCAAATTGGGGGCTTACGTTTGCAGGTGTTGGTGGGCGCGAATCCCGTGGCAGAGCGGGAATTGAACGTTGCCGGGTGGCAAGAGTCGTGAATTAATGTTGGCGTCCAGCGCGGTTATGGATCGAACAGCTCAGGGGTGCGAGGGATCGCGGCTTTCCGGTGGTGTTTCCGGCGGAGGGCGGTTGGGTCGGTGGGTGGCCGGTTGGATGGTGTGGCTGGCGACGTGCGGGGCGCCCGCCGCGTTGCATTTCGAGGTGTTTCTCGGTTACGAGGGCGTCACGCGGGAGGCGTGCTGGGTGCCGGTGGTCGTGGAGGTCAAAAACGACGGGCCTTCGTTCAAAGGTTTCATCGAGCTGGTCGGCGACCCGTATCGGGCGAGTCAGACGACGCGGTTGGCGGTGGAGTTGCCGACCGGGACGTTGAAGCGGGTGACGTTGCCGGCGTTTGCGAGTGCGCGCTTCGGAAATGACTGGGAAGCCCGGTTGCGCGATGAACGTGGGAAGGTGCGGGCCGAAGTTTCGCCGTTGCGACCGCGCCGCGCGGTCAGTTGGGACACGCTGACGGTGGCGTCGCTGGCGCGGACCGCAGCCGGGTTGGTGACGTTTCCGGCCCATTGGGGCGGCCCGGAGGAATCGCGTCCGGTGGCGGTGCGGATTCAACCGGGGATTTTCCCGGACAACCCGATTTTGTTGCAGGGGCTTGACGCGGTGTATCTGAGTTCGGAGGTGGCGACGGGGCTGACCGACGAGCAGGCGGCGGCGTTGGTGGGCTGGGTGCGCGGGGGCGGACATTTGGTTGTGGGGGTGGAACAGGTTTCGGACGTGACGGCGCTGCCGTGGTTGCGGGCGATTTTGCCGTGCGAGCCGCGCGAGTTGCGTGTGTTGGGCGAACACAAAGCGTTGCATCGCTGGGTGCAGGGCGCGCCGAGGGCGGAAGGCGGCTTTGTGGAGCTGGCGGAGGACGCGGTGTTTGAGCGGGCGGAGTTGCCGGTGCTGGCCGGGTCGGTGCGCGGGGGCACGGTGGTGGTGGCGGTGAATGACGTGCCGCTGGTGGTGAGCGCGCCACGCCGCGCGGGACGGGTGACGGCGCTGTTGTTCAGCCCGGAGCGGGAGCCGGCGCGGTCGTGGCGGCATCTGCCGTGGTTTTGGGCGCGGTTGCTGACGGGGTCGGTGTCCGCGCCGGAGCGGTCGGGCCCGGCGCGAGGGTTCAGCGAGAGTGCGGACGGGATTTTCGGAGCGATGATTGACACGCGGCAGGTGAAGAAGCTGCCGGTGGGTTGGTTGCTGGTGTTGCTGGGGGTGTATCTGGTGGTGATCGGGCCGTTTGACCGGTGGTGGTTGCGGCGGTTGGGCAAACCGATGCTCACGTGGATCACGTTTCCGGGCTACGTGGTGGGCTTTTCGTTGTTGATTTATTTCATCGGGCATCAGTTGCGTTCGGGCGAGACCGAATCGAACGAGTTGCACATTGTGGATGTGCTGGGGAACGGCGAGCGGGCGGATTGGCGCGGGCGCACGTTTGCCTCGATTTATTCGCCGCAGAACGCGCGCTTTCCGCTGGAGAGTCGGGAAACATTCGCCACGCTGCGGGGCGAACTGGCGGGGGGCAGGGGCGCGGGGTCACCGGAGGGCATGACGGTTTTGCAGCGGGGCGGCAGTTTCGCGGCGGAGGTGTTCGTGCCGGTGTGGACGAGCCGGCTTGTGGTGAGCGACTGGTGGCGGCGGGGACGGGCGCCGCTGGAGGTGGCCGTGGCGCGTGAGGGTGAGCAGTGGCGTGTGACGGTGCGCAACGGCACGGATGCGAAGCTTCAACCGGTGCACCTGATTGTGGCCGACCGGGTGATCCCGCTGGCGGAGCTGGAGGCGGGGCAGACGCGCGTGTTTCGCGTGGCGCGCGAGGCCGGGACGACATTGTCCGAGTTTGTGGGGCGGCACGGCGGGATGTTCCAAAGTGTGTTGCAGCAGCGCCGTTACGCATTCGGGAAAACCGGCGGAGGCTGGATCACCGATTTGCCGCCGGCGAGCATCGCGGCCTCGTTTCTGAGCAAGCCGGGCGGCCGACGGCCGGGCACGGTGTTTACCGCGCCTGCAGGGTTGGACCTTTCGGAAGTGGTGGATCGGGGCGGCGCCGCGTTGCTGGCCTGGGCGGCGCAAAGCGCGCCCGTGCCCCCGTTGAACCAGGTGTCGGTCCGGCGCAGCGCCCGTTACACGCTCTGGCGCGTGCCGGTGGAAATCGAGGCGACGCAATGAAAGGCGACATGCCCGGCGCGACCTGATGAACGCCCCGGCGCGCCGAGCGCCGGGACAGCGCCGGTCCGGGAGGGCGGAGTTGAGATTATGAGTGAAACAGCCCCGGTTGTGGCGGTTCAAACCCACGGCCTGACGCGTTACTACGGCTCGCTGGCGGCGTTGTCGGGTTTGGACCTGACGGTGCACAAAGGTGACCTGTTTGGGTTCATCGGCTCCAACGGCGCGGGCAAGACCACGACGTTGCGAATTCTGGCGACGTTTTTGGCGCCGAGCGCCGGGAGCGCGACGATTCTGGGCCACGACGTGGTGAAGGACGCCGACGCGGTGCGGCGGATCATCGGTTACATGCCGGACTTTTTCGGGGTGTACAAGGACATGGAGGTGACCGAATACCTGGACTTTTTCGCGGCGTGTTACCGGATTCCGTCGGCTCAGCGCGAACGAACAGTGAACGACGTGTTGGAACTGGTGGGGCTGAGCGAGAAGCGCGGCGTGCTCATTGGCGCGCTGAGTCGCGGGATGCAACAACGGCTGGGGCTGGCGCGCGTGCTCATTCACGATCCGCAGGTGTTGCTGCTCGACGAACCGGCGAGCGGATTGGACCCGCGGGCGCGCATCGAGGTCATGGAAATTCTCCGGGAACTGCGGCGGCTGGGCAAAACCATCATCATCAGTTCGCACATCCTCAGCGAGTTGGAGACGATCTGCAACCGGGTCGCCATCATTGAGAAGGGCAAACTCATCTACACCGGCCCGGTGCAGGGGGTGCGCGATCAGATGGCGCCGGGCCGCGTGGTCTGGGTGCGCGTGGGCAGTGACCAGCAGCAGGCTGCGGCGCTGCTCAAGGCGCATCCGGAGGTCGCAGAGGTTGCCGTCCTGGATCACCAGCTCAAGGTCACGCTGGTCAATCACGAAGTGGATCACAGCATCGTGGCCGAGGTGCTGGTGCGGGGCGGAGCGAAGTTGCTGGAAATGAGGGAAGACGAACTGGGACTGGAAGAGGTGTTCCTGCGCGTGACGAAGGGCGAAACGCAGTGAGGGGCTGGGCAAGGGGCAACGGTTGAATCGTTGAAACGGTTGAGTGGTTGAAAGGGGAAGTGGCCAGGAGGTGAACCGTTGACACCTTCAGGTGGCAGGAGCGGGCGACGCGCTCCGCAAAAACAGCGACCATCGAGTGCCCAAAACGTGGAACGAGCGAGGCGGCACGATGCCGCTCAGAAACCGATGCCTCAGCAAACTCTGAACTTTGAACTTCGGCCTCGGAGCTTTGAATCGGAGCACGCGTGAACCGCCGGTCCTTGGGTTCGCTTCGGACAGCATTCGGTAATTCCCTGCGCCACGAAGGAGAGGCAGTGTTGGTTGTTCGACGTTTTGCGGGGCGTACGCCCGCGCTCCCTCTCCCAGCGGGAGAGGGCTGGGG
>JAOAIM010000020.1:23334-30376 GCA_026414705.1 Verrucomicrobiia bacterium | reverse complement strand
GCGTGGAGCGTAGCGCAGATTGGAAATCTGCTGACTTGAGCCGCTTGGGAAGCGGCGAAAGGGATTGCCGGAGCGCAGCGACGGCAAGGCCCGCAGGGCCGAGCGAGCGGGAGCGAGCGAGCCAGTCGCCGACTGGCAGTCGGCCAGCGGTCAAAGCGGCGGCAAGCCGCCGCATCCCAAAGCGCTCTCGTGCTCGCGTGGGACGGCCTCGGCAATTCCCTCTCCCTTGAGGGAGAGGGGCAGGGTGAGGGTGAAACGCCGCAAGCATTTGCACACCCTCCTGTCCGCGACGCGTTCTCCCTCACCCCAACCCTCTCCCGCTGGGAGAGGGAGCGCGCACCGCACAGCGGTGAACATCGAACAACGAACATCCAACACCGAACATCGAATCACGCTGGGGAGCCACGGCCGGATTCAGCCGTAGGTCAGTCGGATCAGCCCTGACGATCAACGTCGCGGCCCTTCCGGGACGCCACGCAAAAGCCGCTTCAGCTCGGCAATGGTTCGGGAAAGTTTGGAGCTGCCGGCCAGGTTCACGTATTCGAAAGGGTCGTTGCGGTGGTCGTAGAGTTCAGCAGTACCGTCGGGCCATTCGGTGTAGCGCCAACGTTCGGTGCGCACGGTGCGACCCAGCCATTGCGGGTCGAGCCGTTTCTTCCAACCGGTGTCGTCTTCACCCGCCGCCGCAGAGGCGTTTCGCGCGCGCGCCACCACGGTCCACACCGCCGATTTCCACGCTCGCTCGGGCCGATCCAGCAACGGCACGAAACTCTTTCCGGCCAGGCCGACCGGCGACGGCAGCTCGCACAATTCCGTCAGCGTCGGATAAACGTCCACCAGTTCAACCAGGCGTTTCGAAGACGCACCCGCTCTGCGGCCCGGAGCGGCAACGATCAGCGGTGTGCCGGTCGCCTCCTCAAAAAGCGTCATCTTGTGCCACAACCCGCCGTGCTCGCCCAGGTGATAACCGTGGTCGCTGAAGAACACCACCACCGTGCGCTCCCAGAGCTTGTTGCGATCCAGCGCGTCGAGCAGCACCCCCACCTGCGCGTCCATGAAACTGATGCTGGCGTAATACGCGGCAATCGTCTCACCAGCCTGATCCATCGGCAGCGCCGGATCACCAAGTTTGTAGGTCAACGCCAGCGGCGGGATGTTCGCGAGATGTTCGGGCGGGCCGGTGCGCGGCCGAAGCTTTGCCGCATCGTAAAGCGCAAAATATTTTTCCGGCGCGATGTAAGGCGCGTGCGGCCGGCGAAAACCCGCCGCGACAAAAAACGGTTTGCCCTCCCGCACGGCTTGTTCCATCAGCTCCACCGCCTTGCGCGCCACGAATCCGTCCCAGGTTTCCTCATCCCGCGCCCGGAGGATCATCCCGCGCGCGCCAAATGGCCGCAGGATTTGCTCCCGGGGCGGGTTCTTGGCTGTTTCCTCTTCAACGATGTCCACGTCCCAGCTCCGCGGGTCTTCAAACTCCGGCCCGGTGTGAAAAATTTTGCCCACTTTCAGCGTCCGATACCCGTGCCGCCGGAACAGCTCCGGCAGCATCACCGCGTCGGGCAGAAACGCGCGTGTCGGCGTTTGGTTGTCGAGCACGCGCGTGGTTTCGGGCCGCAACCCGCTCAGAAACGACACGCGCGAAGGATTGCAGACCGGATAATTGCAGTAGGCCCGCTCAAAGCGCACGCCCCGCCGGGCCAGGCGATCCAGGTTGGGCGACCGAACCACCGGATGTCCGTAGCAGGCCAGGTCGCGATTCAGATCATCGGCCACGATCAGTAGCACGTTCAGCCTTTCGGCCGACGCGTCCCTCCGCGTCCCCGCCGGCGCTGAAGCTGCGACCAGCCCGCCGGTGAAACAGGCCATCAACACGCAAACCAACGGGCCGCTTCCGAACCGACGATTCCCGACCCGAATGCACCCTGCGCCAGCGAGCCAACGCCTCTTCATGTCGTCATGTTTGCGCCCGTCCTCGCGTGCCGACAATCCCCGTGTAGCGCAACAAATGATGCTTTTTTGGCATCGAGCCGCGATCTGCGCTCTCATGCGGGAGCGCTTCCCGCCATCTCCGCGCGATGACCGAAACCCGGATTTTTCCCGGGCCAGCCCTGCGGAACTGCCCCGGCGACACGTTCCGGCTCTGGCCCGATTGTGCGCAACGCAACGCGCGCTAGCTTGAGCACAAATCAAGGCGGGATGTTCCCGCATCGCAAAGCGCGGTCGCGCGACACGCCGCGTGGCCGCGCCGGAACAACAAACAAGCGATCACAACAATTTGTATGAACTCGAAGCCATCTTCAGCAGCCCGGTGTCCCATCAAAGTGCTCATCGTGGACGACCATCCCGTTGTCCGAAGGGGCTTGAGCCTGTGCCTGTCGGGTCGCCACCAGTTCACGCTGGTGGGTGAGGCGGCCGACGGCCCGGAAGCCCTGCGGCTGGCGCGCGCGCTGCGCCCGCACGTCGTGTTGTTGGACCTGAACATCCCGCAGGTGGACGGGGTCACCGTCACTGCGACGCTCCGACGCGAACTGCCCACGGCCAGGGTCCTGATTCTCTCCAGCGAAAGTCAGCAGCAGAGTGTCATGGACGCGATTCGCGCCGGGGCCAGTGGCTTTGTCCTCAAAACCGCCCCGCCGGAGGAACTGGTGCAGGCCATCGAAACCGTGCGCGCCGGCGGCACCTGGTTCAGTTCCAAGGTCGCGCAGATGGCGTTGAACCGCCTGGCTGCCAACGGCGGCCGCGAGCCGGAGCCCGAACTGACCGCGCGCGAACGCGAAGTGCTCATCCAGATCGCCGAAGGCCTCAGCAACAAGGAAATCGCCGCCAAGCTCGGCCTGGGCGTGCGCACCGTCGAAACGCACCGCGAGCGCATCATGCGCAAACTCAACATCCATCACGTCGCCGGCCTCACCAAATACGCGCTGGCCCGCGGGTGGGTGAGCCTGGAAAGCAAACCGGCAGAGACCTGAGGGCGCGCCCGACGCCGCGCACCGCGCCGCGCTCCGCTCAATACAACAGGAACGGCCCAATCGTTTCCGCCCACGCCGCTTCATCCCTTTCGAGCCGCGACTCCAGGTCGCCGGGCGTTGAGTTGCGCGCGTCCACCCATTCGCGCAGGAACGTGCCGCCACTCAGCAGGTCAATCGCCAGCCGCTCGGTCTCATATTCATAGGGCAGCCGGTGCCAGATTTCGTAGTCCGGGTATTCGAGCCGGATCGCCTTGAGCAACGCCGCACCCAGCCGGTAGGGCCGAAACGCTTCCGGCTGGTAGCCCTCAAAATCGGTGTGTATCTGCACGCCGGAGCAGAGCCGGCCCTGATGCTTCTGAAACGTCGGCTCGAACCAACAGGGTCGCAGCCGACACCCGTCCAACCACTCCGCCGCAAACGCCCTCGCCCGACGCAGCACGCGCCCGAAATCCACGTCCGGCGCGCCGACGATTTCCAGCGGATGCGTCGTGCCGCGGCCCTCCGAGAGCGTCGTGCCCTCAAAGAGCACCGTCCCCGGATAACACCGTGTCATGTTGAGCGAGGCGGCATTGGGACTGGGATTGACCCACGGCAACTCGAACACCGGCCAGCCGAATCCCGGCGACTGCCGCGGATCGTAGTCCTCCATCCTCACCACGCGCAGCTCCAGCGCGAGCTTTCGCTCCGCCGCATACCAGCGCGCGAATTCGCCCATCGTCAGCCCGTGTCGCATCAACAGCGGCCCCACGCCGATGAAGCTTTCCCAGCCCGGCTCAAGCAGGCTGCCCTCGATGACGCGCCCGGCAGGGTTGGGTCGGTCCAGCACCCACACGCTTTTGCCCGTGGCCGCGGCCGCTTCGAGCATGTAACCGAGCGTGGTGATGAACGTGTAAATGCGCGTGCCGATGTCCTGCAGGTCCACGAGCAGGACGTCAAACGTCTCGAGCATCTCCGGGGTGGGCCGGCGCACCTTGCCGTAGAGACTGAACACCGGCAGGCGCAACGCCGGGTCCACGTAATCCTCCGACTCGATCATGTTGTCCTGTTTGTCCCCGCGCATGCCGTGTTGCGGGCCGAAGGCGGCGGTCAGCCGCAGCTCCCCGCATTGCGCCAGCGCGTCGAGGGTGTGCACCGTCGCGCGCGTCACCGAGGCCGGATTACCGAGCAGCGCGACGCGTCGCCCCGCCAATGCCTGCCGCAACTCCCGCGATTCCAACAACACATCAATACCCAGTTTCATCGCGCCGCAGTCTGGCAGGCCGACCGGCAGGAAACGAGCGCGGAAGAAGCAGCATCAAAACGCTCGGCGCGCCACGGATAAAACACGGAAGGGCACAGATGGAAGCCTTCCACACCAAACGGCGGTTGGTCCCGTGACGAACCCGGCTTTTCGCAAAGTCCCTGTTAAATTCGAGTTTCATCCGTTGCCCCCCAACGCCACCGCGCGGCGACCGCCAATTCGAGGTTCAATTCCCCGCCGCCCGCAACCCACGGCCTGAGAAAAATCCGATGCCAGAGCAGAGCGAGCGTCCCCTGCCCTTTTCGTTTCCGGATTTCCTGAGTTCCAAATTCAACCCGCCACCGAGTGCATGTCCATCCGCCAAACCAACGGAGTCCACCTCGGCGCGCCTCACGTCGCACCGCCGCCGCGCCCAAACCCCTGCTTGCGCCACAGCAGCCGCTCGTAAAAGCTCCTGCCTCGTAGCGGGACCGTTCGCGTCGGCTCGCGCAAACCGGTCTGCGAATCGCGCGATTCGCCCGGGCGGCCGCGATCCGCCGCTACCGGCAGGTTGCCCGCAGGCGGCCAAATTGTGCCGACCAGCTCATGTGTTCGGGATGCACACTGTTTGGGAGCGGTGCTCAGGCTCGGCCCCGCTCCGGGGCTGAGGAGCGCCCCGGCCCCGTCACGCGCCCGCACCACCACGCGCCTCATGCGTTCGTGACGCGCCCCGCGCCCGGCCGGCGCGGGTTGCCCGGCACGGACGGCTTGCACTCATGCCGGCCCGGAGGTGGGACATGAAATTCCTTTCGCCCCTGGCTTTCCTTTTCGCGGTTTCCATCCCGGTCGTCATTCTGTTTTATCTGCTCAAGCGCAAGCGGGTGGTGAAACTCGTCCCCAGCACCGTGCTCTGGCAACGGTTTCTGGCCGACACGCAAGCCAGCGCGCCCTTTCAAAAGCTCCGCAAAAACTGGTTGCTCTACCTCCAAATCCTGCTGCTCGCCCTGGCCGTGCTGGCGCTGGCCCGACCGTTTTTTCCCACCGAGGCCAAACCGGCCCGATTGCGCGTCGTCATCCTCGACGGCTCCGCCTCCATGCAGGCCACCGACGAATCGCCCTCGCGCTTCGAGAAAGCCCGCGCCGAGGCGCTCCGCTGGGTGGACGCGCTGCAACCGGGCGATCAAATGGTCATCCTCCTGGCCGGCGCGAACACCGAGGTCAAACAACCGGCCACCAGCGACAAGGCCGCTCTGCGCCGCGCCCTGCTCGCCTGCGCGCCCTCCGACGCGCCCACCCGCCTGCTGCCCGCGCTGCGCCTGGCCGACTCCCTTGTGCGCGATCATCGCAGCGCCGAAGTGCACCTGTTCAGCGACGGCGCCGCCGATGACCTGCGTGAATTCACCGGTCGCACCCTGCCGCTGATCTATCACAAGCTCGGCCACCGCGCCGAAAACCTTGCCCTCATCGCTCTGGACTCCCGCCCGCATCCGGACGAGCCGAACCTCCGCGTCGTTTACACCGCCGTCGCCAGCTTCGCCTCCAACACGCTCCGCGCCGATCTGGAACTGTTCTTCCAGGCGGCGGACGCCGCCACGCCGCGCCTTTTGGAAACCCGCGTGCTGACCGTGCAACCCGGCCAGACCGCAAAGCACGCCTTCACCGTCGAGCAGCGCGCCGACGGCATTTTCACCGCGCGCCTCGTGGGTCGGGACGACCTGGCCGCCGACGACGAGGCGTTCGTTGTCAGCCTGTTGCCCAGGGCTGTGAACGTTCTGTTGCTCACGCGCGGCAATCGCCTGCTGGAAAAAGCCCTCCGCGCCGTTCCCAACGTGCAACTCACCGTCGCCACCGACCTGACTGACCCGGCAGAACGCTTCGATTTCGTCGTGCTCGATGGCGTGACCCCGACCGTCTGGCCAAAGGGCAACGTCCTCGCCTTCCGCGTCGCCAACACCAACTGGATTGAGCGCCTCACCGAACTGGAATCCCCCGCCCTGGTGGACTGGAAAGCCACGCATCCGCTCCTGCGCTACGTGAGTTTCGACGCCGTGCTGGTCGCAAAAAGTCTCGCCCCGGCCGAGTCCGCACTGCCCGCGTGGGCTTTACCCGTTTTGGAAGCGTCCCGGGCTGCATTGATTCTGGCGGGCGAACGCGGACGCCAGCGCATCGTGTGGGTGGGCTTCGACCCGCTGGAGAGCAACTGGCCGCTGCGCGTGTCCTTCCCCATCTTCATCGCCAACGCCGTCGAATGGCTCAACCCGGCCAACGCCCGGCTCGCCCAACTCTTCGTCAGGGCCGGGGATCCCTTCCGCCTGCCGTTGACCGAACCACTCCCAACAGCGGAGGTCAAACTGCCCGACGGCTCGACCCGCACCCTCAAGCTCGACACGAACGCAACGGAGCTGGTGTTTGGTGAAACCGCGCGCCGCGGCGTCTATCAGGTGCGCCTCGGCACCAACTCAATTCCCTTCTGCGCCAACCTGCTCGACCCCGCCGAAAGCAACATCCTGCCCCGCGACGAATTGAAATTCGGCGAATCCGCCAGCGTGCCCGCCACAACCGTGCAGCGCACCAACTACGAACTCTGGCGCACACTCGCCGCCCTGGGCCTGGGCCTGCTGCTCCTGGAATGGTGGTGGTATCACAAACGCACCGTGTAAGATGACGCGCCCGGTCTCCTCTCAACGCCCCGCCCGTTGCCCCCGCCTTCTGACGCCATCGAACCGCGCGTCAACCCGCCGCCTTGCGCGAAGAGCGCCCGCGCCCTCGAATGCTGATCGAGCTGATCAGTTCCATGTCGAGGATCTGAATGCCTGCGTCCGGCAACGCCACCACCACGGTTTGCTTGTCCGGT
>JAOAIM010000020.1:0-23235 GCA_026414705.1 Verrucomicrobiia bacterium | reverse complement strand
GTCAACAACACCTGTTCGGGGTGGTCCACGTCAATCGAACGCTCATTCACGTGGATCGTGAACCGTTTGAACGGGGCGCGCTTGAGGATGGATTCAAACTCGGCCGGCTTCACGCCGCCAGCTTGGCACACCGATCGCCGAATGCAAAGCGCCGACGCGGCAAAGCTTCGTCACCGCGCGCTTGCATCACCTCCATGACCCCTGCCCTCAAACCGCTGCGGACATGAGCTTGGAGTTCACCCATCCCTTGTGGTTGTTGGCGCTGCTGCCGGCGCTGGCTTGGGTGATTGCTCTGGGCTGGCGCACCGAAGCGCAGTTGAGTCCCTGGCGCAAAGTGACGGCCCTGGGCTTGCGGGTGATCGTGGCGCTGGCGTTGATCGGCGCGCTGGCAGGCGCACGCTGGTTGCGCCCCATCGAGGGCCTGAACGTCTTTTTCCTGCTCGACCAATCCGAAAGCATCCCCTCGCAGGACCAGGCCGCCGCCCGAACGCTCATCAACCGTTACACCGAGCGGATGGCCAAAAACGACCGCGCCGGCGTCATCGTCTTCGGCGCCGACGCCAGCATTGACCGGCTGCCCGGCCAACAACTCCGCCTCGATCGCGTCGAGGCCGTCGTCAACCCCTCGCGCACCGACATCAGCGCCGCCGTGCAACTGGCCACCGCCGCTTTCCCGGAAACCGGCCAGAAGCGCATCGTCCTGCTCTCCGACGGCAACGAAAACCTGGGCAACGCGTTCAACGCCGCCGTGGCCGCCCTGCCGCTGGGCGTGAGCCTGGACATTGTGCCGCTGGGTGGCGGACGCGAGGGCGACCTGTTCGTGCAACGGTTGCAGGTGCCCGCTCGCCTCAAAGTGGGGCAACCTTTCGAGGCCAAAATTTTCATCCAATCCGACCGCCCGCGCGACGCCGCTGTCCGCCTTTACCGGAACGACCAGTTCCTTGGCGAGCAAACCGTGCGACTCGAACCCGGCAAAAATTTGTTCACCTTTCCCCAGGCGCTTCCAGAGCCGGGATTTTACAGCTACGACGTGCGCGTGGACGCGCCCGATGACACCCTGCCGCAGAACAACCGCGCCACCGCCTTCACCAGCGTGCGGGGCGAACCCCGTGTCCTGATCCTCTCCAGCGACCCCGAACTGGACCGTCCTCTCGCCAGCGCCCTCCAAGCCGCCCGGCTTCAGGTCGCCCTCGTCGGCCTCGACCGTCTCCCCAACTCGCTGGCGGAAATGGACAGTTACGACGCCATCGTCCTGTGCAACGTGGCGGCGGGCGACCTGGGCCGTCAGACGATGACTCTGCTCGAAAGCGCCGTGCGCGATTTCGGCGTCGGCCTGGTCTGCGTCGGCGGCGACCAGGCCTTCACCGCCGGCGCGTATCGGGGCACGCCCCTGGAAAACCTCCTGCCCGTAAGCATGGAACTGGACAGCCGCAAGGTCCTGCCCAACGGCGCGTTGGCGCTGGTCATTGACCGCTCCGGCAGCATGAGTGGCGAAAAACTCGAGATGGCCAAGGAAGCCGCCATCGGCGCCCTGGCCGCCCTCGGCGATCAGGACCTGGTCGCTGTCATCGCCTTCGACGCCGCCGTCCACGAGGTCGCGCCCCTCCAACCCGCCGCCAATCGCCGCGCCATCATGCGCGAGGTCGCCGGCATTGATTCGGCAGGCGGCACCGCCATGTATCCGCCCATGCTCCGGGCTTACGAAATGCTCAAAAACGCACGCGCCACCCTCAAACATTGCATCGTGCTCACCGATGGACTCTCCCAGCCCGGCGATTTTGAAGGCCTTGCCCGCGCAATGGCCGCAGATCGCATCACCATCTCCACCGTCGCCGTGGGCGCCGACGCCGACGAGCGACTGCTCGAAGGCCTGGCCTCCATCGGCCGGGGGCGCTTCTACGTCGCGCGCCAGGCGGGCGAGCTGCCGCAAATCTTCATCCGCGAAACCGCCGTCGTTCTCAAAACGGCCATCCTCGAAGAACCCTTCAGCCCGCGCCTCCGCTCGGTCTCCGAACCCCTCCGCGGCATCGGCGACCAACTGCCGCCACTGCTCGGCTACGTGGCCACGAGCGAAAAACCTCGCGCCGAAACGCCCCTGCTCACCCACAAGGCCGACCCGTTGCTCGCTCACTGGCAATACGGCCTGGGCCGCGCCGTCGCATTCACCTCCGACGCCCGCGCCAAATGGGCCAGAAACTGGCTCGGCTGGGAACGCTACCGCCAGTTCTGGGCCCAGCTCGCCCAGTGGAGCCTCCGCCGCATCGAAAACGCTGACCTCGCCGCCGAAGTGCTCATGGACAAGAGCGACGGCCTCCTCACCGTCGAAGCCCTCGACCCACAGGGCAACTACCGCAACTTCCTCGACCTGCAAGCCATCGTCATCAGCCCGCGCGGCGAACGCCACACCCTGCGCTTGGAGCAAACCGGCCCGGGCTTCTACCAGGCGCGCTTCCCCACCCGCGACGTCGGCCTGTATGTCGTCAACCTCCTCGAAATGCGCGACGGCCAGCCCGTCGCCCGCCAAACCGTCGGCGCCAGCGTCAACTTCTCCCCCGAATTCGCCGCCGCCGGCCTCAACCTCAGCCTCCTCAGTCGCCTCGCCGATGCCACCGGCGGCAGGCTCCTCGACCCCGCTCAACCCGAACGCGACAATCCCTTCACCCACGACCGCCGCCGCACCTACCAACCCCGCGACCTCTGGGAAACCCTTCTCAAGCTCGCCATCATTCTCTTCGTGCTCGACGTCGCCGTCCGCCGCATCCAACTCGATCGCGAAGAATGCCTCCGCGCCCTGGCCGCCGTGCGCCGCTACGTCGTCTTCTGGAAACCCCCGCCCCGTCCCGCCCCGGCCGATGTTTCGCTCGCTGCGCTGCTCGCCAAACGCGATGAAGTGCGGGGCCGCTTGCAAACCACTGTGCCCCCAACCCGCCCCGACCTTTTCCAGCCCCGCCAAGAACCCGCGCCCCTGCTCAATGCCCAACCGCCCGCTTCACCCGCAACCTCACCCGCCCATGCCGAGCCTGCACCCGCCCCGACGCCCCTGCCCACCGAACCGCCCAGCACCACCTCGCTTCTGCTCGAAGCCAAACGCCGCGCCCAAAAACGCACTCAATAACAACACCCGCACCGCACCAACATCCCGCGCGTTAAGCCCGCATATTCGACACGACTCTCATGAACACCGGGCTTCAGCCCGGTGCAAAACGTCAACCGCCCGTTCAAAACCGCTTCCGGCGCTTTTCAAACGGCGTGGCAAGCCGTTGAGACGGCTTGGAGGCTCGGGGTTGCCCCGGCCAGTGCGCTCAAGGGCGATCCTTACGCACCAGACGCAACCGGCGTCGAATCCGCGCTTGAGTCCCCACCCAGAGCCCGCAGCCCGGCACCTCGCGGGCTTCGACCTTCGACTCCTCTTGGAGTCCAACGCCTCCAACGAGCATTGAATCAGCCCGCGCGCGCTGCCACGTTGCGGCCATGCGAACGCTCAGGACGCTCCTCGCCGCGCTGCTGACCCTCGGCCCTCCGGCCCTGCACGCCCGGAACACCGAATGGGAACTCGACACCAACGCCCTCCAACAAGCCCTCGAGTCCATCGCCGCCTGGGCCGACGAGCACCTCGACCAGTCCGTCTTCGACCACTTCGGCACGCTCGACGTGGACAAGGCCAATGCAATGCTGCGCGAACTGACGGAGCGGCTCCAGGAAGAATACGTGTTCGATCTGGCGGCGCTGCGCGCGGTGGCGATGGCGGCGCTGCCGGTGCTCGAAGCCAGCGAGGACACGCTGCCCCTGGCCGCGTGGCTGCGCACGCGCCTGGACTATCTGGAGGCGGCCGAAGCGTTACGGCGACTCACGCCACCCCCGACCGTGCGGCCCGGTGAACCACCGCCGCGTCCGCCGAATCCGCCGCCGAGCCTGGAACGCAAATACTGGCGGCAACGGCTCGCTCAACGCCCCTTGCCGCCGGCCGCCGCCGAGTTGGTCCCAAAACTCAAGCCCATTTTCGCCCGACACGGCGCCCCGCCCCAACTGGTCTGGCTCGCTGAAGTCGAATCCGGTTTCAACCGCCGCGCCCGCAGTCCCGCCGGCGCCGCCGGCCTGTTCCAGCTCATGCCCGCCACCGCCCGCCAATACGGCCTGCGCACCTGGCCGTGGGATCAGCGCTATCAACCCGAACCCAGTGCTCGCGCCGCCGCTCAAATGCTCCGCCACCTGCGCGCGCAGTTTGGCAACTGGCCGCTCGCCCTGGCCGCCTACAACGCCGGCCCCGGCCGCGTCCAACGCCTCCTCCAGCAGCACCGCGCCCGCACCTTCGACGCCATCGCCCCCCGCCTGCCCGCTGAAACCCAAATGTATGTCCCGCGCGTCGAGGCCACCCTGCTCCGGCGCGAAAACGTCACCCTCGACCAACTCGATCGCCCCGCCACAGGCTCATAACCCAAACCGTTTCACCCCGCAAAGACCCGGTCCCGCGCACACCCCGAACGTGGCGCGGCTTCCCAATGGCACCTTCGCCCACGCCCGGTCGCCCGGCGACGCGAGCCGCAGTTTTCGTGCATGGGTTCCCCGGCCGTGCCTCCCGCGTAGGATGCCCGGCTCAACGGCCGTTTTCAGGTTGGAAGCCCCGTCGCCGGTTCGCTATGGTTTCGTGACGGCAACAATCGCGCGAGGTCACCATGCCGCAGGCCATCATGGATCCGGGCGAAGTCCGACGCTTCGCCGAAGAACTCAAACGGTTCAACCAGGAGTTGGAAAACCGCATGGCGCTCCTGCAGGCGCGTTTCGCCGCGCTGGGCGACACCTGGCAGGACCAGGAACACGCCAAATTCTCCGAGGAATTCCGCGACACCATGAAGGTGCTCAGAAAATTCATCGAGGCCGCCAATCGCCACGCGCCCTACCTGCTCCGCAAAGCCCAACGCATCGAGGAATACCTCGGCCAACGCTGACCCGCGCCCCGCGCCCCACGCTCGACGCTCCACGCTCCAACGCCCGCACCGCCCATGCCCGACCGCGCACGGGTCACCTCCCTCGAAGCCATCGAACGCTTTCGCGCCCGACTCATCCTCTATCGCGAAAAAGCCGGGCGCGCACTCGATGAAGTCGGCGACGCCGTCACGCGCACGCGCCTGTGGCTGGAGCACGATGCCGAGCGGCATTGGGAGGCCGAAATCCGCCGTCGCACCCGCGAACTCGAACAGCGCCAGCAGGAAGCCTTCAGTGCCCGTCTGTCCGGCCTGCGCGAAACCTCCACCGCCCAGCAGGCCGCCGTCCACAAAGCCCGGCAGGCCCTCCGCGAAGCCGAGGAAAAACTCCGCCGCGTCCGCCAGTGGCGGCGTCAGTTCGATCACCGCGTTGAACCGGCGGCGCGTCAGGTTGAAAAACTCCGCCACTCCCTCGGCCCGGACCTCGGCCGCGCCATCGCCTGGTTGAACGACGTGCTCCGCACCTTGAGTGCCTACGCGGAAACGCAGCCGCCCGCCGCCCCGCCCGCGCCAACTCCAAAGCCGGCCCCCACCAGCGACGCGCCATCCGCCGCCGCGCCCGAATCCCCACACGGCAACACCCCATGACCGGCAGCGCCAATCGCCTGCTCGCTCTGACCAAAGAACTGCGTGCCGACTGGGCGCAAACCCGGCAATATTGGAGCGACGCGAAGAGCGCCGAGTTCGAGCAACGGTTTCTAACCCATCTCTTCGCGGCGGCCCATCAGGCCGCCAACGACATCGAAACGCTTGAACGCATCCTCAAAAAAGTCCGCGACGACTGCGGCTGAACTGCCCGGCGCGCCGCACCTGCTGGCGCAGTTGGACGCGCTCCGCCGTCAGGTGCGCGACCTCTCCGCGCGCCTGGAGGATTCCGCGCGCGATTACGACACCCGCCAGCGCCGCTGGCAGGCCCAACGCGATGAAGCCTTCGCTGCCGAACAGCAGCGCGTCGCCTCCGAGCAACAGAACGCCCGCACCGAGGCCGCCGCTCGCCGCGCTCAACTCGAAGCCCACTTCGCCGCCCGCCGCCAGCGCATCCAGAAAGCTCACGACAACGCCCGCACCACGCGCCTCGCCCAACTCGACGCCGCCGAGGGCAAACACACCTTCGACATCCAGCGCGCGCAACTCGACGCCGACCGCCGACGCGACGAACAGAACCAGGAGAACAAGCGACGGCTCGAAGCCTTCAATACCCGCTTCACGCAGGTCCAGGGCGCGTGGCAACAATTTCATCTGCGCGCCCGCACGGCGCTCTGGCCCTATCGCCAGCTCGCCAGCGCACTCGACGCCGAGCCGCTCCCGCACGCACTCGACCCGGCTCAATCCCCCGAACGCATGCTTGATGAGGTCGAGTCGCGGCTGGCCGACGCCGCACAGCAGCTCCGCCGGTATCAACTCACGCTCCTGCCGGTGTTCTTCCGCTGGTTACCGCGCGCGTTCCTGGTGCCGTTGGTGCTGGTCGCCGCGTTCCTGCTGGTGCCGGAGCTGCGGCGCTTCGATCTGGCCGGCGTCTCGCCGAAAACCTGGGTCGCGCTGGCCATCGCGGTTGCCGGGATTTTTCTCCTCCACTTTTTCGGCGCTCGCCTGGCGGCATCCCCGGCCCGACGGCTGGCCGAGGTGTTGCGTCAGGCGCACGGGCTTCTGGAAACCGCCGCCCGCGCCGCCGAGGAACGTTTCGCCCGCGAGGCCGAACGCATCGCCCTCGACCACGCTCAAGCCATTCACCAGCTCAACCAACAGTGGAAACAGGTGCAGGCACAGGCGCGCCGCCAGCGCCTGGAGCTGGAGGAACGGCTGGCCGAGCAGACGCGCAAGCTCCAAACCGTCAATGACGCCCGCCGCGCCCAGGCCCTCGGACGCCTCGAACACGAACTCGCCGACCGGTTGGCCCGGCTCGACGCCGACGCCACCGCGCGCCGCGCGCAACTCGAAAAGTCCTTCGCCGAAGCGCGCGAACAAATCGAAACCGCCCGCCAGAACGCCCTGCGCGCCGCTCAGACCGACTGGCGCGAGCGCATCGTGCCCCTTTGGGACGAGCTGCGCCGCCTCCACGATCGCGCCGCCGCGTTGTTCCCGCCGTGGCGACCCGAATGCTGGGAGACGGTGCGCCTGCCGGAGTCCTTCACCCACGCCGCGCCCCTGGGCCAGTTCAGCGTCGCGCTGGAGACGTTTCTCGGCACGCGCCCGCCGCAGTTTGAGTCGGAGCTTGCCTCATCCTCCGGCTCGCCCGCGCTCACCGGCACGCTCCAGTTGCCGATGCTGCTCACGATCCCTGACGCGGCAAATCTGTTGTTGGAGACGCGCCAGAGCGGGCGCGAAACCGCGGTCGCCGTTCTCAACAACCTGGTGTTGCGCCTGCTCACCAGCGCGCCGCCCGGACGCCTCGCGTTCACGATCCTGGACCCGGTCGGGCTGGGCCAGAGTTTCGCCGGGTTGATGCACCTGGCCGACTTCGAGGAGCGCATCATCAACAGCCGCATCTGGACGCAGCCGCAGCAGATCGAGCAGCGTCTGGGCGAATTGAGCGAGCACGTCGAAAAAGTCACCCAGATGTATCTGCGCAACGAGTTCGCCACGCTCGCCGAATACAACGCCCGCGCCGGACGGCTCGCCGAGAAATATCACTTCCTCATCGTCGCCGATTTCCCGGTGAACTTCACCGACCTGGCCGTCAAACGCCTCCAAAGCCTCGCCGCCAGCGGCCCGCGTTGCGGCGTGTATGTGCTCGTGCACTGGGACCAGCGCCGCACCGCTCCACCGGAGTTCGTTCCGGACGAGCTGCGCAAACACGCGCTGCGCCTGCTCGCCAAACCCGCCGGTGGATTCGCCGTTGCCAACGCGGATTGGGACGGCACGCGCCTGGAACTGGAAGCGCCGCCCGACCCGGCGCTGGCCACGCGCCTGCTCACGGCCATCGGCCAGGCCGGACGCGACGCCTACCGCGTCGAAACCCCGTTTGCCGAGGCTGCGCCCGCAGACAACCAAATGTGGTCACTGGACGCGACGCACGAGCTGCGCGTGCCCATCGGACGCACCGGCGCAACGCGCTTGCAATACCTGGCGCTCGGCCAGGACACGCGCCAGCACGGCCTCATCGCCGGCAAAACCGGCTCGGGCAAATCCACTCTCTTCCACGTCATCATCACCAACCTCGCCCTCTGGTATCCACCCGACGAAGTCGAACTCTACCTGGTGGACTTCAAAAAGGGCGTCGAGTTCAAGTGCTACGCCACGCACCAGCTCCCCCACGCGCGCGTCATCGCCATCGAAAGTGACCGCGAGTTTGGCCTGAGCGTGCTCCAGCGCGTGGACGAGGAGTTGAAACGCCGCGGCGACCTGTTCCGGCAACGCGGCGTGCAGGATTTGCCCGGCTACCGGCGCGCCAGCGGAGGCGAACCCCTGCCGCGCGTGCTGTTGCTCATTGACGAGTTCCAGGAGTTTTTCGTCGAGGACGACCGCATCGCGCAAAGCGCCGCGCTGTTGCTCGACCGCATCGTGCGCCAGGGGCGCGCCTTCGGCATTCACGTGCTGCTCGGCTCCCAGACGCTCGGCGGCGCCTACACGCTCGCCCGCGCCACGATGGGCCAGATGGTCGTGCGCATCGCCCTGCAGTGCAACGAGGCCGACGCGAGCCTCATCCTCAACGAGGACAACCTCGCCCCGCGCCTGCTCTCGCGCCCGGGCGAGGCGATCTACAACGACGAAAGCGGCGCCGTGGCCGGCAACAGCCCCTTTCAGGTCGTCTGGCTGCCCGAGACCGAACGGGACGAATGGCTCGCGCGCGTCCGCGCCCGGGCCGAGGCGCAACGCTCTGCCCCGCTGCCCGAACCGATTGTGTTCGAGGGCAACGCGCCGGCCGACGTGCGCGCCAATGCCCAACTGCGCGCGCTGCTGGAATCCCCGCCCCACCCCGCCCCCTCGCAGGCGCGCGTGTTCCTGGGCGCGCCCAACTCGATCAAAGGGCCGACCGAGGTGGTGTTCCGCCGCCAGAGCGGCAGCCATCTGCTCATCGTCGGCCAGCGCGAGGAGACGGCGCTGAGCCTCTTGAGCATCGCGCTGGTCACGCTGGCGGCGCAGTTTCCACCGAACGCCGCGCGTTTTCGGGTTTTCACCGCCGCCGCGCCGGACTCGCCCGAGGCGCGGCTGCTCACTGCGGCGATTCACGCCGCAGGCGGCGACGCGCAACTGGTCCGGCCCGGTGAGGTGGAAGCAGTCCTCAGCGCGCTTGACGCCGAGTTGCGCCAGCGCACCGAACCCGGTGCCGCGCCCGGGCCGGAAACGTTTTTGTTCGTTCACGACCTGCACCGGCATCCGAAGTTGCGATTCGACGAAGAGATGAGCTTTTCGTTGGACGCCGAAGCCGGGGCGCATCCGGGCCTGCAACTGCACCGGCTCATCACCGAGGGCGGGCCGCACGGTTTCCACGTGCTGGCCTCGTGCGATTCCTACAACAGCCTGCTGCGGATGCTCAGCCGCAAGGCGCTGAGCGAGTTTGAACTGCGCGTCCTGTTCCAGATGAGCGCCAACGACTCGGCCAGCCTCATGGACTCGCCGCTGGCCAATCAACTGGGCTTGTATCGCGCCGCGCTCTTCAACAGCCGCGAGGGCTGGATCGAAATCTTCCGACCCTACGCGCCGCCGGACTCCGCGTGGTGGGAGGAGGTCGCCGGGCGTCTGGCCCGCCGCACCGCCGCCGCATGAGCCCTCCGTTCCAGCCCACCAACCCGGAACGATTCCAGGCCGCTCTGCGCCGGTTCGACGAGGAGAACGCGCGCGACCCGAACACCGAAATCGTGGACGGCGTGCCGCAGCCGCGTGAACTGGTTTACGCGCGATGGCTCAGCGAATGGGTGTTGCGACTTTGCCCCGATGCGTCCGAGGCGCTCCGGCTGGCGGCACGCTGCCAGCACATCTGTCGCTGGCAGATTCCGCGCTCGGCCTATCCGATGACCCGCGCCGGTTACCTGCAGTGGCGCGAGGCGCTCAAAAAGTTCCACGCCCAAAAAGCGGGCGAAATCCTCCGCGAGGTCGGCTACGACGAGGCCACCATCCGACGCGTGCAGGAGTTGAATCTCAAAAAAGGCCTGCCGCACGACGCCGAGACGCGGGTGTTGGAAGACGCGCTGTGTCTGGTGTTTTTGGAACATCAACTGGCCGACCTGGCCGCCAAGACCCCCGAAGAGAAGGTCATCAACGCGCTGCGCAAGTCCTGGGAGAAAATGTCGCCGGCCGGTCGCGCGGAGGCGCTCAAACTCCCCCTGGGCGCAACCGAAAAAGCGCTGCTGCAGCGGGCGCTCAAGCAGCCGTTGTGACGAGACCCGCAGCCGTGCCGGCGCGGCACTTCGCCCCGGGCATTCATTGCCCGGCGTCCGGGCTTCCGCACGCGCGTTCAAGGGAGCGTCTCGACGTCAATCCGGTCGGGATCGCTCACGCCCAGCTCGAGCAGTTCGGCGTTGCGGTAAAGCTCCAGGTTGGGTTTGACGAAGGGGGCGCGCGCCGCGCGGCGCTGGCGTTCCAGTTCACGAAGGGACAACACGTCGAGAGCCACGGGGTCGCGACTCAGGCGCAGTTGGTTCAACACCGTCGAGTAGTGCAACAGTCCGCGCGGACCGCCTTCATACTGGCAGAGCAGCGCGTCCACAATGTTCAGCACCACCCGGTCGCCGACCTCCGGCAGCGCGTAAATTTCCGGCACGGCCTGGGCCAGCCGGGCCGCCTCGCGCTCAAAGCGCTGCGTGTTGTCCACGCTCGCCATCGCCAGGCCGTAGAGATTGCCCGCGACGCCCGCCAGACGATGATTTTGCAGGGGCGGCACGTTGATGATGCGCGTCAACTCGCGCGTCAGCAGCTTCGAGACAAACGAACGGCGGCCCACGCCCTCGCCGCTTTGGCCGAACTCCAGGTCGCCCCACACCAGCGTGCCGATCAGGGGCTGCTCGTAGAAATGTTCCGCGTCATAACCCGCCTCGGCACTGCCTGCGACGCGCACGCCCAGCTCGCGCGCCAGCGCCATAAAACCGCCGTCCCGCAGGTCGCGCTCCGATTTGTCCCAGATCACGATCTGCGTCGCGGGCACGCCGGCGTCGAGCAACCCGCGCACGATGGCCGCTGCCACGGCGGGCCGGGTGCCGGCGTCCGGGCCGGGCACGGAGTAAACCCGGACACCAACGACATCCTGCGTGCTCACGAGGCTCAACCAGGCTTCGCGCGCGGTGGGTTTGCCAGTCAGTGCCGTTAGCCCGCGTGCAAGCATGTCCGCCACGCGCTCGGCACGCGGTTTGAACGCCTCGGTGGCCCCGGCGTCCTCGACCACAATCACCCGGCTGCGCGCCGATGGCCGGAACGTGGTGAAGGATTCGGGGGTCGGCACCGGTGCGCCCGCGTTTTCGGTGCCGGCAGCCGCCCCGTCGGCACGCTGGGCACACACACATTGCGCCGCCAGGAGACTCCAAACAACCACGCACGCGCCGAGAGTTGGAAGTCGGCGCGCGCCGCGTGAGCGAGAATCCTGTCGCGGGAGTGCGTTTCTTGACACGTCCGGGCACGGATGTTACCAACCGCGCCAATGCGCGTCACAACAAAAGGCGGCCCGGCGCGGCTGGTTTTCGGGGTCGGGTTGGCGACGGTGTTGAGTTGGACGGGCTGCGCGCCGCCGGGTCAGCGCGCGTTGCTGGAGGGCCGCCGTCTGGCCGCGCAAGGACAGCTACCGCAGGCGCTCGAACAGTTCGAACGCGCCACGGCGTGGCTGCCGACCAACGCCCTGGCGTGGCACGAACTGGGCGTGGTTCACCAACGACTCGGACGCGCGCCCGAAGCCGAAAAGGCCTATCGCCAGGCGCTCGCGCTGAATCCCAACCTGGCCGAGGCACGGTTCAATTTGGGCATGTTGTGGTTGGAGCAGGGACGAGCCGCGCCGGCCAAAGACCAGTTTGTCGCCTACACGTTGCAGCGCCCGCAGGCGCTTGAGGGCTGGTTGCAACTGGGCGCGGCACAGTTGCGTTTGAACGAGGCCGCCGCCGCGGAGAGCAGTTTTCAACGCGCGCTGCGCGTGGCAACCAATCACCCCGCCGCGCTGAACGGCCTGGGGCTTGCCGCGGTGCAACGACGCCGCGCCCACGACGCGGCGCAGTGGTTTCAGGCCGCGCTTCGCGCACAACCGGACTACCGCCCGGCCCTGTTGAATTTGGCCATCGTTCAACATCGCTATCTCAACGACCCCGCTCAGGCCGTGCAAACGTATCGGCGGTATCTCGACGCGACCCCGACGGGGCCGGACCGGGCTGCCATTGTCGCGATCGTCCAAAGCCTGGAGGCCCAACTGACCGCGGCCACGAAGCCCGCGCCGGTCGTGCCGCCCGCCTCGCCCCCGGTTACCAACGTCGTGGCCGCCGCCGCCGCGCCGCGCGAGGCGCCACCGGCCACGGTTCGGACGGCTGCGCCGGTGGTTGTCACGCGGCCGGCGTCACCGGCGCCGGCCCCGCCCGCGCTCACCGCCCCGCCACCCGCCGCCGTGGTTCAATTGCCGCCCGAACCGGCGATTCGCGCGGAGCCGGAGCCACCCACGCCCGCGTCGCAACCTCCAGGTGAGCCGGCTTCGGTTGCGCCGACAGCGACGGCCCCAGCCGCCGCGCCCGCCTCGCAAGCGCCACCCGCCCGGCGCAGTTTCTGGGCGCGACTGAATCCGTTCGATCGCGAGCGATCACGCACCGCTGCGCCGCGCACAGAATCCAAATCCACGCCGCGTGTGACTCCGTTGCCGGGTGATGCCCCGCGCCCCGAACCGCCGCTGTTGACCGCGCCACCGCGACCGCAACCGGAGCCGAGCGTGCCCGCCTCACCTCCGGCGAGCGCGCCGCCGCCAGCCTTCGCGCGTTACCGCTACTTGTCGCCGCCACCGCCCGCGCCGGGCAACCGGGACGCCGCTGAGCGCGCCTTCGCGCAAGGTCGCCAGTTGCATCGCGCCGGGCGACTGAACGAAGCCGCAGCCGCGTATCGGCAGGCGGTCGAAGCCGACCCGAGCCACTTTGAGGCGCAGTTCAATCTCGGGCTGGTTTTGTTCGAGTTGCGAAACTACCGGCAGTCGCTCACCGCCTGGGAACAGGCGCTGGCGGCGCGGCCCGATTCGGTGGATGCGCGTTACAATTTCGCCCTGGCGCTCAAGGCGGCGGAGTATCCGCGCGATGCGGCGGCGGAGTTGGAGCGGGTTCTGGCGCAAAACACAAACGAGACACGGGCGCACCTGGTTTTGGGCAATCTGTATGCCGGGCCACTGCGCGATCCGGCCCGGGCGCGGGCGCACTATTTGCGGGTCTTGGAACTGGAACCGCGTCATCCTCAAGGGGCGGCCATTCGCTTCTGGCTGGCGGAGAATCCGCGCTGAAGCTGGCACAAATTTGGCTGGATCAGTCTGGAAACGAGACGACGCCCGGAATGCGTTGTCGCGTTTCCGGCTATGAGCTTTGAGCAATTGCCATTCAACTGGTTCGACCTGGTGCTGGGGGTGGTGCTGCTGATGGGCCTGTTCCACGGGCGCAAGCGCGGCATGTCGGAGGAGCTGCTGATTTTCCTTCAATGGGTGGCCATTGTCGTGGTGAGCGCGATGCTCTATCAGCCGCTGGGCGAACGGTTGGTGACCCTGACCTCGCTGAGCCGTCTGACCTGTTACGTGACGGCCTACGTGCTGGCGGGAATCGGCGTGACGCTTCTGTTCCTGCTGTTCAAGCGCTTCCTGCACGGCAAGCTGCTGGGCAGCGATGTGTTCGGACGCGCCGAGTATTATCTGGGCATGATGGCGGGGATGACGCGCTTCGGCTGCGCGCTGCTGGCAGGACTGGCGCTGCTCAACGCCCGCGCCTACACGCAGGAGGAAATCCGCGCCCACCAGGCCTACCAGACCGAGGTGTACGGCAGCGAATACTTCCCCGGACTTCAAACCCTCCAGGCCAACGTGTTCGAGAAATCCCTCACGGGCCCGTTGATTCGGACACATCTGGGTTTTCTGCTCATCAAGCCCACGCACCCCGAAGGACGCGATTTCAAACAAAAAGAGTGGACCATGCCCTGAGCGGAGCGCGTACCCGGCGCTGACGAAGGGGGAACTCAGGAACTCAGGAAGGGAGCTTGAATTTCGAACTGCGAAGTCGCGGTTGGCTTTTTCCAAGGGAGAAAAGGCTCCTAAACGATCCGGCGAGCGGCGATCAGATGCAAGCGATCGGCGGGGGCTGAGGTCAGGTCTGCCCCGTGCTGAACAAGGGCCTCCACGCAACATCAAAACTCATCGGCCACTGCGGAGCGTCGCTGCTGTTGCCCGGCACGGACGTGACGGCTATCCTCACGGCGTGAAGACGGTTTCCAAGACCATCTCGCTTGCCCCCGAATTGCTACGGTTCGCCGAACAGAAAGCGCGGCAGGGCGGCTACGGGAGCGTGAGCGAGTTCCTGGCGGATTTGCTGCGTCGTGACCGCGCAGCGGCCGAACGAGAACTCGCGGAAGAGTTCCGGCGGTTGTCGGCAGACGGCGCGCCCGGGGCCGAGCCGGTTGCGCGTGTGGTTTCGGCGGTGCGTCGCGCGCGCAAGGCCGGCCAAAGCCAACAGCGTTGAAGCCGGACGTGCTACTGGACAGTTCGGTGGTGGTGGCCGGCATTGGCTGGCGCGGGGGTGACGGCCGGGCTGTGTTAACTCTCCTTGCAGCGCGCGGCTTTGTGTCCTGGACCACCCCCGCCGTCGCTGACGAATGGACGCGCGCGGTTTCCTTTGTGGCGGCGCGCGAACGACGCTGGCAAAACCCCAACTGGGCTGCGTGGCTGGACTGGCTCTGCCGTGCCTCACGCTGGGGAGAGGACGCTGAACCAGCGCCAATCGTTCGCCGCGACCTCAAGGACAACCCGATCGTAAGCGCCGCAATTTCGTGTCGCTGCCAGTTTCTCGTCACGTATGACCACGATGTGCTCGCTCTGGGCAAACCATACGGCGTGCACTGTGTCACCCCGCGGCAATTTCTCGGCGTGGTTTTACGCCCGACCTGATGCGCGCGGTCGCAACCGACCACAGGGAGCCCGGCCCAGCGTGAACTGCCGTGCCGCGTTCTCATCCATCCCTGATCACCCTTCGAATTGAACCCCGGAAATCGCCGTTCTGAAAATTCAGCCCCCCTTCCTGAGTTCCTGAGTTCATCCTTCACAAGTCAAACCGGCCCGCGCGGTGCAGCGGATTGTCAATCGGCCAGTGGGCGGTAAGCTCCTCGCCGGATGAGCGGCATCGCGCCCCAAACGATCGAACGCATCCGCGCGGCCAACGACATCGTCGAGGTCATCAGCGGTTATCTGCCGCTGAAACGCGCGGGGGCGAACTTCGTCGCGCTGTGCCCGTTCCACCGCGAAAAAACGCCCAGCTTCAACGTCAATCCGCAGCGTCAGATTTTCCATTGTTTCGGCTGCCACAAGGGCGGGGACGTGTTCACCTTCGTCATGGCCTACGAGAACATCGGTTTCCTCGACGCGGTGCGCCGGTTGGCCGAGCGCGCGCGGATTCCGATTGAATGGGAACGCGATTCGGAGGCGGCTGCCGCGCGGCATCTCAAGGACGTGTTGTTGGAGATGCACGAGCAAATCGCCCGACGCTGGCACGCGTGCCTGCTCAACGACGCCGCCGGCCAGGCCGCGCGCGATTACCTGGCCCAACGCGGTGTGCCACCCGAAGCGGTGAAGCTTTTCCGGCTTGGCTACGCGCCCGACGCCTGGGAGGACACGGTCAACTGGGCGCGCAGCAAGGGCTACGATCTGGCTCTGGTCGAAAAGGCCGGACTGATCATCCGCCGCGAGAAGGCCGAGGGTTGGTATGACCGCTTTCGCGGCCGGTTGATGTTTCCGATTTGCGATGAGCAGGGACGCGTGATTGGCTTCAGCGGGCGGGTGATTGCCGGGGACGAGAAAACCGCCAAATACGTCAACTCGCCCGAAACGCCGATTTTCAGCAAGGGCCGCGTCTTCTTCGGGCTGGACAAGGCCAGGCGCGCGATACTCGACGCCGGCCGGGTGATTGTCTGCGAGGGGCAGCTTGACCTCATCGCCTGTCACATGGCGGGCGTGCAAAACGTGGTCGCGCCCCAGGGCACGGCGCTGACCGCCGAACACGCGCGCCTCCTGAAGCGCTACTGCGAAGAGGTGGTGCTGTGCTTCGATTCGGATGAAGCGGGCCAGAACGCGGCGATTCGCTCGCTCGATCCGCTGTTGGCGTCCGGCCTGGCGATGCGCGTCGCGGTCGTGCCCGCGCCGCACGACCCGGACAGCTTCATTCGGGAGCATGGCGGCGAGGCGTTCCGCAAACTCATCGCCGAAGCCGAGGGATTTTTTGACTTTCTGCTCAACCGACTGTGCCGCGAGCACGATCCGGCCAGCGACCGGGGCCGACTTTCGATCACGCGCGCAATGGCCACGGCGGCACTCAAAACCGGCAATCAGGTGCTGCTGGATACGTGCGCGCAGAAGACCGCCTTCCGCCTGGGCGTGAGCGTGGAGGCGGTTCGAGCGGAGTTCCGCAAGGTCAGCGCGCCCCGCGCGGATGCCGAACCGGCCGGAGAAACACCGGAAGCCGCGCCGCGACCGTCGCCGCTTGAGTTCTGGCTGCTGAAACTTCTCTTCGTGCACGAGGAACTCGTTGCCTGGGCGGCGATGCATCTGTTGCCCGATTGGATTGAACATTCGCTGGTGCGCGACCTTGTCCGCCGGCGGTTTGAGGCCCAGGCGAGCGAAACGTGGCTGGGGCTGCCGGCGTTCCTGGATTCCCTGCCGCTGCCGGAAATGCAGGCGCTGGTGACCGAAGCGGCCACCGAAACGCGACCCATTCCCAATCCCGAACAACAAATTGCCGACGTCACGCTGCGCCTGCGCAACCTGCACCTGGACCGGCAACTGGCCACCCTGACCGCGCGTCTGGCACAGCCCGAAACAAGCCCGAGCGAGCGCATGAGCCTCCTGCGCCAGCAGCAGGAACTGCGACAACAAAAGCGCCAGCCGCTCGTGCCGCTGGCCGATCTGCATTGAGCGGCGGACCGCGGCGGCGGAACGCTTTGCGCCGTGTCAGCCGCATGGTAATGCGGTTGATCCGGCCTGCGGTGATTGAGAGGCTGCGCCCGACCGTTGCATCCAAACACGCAAAGCAACATGAAAATCGTTCACATTCTGTTTGCAGGACTGGCCGCGTTGGCGCTGGTCGTCACCGGTTGCAAGAAAAGCGGCGTGGACACCAGCCGCCTGGAGAGCAGCTTCAAATCTGCCGAGGCTGCGGCGCAGACATCCGTTGAGGAAGCCGTCACTGCGATCAAAGCGGGCGACTATGCGGGCGGCCTGGCCAAACTCAAATCCGTCGCCGACCGTGTCAAACTCACGCCCGAACAGGAGCAGGCGATCAAGGACGTGATCGGGCAGTTGCAGCAGAAGCTTGGCGACGCTGCGAAGAAAGCCGGCCAGGAAGCGGGCAAGGCGGTCGAGGACCTCCAGAAATCCCTCCCGCGATAGCGTGCGCCCGCAGGGATCGGTTGCGCGCGACTTCAACCTGCCGCCCTTGAGCTGCCGGGGCGGCGGCAAAGGCGGGTCGCAAATTCAGGCAGCAGACGCACCGCCCCCGGCCTCCGGTCAGAACGCTCAGGCATGCACGTGCGGTCGCCATTCCAGTCCTTCGACCTGGTGCAAATCGTCCACGCCCTCCTCCAGCACCCGGATGCGGGCGAAGCGGCAGAAGCGGCGCACGTCGCGGCTGTGGTCGCCGTAGAACACGACGCGGTGCAGTCCGCTGGACCAGTTGTCGAGGAATTTTTCGATGTTCTGCACTTTCATCGTGAGCTTGGTGCGGCAACCCCATTCGTGCAGGGGACTGTCCACGGCGTCGCCGGTGGCCAGGAGCATAATGTCGGTGCCAATTAGCCGGGCCATGGTGAGTTTACGCCCCACCGGCAGGCGCACCTGCAGGGAAGCGCCACGGTCGTCCTCCAGGTGACTGCGTAGGATGTAACGGGCGCGCGGGCCGTCGGGCCCTTCCATTTGCGTGGCGGCGACGCAGTGCGCGTGAATGATCGTGGAGGTGGCCAGATCAATCACCGGGTCGGTGACGAAACCGGGTCGGCCAACGAGGTAACTGAAAATCAGGTGCGTCAGGCTCGACTTCAAATCGGCCTCGCACACGCCGCCGAGGCCCATGTTGTTGAGGCGCACAAAGCCCAGGCATGGATAGGCCATGCCGCGGTCCATCAGCCCCATGCCCAGACAGTTCATCGTGATCAGCACGGCGCGGTGCTCGGCCAGCAAATTTCGCATGGCGACAAACATGCGGGAGGCTTTGAGGATTTCCTCCTGAGTGGGTTCGACGACGCGATCGGCTTCGCGGATCCAGCGTCGGCAATCGGCCATCGCTTCGGACTGGTCGGCGGTCTCGTAGGCGCGTTGCAGGTCGGGCAGGCCGAGGTTCAGGATTTCGGTGCCGAACTTTTTGCGAACCGCGTCGCAATAGGCGGCGTCGGCCGGACCGAAGTTGACGTGCAGGATGCGCGCTTCGCGCAGGCGTCGCAGCGCGCGGAAGGGGCGGATGGCGATGAGCACGTCTTCAAAGCGGCTGGTGGGATAAACCTCGATGAGTTTGCCCTGGCGCTGCCAACTGGCGATGGTGTGCCACTCGTGACCGGTGTAGGGCAGGCTGAACAGGACGATCGGGATGCCCAGTTCCATGAGGCTTTCGAGCTGGCGGCCGACGCCCAGGGTCAGGTGCATGACCAGGATGCCGTCCACGTCGCGAAACTTGTCCCGGGCTTGAGCCAGTTGGGTGGCGTCGGCGGGCCGGCCGGCGTCCACGAATTCCACGTCGCGCAATTGGGGCGCGAGTTTGGCCAGGTCGGTCTCGTAACGTTGGATGACGGCGGCCAGGTCCACGCGCGCGGCGGGCCAGCCGGGGCGTTCGTGGCCCAGATAAATTTTGCCGATGCGCACCTTGCTGCCCGGCCCCAAGGGCGGTTGCGGCGTGGCAGCGATCAGCCGTTCAAGGAGTGTGGACCAGAAGCCGCAAGTGACGGCGCCGGCCGTGGTGGATTTGAGGAAACAGCGACGTGAGATGCCCGTTTGCATAACCCGATTCCCTTTGATGACCCAACCCAACGTCTCCACCATAGTCCTCGCCTGTCCGCCGGCAACTCACAAAAACATGTGATGCCGGGCGCACGCGCCTGCCGAGAGGTTCAGCGCAGTGCGGCGCGCGGCCGGGACGCGGAGGGATTGACCGGCAGGCTGGCTTTGTTAGTGTCGCGGCCATCAATGAAACCGTTGCGTGGCTTGGTGATGTTGCTGGGCGGGGCGTGCGCCAGCGCGTGGGGTCAGGGGCAGTTGGTGGACGGGATCAAAGCGGTGGTGCACGACGCGGTGATCACGCATTTTGAGGTGGAAGCGGCGAGTGCTCCCGCCCTCGAACAGCTTCGACGGCAATACCGCAACGAGCCGGAAACGTATCAGCAACGGGCGTATCGGTTGCTGGATGAGAATCTGGAGCAACTGATCGAGCGGCAGCTTATTCTCCGGGATTTCGAGGCGTCGGGTTACAGCCTGCCGGAGGTGTATTTTGAAAACGCGATTGAGGAGGAGATTCAGCGGGCGGGCGGACGCTCGAAGTTGCTTCAGACGCTGCGGGCGCAGGGCCTGACCTTTGAGAAGTTCCGGCGGCAAATTCGCGAACAGATCATTCTGCGGGCGCTTCGGGGCAAGCATGTGACGCGGGAAGTGATCATTTCGCCACACAAAATCGAGCGATACTACCAGGCCAACCAGGACAAATACCGGGTGGAAGATCAGGTGAAGTTGCGGATGATCGTGCTCAACAAGCCCGGCGGGGCTGGCGATGGCGGTGCGTCGAACGAACAGGACACCGCCGTGCGGCGGATGGCGGAGGAAATACGGCGCAAGATTTTGGAGGGCGCGGCGTTCTCGGAGATGGCTTCGATTTATTCCCAGGGCGCGCAACGGCAGGAGGGCGGGGACTGGGGCTGGGTGGAGCGCAAGGTCTTGCGCGCGGAGTTGCGCGAGGCGGCCTTCGCCCTGCCGGTGGGACAGGTCAGCGAGGTGATCGAAACGCCCGAGGCGTGCTACCTGATGCTGGTCGAACAACGGCGGGCGGCCCACGTGCGGCCGTTGGTGGAGGTACAGGAAGAGATTGAGCGGGCGCTGTTGGCGGAGGAACACGCGCGGCTTCAAAAGCAATACGTCGAACGCCTGCGCAAAAAGACGTTCGTTCGTTACTTCTGAATTTCGGCGTGCGCGGTGCCCGGGCCGCAACGGCCCGGCGCGTTTTGGAATTCGCCTGCCACAGCTCAAACTGGCCGATGAGTCTGCGGATCGGGATTGCGTTGGGCGACGTGACGGGCATCGGCCCGGAGGTCACGCTCAAGGCGCTGGCAAGCGAGGCGGCGGGCGAGGACGTGCGTTATCTGCTGGTGGGTGACGCCGCATGGTTGGAGCGTTTGAATTCTCGGCTTGGGTTGGACCTGTCGCTGGAGCGTTTTGTGGGATGGGACGCACCCGGCCGTTTGCTGGTGTGCGACCCGATGTCGGAACCGTTTCCCGAAACGCTGCGGCCCGGCGATGCCGTTGCGGCGCGCGCTGCGGTGGCGTGGCTCGAAACCGCTGCGCGAATGTGTCTGCGCGGGGAGCTGGACGCGCTGGTCACGGCGCCGGTCAACAAGGCCAGCATTGTGGGAGCGGGAATTTCATTTGTGGGGCAGACGGAGTTCCTGTCGCAACTGGCCGGGGCGCGACGCACGGCGATGATGCTGTTGGGGCCGGACGCGCACGGGCGCTGGCTGCGCGTGGCGCTGGTGACGACGCATCTGCCGTTGCGGGCCGTGCCCGACTCGATCACGCCCGACAAGGTTCAGCAAACGATTGAACTGGCCGCCGAGGCGTGCCAGCAACTGGGGCTGGGGCGTGCGCGGGTGGCCGTTTGCGGCCTAAACCCGCACGCCGGCGAAGGCGGAACGATGGGACACGAGGAACAACAGGTCATCGAGCCCGCGATTCAAGCAGCCAGGGCCCGGGGGCTTGAGGTGGCAGGACCGTTGAGCGGGGACGCGGTGTTTCACGCTGCGCTGCGGGGCGAATTTGACGCCGTCGTAGCAATGTATCATGACCAGGGGCTTGCCCCGTTGAAGGCCGTTGCGTTCGACTCCGGCGTTAACTGGACACTGGGGCTTCCGTTTATTCGCACCTCGCCGGACCACGGCACCGCGTACGACATTGCAGGGCGGGGTGTGGCCAACGCATCGAGCATGAGCGCCGCCTTGCAACTGGCTCGCGAGCTGGCACTGCGGCGGCGGGCCGGTGCGTGAGGGCCGTTTGGCGTGACCGCGCGGCAGGGAATCGCCGCCGGCTTCGTGGCGAGCAATTCTTCCCTCAACCGCCACGCGAAGTCTCTTGGATCACCGGTGCGCTCTGCGAGCTTCAAGGAGTGTCGCAGCCCGGATGCCTTCACGAGAGGCCGGAAAAAGTGAGCAGGGTTTGGGGTGAGGTTGATGCTTTTTTGACATTCGGCTGATGACACGCGGTCATTGGGGCGGCGCAAGTGGCTGGAATCAAGGCGGTTGAGTTGCCGGGGGTTTGCGCGTGGGCCAGATGCGTGCCTGGCTGCTGCGTGTTTTTTCCCTTCCATCGGCCGGCGGCGCGACTCAAAACAGGTTTGGAAACCTGAACGCGGAGCGCGCTATGAAAACGAATCTCACTGACCGGATCAAACTGGGCGTTGTGGTGGCGTTGGTGCATGTGGCCTTCGCACCGGCGTGGTCGCAGTGGAAGGACGTGTATGAATGGAAGACCAACCGGTTTGACAGCGACTACGAGGATTGGACGTTTCAGGTGAACAACTTCGCCTTCGGCAACGATTTTGACTGGCGCAACTCGAACATCGCCGGCGGCGCGCCGGGCGAAATCGGCGGGCGGGTGTGGGACAACACGAATCTTTTCTTTTTCGCGCGTCCGCTGATTCAACCCATGACCCTGACCAATCAACTTCACATTCGCGGGCTGGTCGTTATCACCAACACGGAGCTTTACACCAATGTGTCGGGAGCGGACTTGAACGTGTGGATGGCGTATTTCAACTCCTCAGCACCGGACAGCAATCGCATGGGCTGGCGCAGCGTCACGCCAAGCTCCACGGGCGCGGGAAGCGTCTTTGCGCCGTATCGCGGGCGCGGTCGCGTCAACGCAGCGTCGCAGCCGCCGAACATCAGCATCCCCCAGGGTGTCAGCACGCCTTTTGAAGTGAAGTGGGAGCCGACCTCGCCCCCGGGCATTGGGACGTTCTCCGGGAAGATCGGCACGACCACGTGGAATCTGGTCGGCAATGACGCCAATCCGGGCGCGGTGTTCGACCGCATCGGCCTGTTTTTCCGGGAAACCGGCGTGACGCCGACGCTCCGCTATTACATGTATTTCGACAACATCGAGTGGTTGGAGTTTTGCAACTTTCGCATGACCAACCCGCTGGCAGGCGCTTTGCCCGACGTGCGCCTGACCTCCAATTACGTCCAAACGATCGTGGTGGGGCCAACCAGTCCCTGGCAGATGACCGTCACGGCCGGTGCGCTGCCGCCCGGTTTGACGTTGAACGGGAACACCGGCGAGCTGACCGGCACGCCCACGCAAATCGGGGTTTACAACTTCACCATCCAGGTCACCGCTACCAACGGCTGGCCCGCCGGCAGCGGTTGTGGCGGTTCGACCGCTTACACTCTCAAAGTGCTTACCGCGACGCCGGACACCAACGCGCCGACGGTGGCGATCACCAGCCCGCCCAACCTCGCCAAGGTCTTCACCGTGCCCACCAACATCGTCGGCACCGCCCAGGACAAACCCGTCAAAACCGCCATCCAGCAGGTCCTCTTCAGCCTCAACGGCGGGCCCACCAACAACCTCGCCTCCGGCACCACCAACTGGACTGCCTCGGTGACGTTTGTGCCGGGCACCAACACCTTCACCGTCAAGGCGGTGGATTTGGAGACCAACTCCTCGGTGGCGGTGACGCGCCGGTACATCCTCTCGGTGCCCTCAACCCTGACGCTTTTGACCAATGGGCCGGGGAGCATTCTTTCGTTCACCACGCCCGGCTCGGGCACCCCGACCAACGGGGCGGCCCTGGAGTTGGGCGTCGCCTACAAGGTCACCGCAGTGCCGGGCAGCAACCATCTGTTCACCAACTGGACCGCCAGCGTCAACGGCGGG
>JAOAIM010000210.1 GCA_026414705.1 Verrucomicrobiia bacterium | reverse complement strand
GTTCGATATTGGCTGTTCGTTGTTCGATGTTGCGCAGAGCTTGCGCCCGTGCTCCCTCTCCCAGCGGGAGAGGGCCGGGGTGAGGGAGAACGCTTCGTGAAAAACCCGCCCAGCAACTCATGGATGCCCCACCCTCACCCTTCCCCCTCCCTCGAGGGAGCGGGAATTGCGCCAGCCGCCTCACGCCAGCGCGACAGCGTTTTGGAGCGCGGCGACGGGTCGCCGCTTTGGGTTGGCCGACTGCCAGTCGGCGGCACGGCAGATTGCCAATCCGCGCTACGCTCCACGCTCCACGCCGTCTGCGCCTTTTCGCCTCCGCGGTGAAGAATGTTTTCGCCGATACGCCGAAAACGGAACGCCCGAGGCGTGCGCTTCTCCTCCTCATTTGATGTTCAGTGTTCGGTGTTCGCCGTTGCGCGGCCCGGAACGGCAGGTGTTTTCAAGGGCCCTTTGTCGTGGGCGTGGATTGACCGCGCGGGCGCGTGGCGACGCGTTCGCGCCGGGGCCTTGTCATCGGGCGGTGAGGGTTTAAGATTGTGGCATGAAGAACGATGTAGTGCCGGTGCAGATTCGCGGGATTTTACCGGCCAACAGCGGGTGCGCCCTGTTCATCGGCAACGATGAAAAGGTTTTCGTCATCAACGTGGACCCGCAGATGGGGATGGTCATCAACATGTTTTTGCGCGAGCAGCCCAAGGAACGCCCCCTGACCCACGACCTGATCAACAACATCTTCAAGGGCTTCGGCATCACCGTCGAGCGGGTCATCATCACCGAACTGCGCAACGCCACCTACTACGCCCGGCTTTTCCTGCAGCAACAAAACGAACTGGGCCGCAAAATCGTCGAACTCGACGCCCGGCCCAGCGATTGCCTCGCGCTGGCCACGGCCCACAAAAAACCCATTTTCGTCACCCGCTCCCTCTTCGATCAGGTCGAGGACATGAGCGAGGTCCTCGACAAAATCAACGAGGGCGAGGAGGAAAACGAGTAATCCATGCCCGCGCCCGTCAGAACGGCCGCCCGGCCGGTGGCGCTCCTTTTCGGCGACGACGATTACACGGTCACTGCGCGCGCCCGCAAACGCTTCGAGCAGTGGACGCGCGAAGCGGGCGGCTTTGACCACGAGGTGATTGACGCCGCCGCCGCCAACGCCAGCGAGGCCCTGCGCGCCATCGCCCGCCTGCGCGAGGCCCTCCAGACGCTCCCGTTCTTCGGCAACGCCAGGGTCATCTGGTTCAAAAACTGCAATTTCCTGGCCGAAGAGCGCACCGCCCAGGCCGCGGATGTGACCGACGCACTCGCCGACCTGGCCCGCGAACTCAAGGCTCTGGACTGGTCCAACGTCCGCCTGCTCATCACCGCGGGCAAGGTGGACAAACGCCGCGTCTTCTACAAAACCCTCGAAGCCCTCGGCACCGTTGAGCAACACGACTGTCCCTCCCTCCAGGACGCCAACTGGACGGCACAGATGGAAATGCTCGCCGAACGTGCCCTGGAGGAACGCGGGCGCAGCATCGCGCCCGAGGCGCTCGCCGAACTCATCGAACGCGTCGGCCCCAACCCGCGCCAGTTGGACAGCGAAATCGAAAAGCTCACCCTCTACGCAGGCGAGCGGCGACATCTCACGCTCGAAGACGTCACCGCCGTGTGCTCGCGCAACCGGCTTGCGCGCGCCTTCGCGCTGGCCGACGCGCTGGGCGACCGCGACCTGGCCGCCGCCCTCCGGCACCTCGATGAGGAACTGGCCACCATTCCATTCGACCGCGAAAAAACCGAAATTGGCCTGCTCTACGGCCTCATCACCAAGGTGCGCCTGATGCTCTTGCTCAAGGAAATGACGCGCGAAGGGTGGATGCGACCGGACATGGACTACGCGCGTTTCAAAGCGGCGCTGGATCGGATTCCCCCGGAACGGCTTCCGGACGACCCCAAATACAACCCACGCGCCCTGCACCCCTGGCCGGTTTATCGCGCGCTGAATCAAAGCCGCCATTACACCACTGAGGAACTGGTGCGCGCGTTGGAGGTGTTGCTCCGGTGCAACCGTGACCTGGTTTCGCGGCAACTCGACGAGGCCCTGGTGCTCCAACACGCCCTGGTGCGAATCATCGGCACCGAGGCCGCCGCCAAGCCCGGCCGCGCCGACCTCTCGCGCCCGGTCCTGACCGCGCGCTGAAGGCCCTGCTGCTTTTCGCCATGGAGAAAACCAATTCCCCAACCGCCCGGCTGCTGGTCCTGACCGGCGAGCGCTTCGCTTGCGTCAAAATCATCGGCCGCGCCACGTTGCACGTGAGCCTGGACTTCCGCACGCTGCTGACCGAACTGCTCGCGCGGGGCTATGCCTGCTTTGTGTTTGACCTCTCGGAGTGCACGCTCATGGACAGCACCTTCCTGGGCATCCTCGCCGGCTTCGGCCTCAAACTGCGTCGGGACGGCCCCGCCGCGGCCGACGTGACGCTCCTCAACCCCAACGAGCGCGTGCTCGAACTGCTCGAAAACCTCGGACTCACCGAGCTGTTTCGCGTCGCGCGCGGCAGCATCACCCCGCCCGAACCGGTCGAAACGCGCGCCGCGGCCTGCACGCCCGCGTCGCGCGAGGAACTGGCCCGGGCCTGCCTCGAAGCGCATGAAACCCTCATGGCTCTGAAGCCCGAAAACGTCGCGCGCTTCAAGGACGTCGCGCGCTTTCTCGCTGAAGATTTGGAGCGAAAACGCGAGTCCTGACCCGCCGCGGATTTTGCACCGCCGGCCGCGGAGCCGGTCTCGTCGAGCATTCGCCCAAATCGCTTGCCCGGGAGGCGAGAGGGGCGGTTCGCGACTCGGGAAATTGGACGCTGCAGGCGGGAATACCCAGACCTCCTGGTCAACCCGGTCTCCAGCCCGATAAACTCGCAACGACCGCATGGTGCTGCTTTGGTGGCAATCCGCAACCCGTCGCGAGTCGTCAAAACAAGTCGCAGGCCGATGGCCCTGCGTCAACGCACCCGAGCACAAAGTTCCTGCAATCAAACTCAAAAAATCTGAAGTGCCGCCGCGATTGCGCTTGACGAACTGACCGGGCGCAATTAGAAAAACGCCGTTGGTGATTGTGCGAACCCCCAGCTTCAGAAGCCTTATATGAAAATCAAAAGCATTGCCTGTCTCATTGCCACGAACCTGTTTGCTACTCCCATTCGTTTGACCCAGTTCCTCGCGCGGCAACGTGCGCCCGGACGATCGGTTTCCATGCTGAGCCCATTGTTTTTGTTGGCGGCTGCGTTCGTTGTCGGGCCGGCAACGCTCTTTGCCCAAACGGCAAGATATTGGGATAACAACGATACCACCGCTGGTGCCGGCAGTGGCGGCACGTGGAGCGCCACGGGAACGACCTGGACGACTGTTGCCGATGGGACCGGCGCGCCCGGCACCTGGGTTGCCGGAGATCGGGCCAGGTTCTCTGCCGGGACTGACCTGCTCGGCGTCGCTTACACGATCACCGTGAGCGGAACGCACTCGGTCAGCAGCCTGGAGCCGGAGGAGGGTCAGCCGCTTACCATCACCGGCGGCACGCTGACCATGACGCCCAGCGGGACGGTAGCCGTGCCGCGAGTTCTGACGGTCTTTGGGAATACAAACCAGTCGCTGGTGATCAACTCCGTCCTGGCGGGAACGAATGGCTTCGAAACGCGTTTCGGCAGCGGTTCAGTGGGGACGATTGTGTTGGGGGGAGCCAACACCTATGTCGGGTCCACCCTGTTTAATCACGGTAGCGGGAGCGTGCTTCGCAATGGTGCGTCCGAGGTGATTCCAGATGGATCGGACGTGACGGTTGGATCAACCGTTGCGGTGACCTGGGACTTGAACAATTTCAACGAGACGGTCAAATCCATTGCAACCACCGTGGGTGGTTCCTCAATTACTTTGGGCAGCGCAACCCTCACCGTCGCTGACCCGACAGGCCAGACATTTGCCGGGGTGATCAGCGGCACAGGCGGTTTGACGAAGCTGGGCAGCGGGACGCTGATTTTGAGCGGCAACAACACCAACTACACGGGCACGACAACGATCAGCGCCGGGACGTTGCAGTTGGGCGCGGGCGGCACGGCGGGAACGATCGCGGGCAGCTCGATTGTCAACAATGGCACGCTGGCTTGGGACCGTTCCAACGCGGCGACGCTCTCGCAGGTGATCAGCGGCACGGGCGGGATCAACAAGCTCGGCACCGGCACGCTCACGTTGAGCGGGGCCAACACCTATGGCGGCGTCACAACCGTCTCGGCGGGGGCGTTGGCGATTGGCAACAATAGCGCACTGGGCAGCACGGCCGGGAACACCGTGGTTTCCAGCGGCGCCGCGATCAACATTTCCGGCACGCGCACGGTGGCCGAGCCGTTGACGCTCAACGGCACGGGGGTGGGGGGCAACGGGGCGTTGCGGAACACCGCCAACGTGAACACCTGGACGGGCCCGATCACGCTGGGGTCGGCGTCACGGATTCAAACGGACGCCAGCACGCTGGCGATTGCGGGGGGCATCAGCGGTGGGTTTGATCTGAGCCTGGGCGGGGCCGGGGTGGGGATCATTGTGACGAACAGCCCGATCAACATTGGCAGCAGCACGTTGACCAAGGACGGCGCGTGTGAACTGACGTTGGGGACGGCCAACACGATGGGGGCGTTTCAATTTGATGGAGGCACGATTATCGTGAACAACGGGGGTGCTTTTGGCTCGGGCACCGTCACGATCAATCCCGGGGCGGCGGGGATCACTGCGAGCAGTTCGTTGGGGACGATTACGGTGGCGAACGACATTGTGCTGGCGGCGGGGGCGGCGCCGAACCTTTACCCGGCGACGGCAACGACGCTGAACCTGGCGGGGACGATTTCAGGCAGTGGCGGTTTGAAGCGGGGTCGGTCGGGGACTGCGGGTGTGGGGTTTGCGCGGTTGAGCGGGAACAACACCTTCAGCGGAGGGGTGACGCTGGCTGCTGAGAACCTGCAGTTGGGGCACAAGAATGCGTTGGGAACGGGGACGTTTGTGATTACGGATGCGGCCAGTGCCGGGGTTTCGCCGGGGGCTGAACCTCGGGTGACGCCGCAACTGGACCTTTCCGGGACCAACGCGATACCGAACGCCGTGACGGTAAGCACCAACTTCACCATTGCCGGGAGTTTCCCGATTGAGTTTGCCGGGCCGGTGACGCTTCAGGGTCAGGATTGGATTATCACGGCCAACAACACGGCGGTTTCGATCATTTCCGGAGTGATCAGCGGGCCGGTCGGATTTACAAAGGCCGGCACCGGCACGATGGCATTGACCGGGGCGAACACCTTTGCGGGCGGTCTCTCGGTCACCGGCGGCACTCTGTTGGTGAATAATACCACCGGCAGCGGCACCGGCAGCGGTGCGGTCTATGTCTATACCAACGCCGTGCTCGGCGGTACCGGCAGCATCTCCGGCACCGTCATCGTCACCAACGGCGGCACGATCAGCGCGGGCGTCAGCGCCGGCATTCTCACGCTCGGCAACGGACTCAACCTCGCCCAGGGCGGCACCAACCTCTGGGAACTGGCGGCCAACACCGAAAGCGGGCCGGGTGTGAACTTCGACCAGGTCTCGCTGACCGGCGGCAACCTCGTGCTCGGCGGCAGTGCGCGGCTGCGCGTCAGGTTCATTGGCACGGCGACCTTCCCGACCGCCGGCCATCCCTTCTGGCAAAGCTCGCGCTCATGGAAGGTCATTGCGCTGTCCGGCGGCGCGAGCAATCCGGGCCTGAGCACTTTCGCTGGCGTGGACGGCGTCGAGGGCAACACCGCCGGCACTTTTAGCACCAGCGCCGACGCCACGGGTATTTATTTGAACTTCACTCCCGCGCCGACGCCTCCTCCGCCGCCGGTGATTTCGCCGGTGATTCCGGGAGCGGGCACGACCAACGCGCAACTGAGCTGGAGCTCCGTCACTGGCGCCACTTACACCGTCCAATACAAGTCCAACCTCAACCAGATCGGCTGGCTGAACCTCACGACCCTTGTGGCCACGGGCACCAACACCACGATTGTGGACAACACCTTCCCTGTGCCGCCGCAACGGTTTTACCGGATCGTCTCGCCCTGAAGCGCAACGATTCTCCTCGGTCGTCTTCCACCCGTGCGGCCGGTGGCCCGGCCATGTGACCATCCCGCGGAGCGCGACGGGCTTTGCGGCTGCAAAACAGGCTG
>JAOAIM010000209.1 GCA_026414705.1 Verrucomicrobiia bacterium | reverse complement strand
CCTTGGCCGGTTTGCCCCGACCCCGCAGCCGCTGATAAACCCCCTTCAACTGCGGATGCCACCGCGCCGCCACCAGCGCCGCCATATACAAATGCCGTCGCACCGCCGCACGACCGCCCCCAATGGTGCGGCGGCCTCGCCACTGGCCCGAGTCGCGGGGGTGCGGCGCCACCCCGGCCAGCGTGGCGACTTGTTGTCGGTTGAGTTGGCCCAGTTCGGGCATCTCGGCCAACACCCCCAAGGCGGTGATCGCGCCCACCCCCGGAATGGTTTGGAGTTTGCGGGCGCGTTGATCCAGTTCGGGGGGTTGTTGGCGCAGTTGGGCCAGGAGGGTTTCGATCTGGGCCAGGTCAGCCTCCAGGTGGCGGATGAGTCGTTGGGCTTGGCGTTGGAGTTCGGGCAGGGTGAGGTCCTGGAGTTGGAGGCGGGTGTGTTTTTTTGGTGATGGCCGGCATGGAGGTTCAGACGAGATGCGCAAAAAATTCACCATCATGCGCATTTTTTAGCTCGCTCGTAATGGTTGGGGTCTTCGATGCGTCGCCGTCCGTTGGCCCGGTGCGGGCAAGAGCTGGGCACGGCGCGTTCCGCGCGAGGATTTCGCGGGAGCAAGCCCGGCGGGGGATTTGGCGCGGTCGGAGCATTTTCCCGATGAACGGTCTTGCGAAACGGGCATTTCGGCGTATCGGTTGGGCTGGCGACCGGCCAGCCTGATGCGGCTGCGTGGCAGCGGATCGCGGTTTTCCTGTGCCACCGCGTTGCGCGGCGTCGGGACCTCCGGCTGCCGGTTGTGGCAGGGCTGACGCAGGTCGCCGGCGAAACGTCAAACCTCGTGACCTTATGAACGGAAAGGGTTTCAGCGAGCGGCTGGTTGTTGTGGTGTGCCTCCTGAGCGCGCCCGTCCGGGCCGCCGAATATCACTGGGACAACGGCGCCGGAAACGGGCTGTGGAACGACCCGTTGAACTGGAGCGCGAACGTTGCGCCCACCGCCTCCGACGGGGCGTGGTTTCGCCAAAACGTCTCGCCCTCGGGCACGGTGCGCTTCAGCGCCGATGGCTTTGCGCAGCACATCCGGCACGATTTTTCGCGCGCCTACCGCACCTTCACCATTGACAGCGGCCAAGTGGTGGATCGGACGCTGACCTTGTCGGGCAGCGGTTACGCGCTCATTGACCTGACCAATCACACCGTGGACGTGACCTTCAGCGGCGCGCCCAACGCCAACGGCGCGCGGCTCAAACTCCACATCAACGGCTCGGGCAGCAGCGTCGGCACGCGCGTGAACAAGGCCGTGACGCTGCGCATCTCCTGCGACGTGTCCGGGCCCGGCGGTTTCCGGCTCACAGCGGGCGAAGACGGCGCGGGCCGACTGCTCTTGAGCGGGAACAACACCTACAGTGGGCCGACGATTGCGCAGTCGGGGGTGCTGTTGATCAACGGCACCAACGGGCCGGCGAGCGCCGTGACGGTCAATTCCGGCGGCATCCTCGCGGGCACGGGCACGGTGGGCGGCCCGGTCACGGTTAATCCCGGCGGCATCGTTTCGCCGGGCATCAACTCTCAGGCGCCGCAGTTGGGCGTGTTGAGGGTGAACAACAGCCTGACGCTGCTTGGCGATCTGATGATTGACGTCAACAAGCTGCAGTCGCCGACCAACGACCAGATTTTCGTCACGGGCACGTTGAGCAACGCGGGGACGGGTTTTGTTCATGTGTTCAACCACGGGCCGGTGCTGGCGGCGGGGGATCGGCTGCAAATTTTCAATCAACCGCTGCTCAACGGGCAGAGCCTCAAGGTGCTCTCGGCGGGGCGGGAGGTCTGGACGAACAAACTGGCCGTGGACGGCTCGATTGAAGTGCTGGCGGCGACCAACGCACCGATGACCGGCAACCCGACGCGGCTGTTGACCTGGAAGGGCGCGGTCACCAGCGGGGGCGCGTGGCGCGTGCCGATGTCGCTGGCGGCCAACTGGGTCGAGGGCCAGGCGCCCGCGCCCGGCTCGTCGAACATTTTCCTCTTCGAGGGCGACATCCTCGTGCCGTATCAATGGCCCTACATTGATACGAACCTCGGCACGACGATCCTGATCTTCAGCAACAACATCGCGCTGAATTCGATCAAGATTCTGGCCGGAAGCAACAACACCGTGCGACTGGGTTCGTTCGTGCGCCAGGACACCGCGCAGCCCTGTTACTACGGCATCACCGGGACGGTTCCGATCCGGGGCGCCGACGGCAACTGGTATGACGTGACCTGCGCCTACTTCACCAACGAGCTGGGCGACGCCAGTTGCGGCAGTCAGACCGAGTTCCAGTGCACCGGCGGGCGGCTTGATGTTTATGGCGTGCTGCGGGACGGCGCGGGCACGCGCAGCCGGCTGGTCAAAAGCGGCCCTTACACGCTCAACCTCACGGGCAACCCGGAGTTCGGCAACGACGCCAACACCTACACCGGCGGCACGATCGTCAACGCCGGGCCGATCAAAATGGCCAAAAAGCCCGGCCAGGCGTGCATCCCGGGCGATGTGGTCGTCAACGGCACCGGCTCGCTGGTGATGAACGTCGCCGGCGGCGAACAAATCGCTGACGCGGCCATCGTCACGCTCAACGATTTCGGCCGGCTCGAACTGGCCGGTCAGCCCGAAACGGTGCAGACGGTCCAGGGCCCCAGCGCCGGCGCCAGTGTGTTGCTGGGCACCGGCGGCACGCTCATCGTCGCGCCCTCGGCCACCAACACCTACAACGGCGGCATGGGCGTTTCGGAATTCGCCGGCAGCATCAGCGGGAGCAGCGGCACCGTGCGCAAAAACGGCAGCGGCACCTGGGCGTTGCTGGGCAACAACGCCATCGGCACGCTCGAAGTCAACGCCGGTGCGCTCCGGCTCAACGGCAACAGCGGCACCGGCCCCGTGACCGTGCAGAGCGGGGCGACGTTGCTGGCGGCGGGAACGGTGGCCGGGCCGGTGACGGTGGCCGCCGGCGGGACTCTGGAAGCGGGCCTGAGCGTGGGCACGCTGACGCTGCCGGCGGGATTGAACCTGAGCGCAGGCGGCGCGGGCGCGACCAACGTGTGGGAGCTGGGTGCGTTGAAGGACGACACCGACGGTGTGGCGGGAACGGATTTCGATCGGATCGTGGTCAGCGGCGGGACGCTGGCGCTTGGCCCGCAGGCGACGCTGGACATTCGGTTCACCGGCAGCGCAACGCCGCCCGACCCGAACCATCCGTTCTGGCAGGCGCGGCGCGCGTGGCGAGTGATCGCGCTCAGTGGCGGCACGAATCCGGGCGGCTCGAATTTTGGCCGGATTCGAAACGGCACCTGGCCCGCCGGAACTTTCACGGCCAGCGCGGATGCCGGCGGGATTCTGCTGAGCTTCACGCCGAGCGTCACGCGCCCGCGCATCACGGGCTTGAGCGGCGCGGGCAGCGGCAACGTCACGGTGCATTACACCAACACGCTGCCCGGTGTCACTTACGTGCTCTCCTGCAACACGAACCTGGCCGAGCCCGACTGGTTCGCCATCGGAGCGAAAACGGCGACCGGCACGGGCGATTCGCAAACGGACCACGCAGCCGGCACGGAACAGCGGTTCTACCGGGTTCACCACGTTTCACCGTGAACGAACCGAGCCGCGCGCGCCGGGAGGGTGCTCCCCCCGGCCCGGGCTTGCGTGCTCGCGGGCGGCAGCGGGCGGAAAATGGCTTTTCTTCGGAGTCGCCCTGGCGCTTACTGTGACGGCGCGAACGACATGAACGGCTCCACGCCAGCTCAACCACCCGGTTTGTTGCCCGGTCGGCTGATGTCGCTGGACGTGTTTCGCGGGGCGACGATCGCCTCGATGATCCTGGTCAACAATCCGGGTTCGGGCGCCATTTATCCGCCGCTCAAGCACGCGGACTGGCACGGCTGGACGTTCACCGACACGATTTTCCCGTTTTTCATCTGGATCGTCGGCGTTGCCATTCCGCTGTCGGTCTCCCGTCGGCTTGCCGAGGGCCAAAGCCGGCGCGAACTGTTCCTGCACGGGCTGCGGCGAGCGGCGATCATTTTCGCGCTGGGCCTGTTTCTGAACTCGGTCGGTTACCTGCTCAACGGGTCGCTCTTCCGGCAGGGGCTGAGCGAATGGCTGCACACGTATCTGACCAACGTGCGGATTCCGGGCGTGTTGCAGCGCATCGCGGTGTGTTACCTGGCGGCGCTGGTGATCTTTTTGCGGCACGACTGGCGGGGGCAGGTTCGCTGGATTGTGGCGTTGCTGCTGGGTTACTGGGCGATCATGGCCTGGGCGCCGTTCCCGGTGAACGTCCACGGCCAGTGGCGCTACGTCTCCGGCCTCTGGGAGAAGGGCGACAACTTCGCTGCCTACGTGGACGATCTGGTGTTCAACGGGCCGATCATCGGCACGCACGTCTGGAGTGCGACCAAAACGTGGGACCCCGAGGGCGTCGTGAGCACGCTGCCGGCGATTGCGACGTGCCTGTTTGGCGTGTTGACCGGACAATGGCTGCGGTCGCAGCGGACGGAAGCGGAAAAAACCGCCTGGCTCATGGTGGTCGGCGCGTTGTTGATGTGGCTGGGGCAGATTTGGAACTTCTGGGTGCCGATCAACAAGCCAATCTGGACCAGCTCGTATGCGGTGTTCATGGCGGGGCTGGCGGCCGTGTGCATGGGGGTGTGGTATTGGCTGGTGGACGTGCAGGGCTGGCGCAAACCGTTCAAGCCACTCGTCATGTTTGGCATGAACGCGATTGCCCTCTACGTGCTGGCGGGCATCGTCGCGCGGATGCTCATTGAATTCAAAGTCACCGGAACCGAGGGCGCGCCAATGTCGCTCAAGGCCTGGTTGTTCAGAACGTTCTTTGCCCCGCTGGGCAACCCGGACAGGTCGCCCTTGCCCGCCTGGTTGGCCCGGCCGGAAAACGCGTCGCTGCTCTGGGCGCTGGCGTTTGTCGGCGCGGTCTATCTGGTCGCCTGGGGACTGTATCGCAAACGGTGGTTCATCAAGATCTAACCCGCGGCCCGATGCGTCCGGCGTTTCAGGTGTGGTTGATGTGCGCCGCATTGAGTCTCGGAATCGGTGGGAGCGGTTGCGGGGATCGCCCCAAGCCGCTGCCCGCCACCCCGACGATTGATCCCGAACGCGGCCACCTGCTCCACGCACAGCCGAAGTTGCCCACGCTCAAGCTCTGGGTCGGCGACCAGGAGTTGATTGCCGAAATCGCGCGCCGCCCGGTCGAAATCGCCACCGGCATGATGTTCCGAACCAACCTGCTGGAAAACGAGGCGATGCTCTTCGTGTTTCCCGAACCCGGACCGAGGAGTTTTTACATGCGCAACTGCCTCGTGCCGCTCTCGGCGGCTTACATCGAACCCGACGGCACCATTGCCGAGATCGTGGACCTGCATCCGGGCGATGAACAGGGCGTGCCGTCGCGCTCGACCAACATTCAGTTCGTGCTGGAGGTGCGGCAGGGCTGGTTCGCACGGCACAATGTGCGTCCCGGCGCGCTCATTCGCACCGAACGGGGGTCGTTGCGCGAAACGTTTTTCGGACGCTGAGATCGGAGCGGACCTCGCCAACCCGGTTTTGCCGGCCGGCGCGAAGCCCGCCCACGAACCGGCGACCTGTTCAATCCCGGACCGCGCAACCGGCGTGCGGAAGCGTTGGGCGTGCGGCGGCTTGCCGCTGGTTTGGCTCCGCGGATTGAAAGTCGGCCAACCAGCAGGCTGGAGGCCCGCGCCACGCTCCGACGCTCTGACGCTTCACGCTCCATTCGATGTTCGATGTTCAGTGTTCGTTGTTCGATGTTGCGCAGAGCTTGCGCCCGCGCTCCCTCTCCCAGCGGGAGAGGGCCGGGGTGAGGGAGAACGCACCGTGCGGATGAGGGTATCCAGATGCTCGCGCCTTCGGCGCTCAAGGCCGTTGGTGAAAAGGTGTTTTCCGCGAGACGCGTGCGCTCCCCTGTTCGTGTTTCCCCCGTTCCCGAGTTCCTCCTTCAACTGCTCGGCGTTCAGTGTTCGATGTTCGATGTTTTCCAGCTCGCGCCGCCCGCGCTCCCTCTCCCAGCGGGAGAGGGTCGGGGTGAGGGAGAACGCTTCGTGAAATCGGGGCGCTCCAATCTTCACGGCGGCTTCACCCTCACCCTGGCCCTCTCCCTCGAGGGAGAGGGAATTCCCCAAGCCGCCATTGGCCAGCTTGTTCGCTCGGTGCTCACG
>JAOAIM010000208.1 GCA_026414705.1 Verrucomicrobiia bacterium | reverse complement strand
GCCGATGCTCGGACACGAACTTTAATCACAGTTTTGCCGCGGCGTGGCCGCTTTTTGTTCGGACCACACCGGCACGCTGCGGCATCCGCAATCACACTGCTCCCACGGGTGACGTGGCCCGCCAGCAAAAACCAGCATCAAGCCCCGGCACCTGTTTCGGCGATCCAACTGTGGGCCGCGATTCACGGTGCGTTTCAGGACGGTGGGCGCGAAACCGCGTCGGTCATCCACGCATGGCGGCGATTTGTGTTTCGTCCACATCCACGCCCAGGCCGGGGCCTTGTGGGACGGCCAGTTCGCCGTTGACCACGGCCAGGGGCTCGCGCAGCACGCTGCCGCTCAAAAATTGCAGGCCGTTGAGCGCCGCCGGCGTTTGCAGGTCATACGCGCCGTAAAGCGCCAGCGACGCGGCCAGCGACACGTCCGGGTCGGTCAGGCCGCTGCCCAGCCACAGTAACCCGGCGTTTTGCGCCAGTTCGATCTGCCGGCGCGCCTCGGTGATGCCGCCGCAACGGGCCGGTTTGATCGCAATGCCGTCGAGCAGCTCCAACCGGATGAACTCCTCCAACTCGACGCAGGAGACGATGCCTTCGTCCATGAGAATGGGCAGTGCGCCCTGCTGCTTGAGCCGCCGATAGCCGGTCAGCCGTGCGGCCGGCAGCGGTTGCTCGAGCACGGCCACGCCCGCGTCCGCCAACCGGGGCGCCACGGCCAGCGCTGTCGCTTCGTCATAACCCCCGTTGGCATCCGCCCACAGGAAACCATTCGGCGCGAGCCGCTTGACCAACCGGCACAACTCCACGTCGAACTTCGGGTCGGGCGCAACTTTCACGTTGAAATGCCGGTGCCCGCGCGCGCGGCCCTCGGCAACAACCTGCTCCACCTCGTCGAGCGTGCGGGCGTTGACCGTCCAACTGATGGTGAGGCGCGGCCGGCCGGTTTTGCCCCAGCGTTGCGCGGCGTTTTGCCCGAGCAGTCGGCCGGTGAGATCAAACAGCGCCAAGTCCACCCCCGCTTTGGCGATGGGCTGTCCGGTGGAAAACGATGGCGCAATGATCCGGTTCATTGCCTCGTGGGCGGCCTCCAGGTCAAAGGCGTCCAAACCGATCAATTCCGGGGCCAGGTAGTTTTGAATCGTGCTCTGCACGGTCTCGAGGGTTTCGTAGCTCCAACGGTGCGTCGGGACGCTCTGCCCCCAACCCACGGCGCCGTTGTCAGCGGTGATCTTGACCAGGACCGACTGGCGACGCGGCGGTTGCCCCTGCGGGCCTTCGAGGAACTTGAACCAGCCGCGCGTCGGATAAATCACCGGGAACGTTTCGATGCGGGCGATTTTGCAATGCACACCCGAAACGCTGTGAAGCAGCGGTGCGCACGGGCAAGGCAAAATTCCGGGCCGTCGGCGCGATTCCATCCTGAAGCGCAAACAGAGGCGGAGGCCAACCTGGATGCGTGCCCGGGCGGGCCAACGGTGCGTGGATTGGGGGATTAAGATTAAGAGTAAGAGTGAGATTGAGGGGAAGGGGAGGGGGCGGGAGAGCGTGGAGGCGGTTGCAGTTCCCGCTTGGCCATCAGGCCGATGAAATTCTACGTTCACGCCCATGAAGCCGTTCGGCGCGCTGGCGCTTTATGCGGTGGGGGTGTTTCTGGGCGGAGCGCTGCTGGCGCCGTGGCTTTACTGGCTGGCACGGGCAGGCGCGGGTCTGTGGCCGGGCATCGCAGACGAGCCGTTTCATCGGTTCGTCAACCGGGCGTTGTTGGGGCTGGCACTGATCGGACTGTGGCCGCTGTTGCGGGCGCTGGGCGTGCGGTCGTGGGCCGATCTGGGGCTGGTGCGCCCGGCGGGGCAGTGGCGCAGGCTTGCGGGCGGATTCGTGTTGGGACTTTTTTCGCTCGCCCTCGTGGCAGCTCTTGCGCTTGCGGCAGGCGCGCGACGGTTTGATGCCACGCTGACCTTTGGAAAACTGGCGGGCAAACTCGGCGGGGCCGTGCTCACGGCCGTCGTGGTGGCGACGCTCGAAGAAATCCTGTTTCGCGGCGGCATCTTCGGCGGCTTGCGGCGCGCCTGGGATTGGCGCGGCGCGCTGGTGGTGAGCAGCGGGATTTATGCGCTGGTGCATTTCTTCGCTCCCGCGCGGCACGGGGGCGAGGTGACGTGGCTTTCGGGCCTGACGTTGTTGCCGCAGATGCTGCGCGGGTTTGCCGATCTGCACGCGCTGGTGCCGGGTTTTTTCACTCTGGCGGTGGCGGGCGTGCTGCTTGCCTGGGCGTATCAACGCACGGGCAATTTGTTTTTCTCCATCGGCCTGCACGCAGGTTGGATTTTCTGGCTGCGAAGTTACCGGGTGCTGACCGACCCGACCCCGGAGGCCGGCGTGTGGTTCTGGGGCAGCAACCGGCTCATTGACGGCTGGCTGGCGCTGGGGGCGCTGGCCCTGACGGGCCTGGTCTTGACGCGATTGACGCGACCCCAACGCGAATCGTCCACATGAACTCGCTGCTCTCGCGCGTCGAAACGTGGCTCGAAGCGGCGCTGAGTTTTCTCTATCCGCCTGTGTGTGCGTTGTGCGGGGCCGCACGGGCCCACGCGGCGTCGGGGCTGGTGTGTTCGGGTTGCCGCGCCCAGGTGCGGTTGGTTCGCCCGCCGTTTTGCGAGCGGTGCGGGCTGCCGTTTGAGGGTGCGCTGACGACGCCGTTTGAATGTGCCAACTGCGCGGGCGTGACCTTGCATTTCATCCGGGCGCGCTCGGCGGCGGTGGCGGCGGGCGTGGTTCTGGAGGCGATTCACCGTTACAAATATCAGCGGGCGCTGTGGCTGGAGCCGTTTCTGGCGGGGATGCTGATTGAGGCGGCGGCGCCGGTGCTTCGCGCGGGCGGTTGGGACGCTCTGGTGCCGGTGCCGTTGTTCCCGGCGAAAGAACGCGAGCGTGAGTTCAACCAGGCCGAGCGGCTGGCCCGGCGTTTGGGCGCGGCCACCGGCCTGCCGGTGCGCTCGCACGAGCTGCGTCGCGTGCGCGCGACGCCCACGCAGACGCGCTTCTCACGCGAGCAGCGCGCCGCCAATGTGAGCGGCGCCTTTGCGGTGCGCCCGGGCGCGAGGTTTGACGGCCAGCGGGTGGTGCTGGTGGACGACGTGTTCACCACGGGCGCGACAACCAGCGCCTGTGCCGCCGCGCTGCGCGAGGCCGGGGCAGGGGAGGTTTGCGTCTGGACAGTCGCCCGCGGGTTGTAAATACTCTCGCAAGCGATTGAAAATGCAGATGGCTTTGCATCGGAACGAACCGGCACGGGCGTGACGCGCCCGCCAACCCCTTTCACCCGTCATGGCCACTACGCAGTTCACACGAAAAACCCTCGGGGGCGACCCCACAGAACCGGCATTGACCCCGCCACCGCCGACGCCGCAGACCGCATTTGTCAGAAAACCCAAAATTTCGAGCGGCCGCTCGCGCAAACGGGAGATTCCCGAAGGGCTTTGGACCAAATGCCCCAAGTGCGAGACGATGGTCTTCGACAAGGAGCTGGACGAGAACATCAAGGTCTGCCCCAAATGCCAGTATCATTTTCCCATCGGCGCCCGCGAACGGATCCATTCGCTGGTCGAGACCTGCTCGTTTGAGGAAATGGACACCGACATGACCAGCGTGGACGTGCTCGGATTCAAGGGCGTGGCGACCTACACGTCCAAGCTGGCCGCCTACCAGAAAGCCACCAACCTCAAAGACGCGGTGGTGACGGGTTTCGGGCGCATCGGGCCGCACTCGGTGGCGCTGGGCGTGATGGATTTTGGATTTTTGGGCGGCTCGATGGGCTCGGTGGTGGGCGAGAAAATCACCCGCCTCATCGAGCGGGCCACGGCGCGGCAGCGTCCGCTGGTCATCATCTCCACCAGCGGCGGCGCGCGCATGTATGAGGGCATGTTCAGCCTCATGCAAATGGCCAAAACTGCCGCCGCGCTCGCGTATCACGCGCAGGCCCGCCTGCCCTACATCAGCGTGCTGACACATCCGACCACCGCGGGCGTCATGGCCAGCTACGCGAGCCTGGGCGACCTGATTCTGGCCGAGCCGGGCGCGATGATCGGCTTCGCCGGGCCGCGCGTGATCAAGGACACCACTCAGGCCGAACTGCCGCCCGGCTTTCAGACGGCAGAATTCCTCCTGGACCACGGCCTGATTGACGCGATCGTGCCGCGCAAGGAAATGAAGACGCGGCTGATCGAATACCTCGATTACCTCACCGCCGGCATGCGCAACGGCGAACTCGCTGCCAAGGCGTGATTCCGGCGCGCGCGCCGCCGGGGTTGAGCGCCCCCGGCCTCTCACGCGCCAACGAGCTTCTTGATTTCCTTGAGCCGCTGAAATTCCGGTTTCGCCGCGTAGTATTTGTCCAGCGGGTAGCAACCCGAAATCAATCCGTTGCGCGGCGCGGTGGTGCAATCGCTGAAGGTCCGGCAGAGCGACTTGGTGTCGAGCGCGCCTTTTTCGAGCGCGTCGGCCGGCAGGCCCGGATACGCCAGCACCATGCGTCCGATCCCGACCAGGTCCGTCCAGCCCTGTCGCACGACGGATTGCGCCACGTGCGGCAGGTATTCCTGCAGGTAGCTGTAGGCGCTGCCGACAATCACGGGAGCGTTGGATGGGTTCAACGAGGGATCGGTTGAATCGCTTGCCGTCGTCGGGCGCGCGCCTTCTCCATCTTTCAACCCCTGGAACCGGCTCCGCTGCTTCACGAAGGCGGCCACCTGCCGCACGACGCCGATTTGCCGCGCCACGCCCACCAACGGGTCTTCGGGTGGCTGGTAGCCGTCACTGGGCGGATACGCTGCCGGGCGCTGGATGTGCGGATTGTAGTAGGGCGAGCCGGCGCTCAGGTTGAGAATCTTCACGCCCAGTTGCGCACACAACGCCGCAAACCGAAACGTCTCGGTCAGGTCGAAGGTGACGGGATTGTCCGGGTTGACGCCGAAACCATAGTGATACGGCAGACACTGGCTGAAATCTTCCGGGATGCCGGGGCCGAGTTTGCCGGGCCGCGACAGCGCCGGGTCCGGCCGGAACGGCACGAAATCAAACGCGCTCAGACGTACGCCGATGTCAATCGGGTTGCCACTGGCGCGAATGGCAGCCACGATGTCGCGCAACAGCCGCGTGCGATTCTCGAACGAGCCGCCAAATTTGCCCGGGCGCGTGTGTCCGCCCAGCACTTCGTGCAGCAGGTAACCGTGGCAATGCTTGATGTCCACAAAGTCGGCCCCCACGTCCCACGCGAGCTGTGCCGCTGCGACGTAATCCTCGATCAGCCGTTCCAGTTCGTCGTCGGTGAAAACCTGCGCGTCGCTGGTGACGTTGAACTTGCGGTCAAGGATCGGATGTCGGAATGCGACGCGCGGCTCCATGCGCTGCTTGTCGTTGGGTTTGCAGAACCGGCCCGAATGCGTCAGTTGAAAACCGATAACCAGATCGTCGGTGTTGCCAAACCGCTCGCGATGCGCGCGGACCAGGATTTCACGCAACTCGGCCAGGTCTTTCTTGTTGCGCTCGATGATGATGAGTTGATTCGGGTTGGCGCGGCCGTCCGGGCGCACGGCCATGGCCTCGCCGCCGCAGATGAGCTTGGCGCCGCTCTCGCCGAAGCGGCGCCAGCGCCGTCGCACCTCCTCGGTCGCCCCGCCGGTGGTCGTGCCGTCCCAACCCTCCATCGGCTGGATGGCCCAGCGGTTGCCGATGCGTTTGCCGTTGACGGTGACGCCCTCGACCGGTTGAGCGAGGGGCGATTGCGGGCCGGTCAAAATCGCGTCCTCGCACGGCAACTCGATGCCCAGTGACGCGACGTGCCGTCGAAAGTCCTCAACGGTTTTGAGCGAAGGAATGCGAACGAGTTTGATGGATTCAGGCATAAGCGTTCAAAACGGTGACGCCCGGACGCGAAGCCCGCGGACATCGGGCAAGACTTTTTGCGTCCTCGTTCCGCCTTGGGGCGTCCCGGTGGTTCATCGGTCTGGATCGAAGAAGCTCAGATACGGCTCGCCACGCGCCTCGCGCAAGATCAGCAGGGCCAGCTCGCGGGCGTGGTAATCGCCCCACATCGAGCTTTCGCCATTGGGCACCTTCTGGCCGGGCGACACGTGGTCCCAACCGTTCGGGCGATGATAAACCGAGTGCAGGATCAGCCCTTGATGTTTGGGATCGGTGAGACGTTGACGGAACGGATCGAGCACCTTCGTCGCCTCCGAGAGCAACAGGATCGAGCCCTGGAACGCGGCAATGGGGGAGGGCACCAAGCCTTTGCGGCGTGGCCTTTCCAAAG
>JAOAIM010000207.1 GCA_026414705.1 Verrucomicrobiia bacterium | reverse complement strand
AGTTCAGAGTTTTGAGTGTTGGTACCGCCGCTTTGGATTTGCCGACTGCCAGTCGGCGGCACGGCAGATTGCCAATCCTCGCTACGCTCCACGCTTCGACGCTTCAGGGCATCAACGTTCCGCAGGAATGGAGCGTTTGGGTTGGGCGGATCAAGTTTACGGTCGGGTCTGCTTCAGACCGCGTTGCCACAGGTCGAAGTAGTAGAGCGCGGTGACGACGAGGGTGTGGCGGATTTTGCCCTCCGCCACCAGTCGCGGCACGTCAGCGACGGGGATCAATCGCGTGATGAGGTCTTCGCCGTGGTCAAATTCCACCGCATGCACGCGGCGGCAATTCTCCACCAGCACGGTGTAGCAGAGGTTGCTCTGCGTGGCGGGATTGGGCCAGGCTTCGCCCAGCACGCGCCCGCGTTCGCCCTCGTAACCGGTTTCCTCGCGCAACTCGCGCAGGGCCGCGGCGACGGGCGAGGCGTCGTGTGCGTCCATCATCCCGCCCGGGATTTCCAGTTCCACCGTGTTGGAGCCGTGGCGGAATTGCTCGATCATGACCAGGTGCTGGTCGGGGGTGAGGGCGATGACATTGACCCAGTTGACGCTGTCGAGGATGACGAATTCGAGTTCCTGGCCGGTTCGCGGAGAAATCTTCCGGTCCACGCGCATCCGGAAGATGCGAAAGTCGCCCACGGGCCGGGAGCTGACCCTGGCCCAGGGTCGAATGGGGCCGTGGGCGGGGTCTGGAGGTGTCGCGCTCACGCTCGATGCGTCTGCCGGTTCACACGCCACGCGCCCGACGGCTCCGGTCGCATCGCTCAATTCACGGCGTCTGCGGCGACGATGCGGATGCTCTCGACGTTGACGCGTTTGAGCGGGCGATCATTGGCGTCGGTGGGCGTGGTGGCAATTTTTTCGAGCACGTCATCGCCTTTGATGAGCTTGCCGAAGGCGGTGTATTTGCCGTCGAGGAAACGCGGGTCGCCGTGGCAGATGAAGAATTGCGAGCCGGCGCTGTTGGGGTCGCTGGCGCGGGCCATCGAAAGCACGCCGCGAACGTGCGGGCGGTTGTTGAACTCGGCCTTGATGGTGTAACCCGGACCGCCGGTTCCCCAGCGGGCCTTGTTGGCCTCATCCTTCGTCAACGGATCGCCGCCCTGAATCATGAAGCCCTTGATCACGCGGTGGAAGCAGGTGCCGTCGTAGAAGCCCTGACGGGCAAGTTTCTTGAAGTTCTCGACGTGTCCGGGGGCCACGTCGGGCCAGAACTCGAGGACCATCACGCCCTCGCTGGTCTTGATCACGGCCACTTCATTCGTGTTCACGGATTTGTCTTTGGATGAGGGTTCGGTTTTCGCGTCCCTGGGGTTGGATTCGGTTTTGGCGGCGTCTTTGGGTTCTTGAGCGAGCGCCGCCGTCGTTCCCAACGCCAGGATCGCCGCGCACAGGGTCAGCAACGATTTCATGGCTGGCATCATCCGGATCCGCGCCCGAAAGTCACGCCCGTTTACGCGCGACCGCCAAAGCTCACGTAGTCGTCCAGATCGAGCAGATCGAACCACGTGACGATGTCGGCGCGTTGGGGGGCGATTTTCTCGTGGACTTCGTTGAAGAAGGCGCGGGATTTGGGGTTGTCCGGGGCGCGGCGTTCCTGCCAGGCCGACCAGGCTTCGATTTCGGCCGGCGTGCGGCGGTGGCGGGCGTTGGCGCGCACCCAGTCGAGGATTTCGCTGTCGGTTTTGCCCGCCGCCAGTTGGGCCTTGAGGGCGTCGGCGTCAATCCCGGCGAACTCCAGGAACTGCTGGTCGAGCGGGCAGGCGTAGTTGTATTCGCCGTTTTTGCCGGCGAGCAGCGCGCGGCCCTTGTCCAACATGCGCGGCAGAATCACAAAGCCGCCCAGTCGCACGCGCGGACTGCGCGGCGGATGCTTCGTCAAATCAGGGTTGAACAGGCTCATGTGCGAGAGTCATTGGCATGGTGTTGTTTTGCAACGCGCCCCCGCCGGCGCGGTCAGCAGAGCGGACGCGCTGCCGCTGTAATTGTCACAGTGCCTGGTGGAGTGCAAGCGGGCGCTCAAGGTTCAGCGGGCCGGGTGGCCATGGGTTGGTCTGCCGACGCAGCCGTCTGGGGCGCGTTCTGGAAACTGCGCCAGTAGCGAAGCGGCAGCAGGCCCAGGGCGATGAACGCCAGTTGGCTGGCGACAAACAGCACCAGCCACTTGAAGGCCGCGTCCATGAAACCGTAGGAGTGCAGGCCGATGCCGAGCATGTTCACGCCGAACCAGGAGAAGGAGGTGACGACGTTGCCGAAGATGGCCAGGTTCATCAGCCCGCGCTCGCGCACCAGTCCGGCCCAGCGCGCGTGCAGGATCAACGCGCACCAGATGACGATCAGCAACGCCCCGTTTTCCTTGGGGTCCCAACCCCAGAATCGGCCCCAGGATTGATCGGCCCAGATGCCGCCCAGCACCGTGCCGGTGAAGCTGAACAGCGTCGCAAAGCAGATGATCCCGTAAACCATGTTGGTGAACACGCTACCGATGGACGGGCGGTTCGGGTCGGCGTTCGCGCTGCCGGCCGGACTGGCCACCGCGCCGAGCGGCTGGTTGAGCAAGGGCGTGAACACGCCGAGAATGATGAAAAGAATGGCCAGCAGCCCGGCCACGAACATCGCCGAGTAACCGAGCGTGATTGTCACCACGTGCGTGGCGAGCCAGAAGTTGGTGTCGAGCACCGCGCGCAGCATTTCCATCGTGTCCCCGCCCAGCGACAAATGATGGGCGATGACCAGCGTGGTGAAGCCGACGACCGAGGCGACGATCAGGCCGATGCCGACGCGATAAAATCGCTCCAGCAGCAGGCCGAGTAACGCCGCCGCCCAGCCGATGAACACCGCCGAGGAATAGAGGTTGGTGACCGGCGGCCGTCCCTCCAGGGCCATGCGGAAGATCAACCCGATGGTGTGAATGCCCACCGCCAGCGCGACCAGCCAGAAGGCCGAGCGGCGCAGCGTCTCGGCAAAGCCGGGCAGCAACGCAAACGTCAGCAGCGAAATCAGCGCCAGCACCAGCGCGAGGATGTAGATCACGAGCGCGCGATAGAACGGTTGAAACACGTTGAAGCGGTATTCCCACTGCACCTTGAAAACCTGGCGCGGGTAATGTTCGCCGAGCCACTGCTGGTATTCGGCCAGGGCGCTGTTGAAGACCTCGGGTTTGTTTGCGCGCCAGCCGCTGACCATGCGCGCATACCATTTGATGGCCGGCGGCCATTCGGTCTGATGCACCGCGCCCATGAGGGCCGCGCCGAGCGTCTGCCAGTCGTGATCCCCGGCGCGCCCGTGCGCGGGCGGGATGACCAACGGCAGGGCAAACCGCGCCATGGCGTCGTAGCCGGACATCAATTCGAGCAACCGGTTGAAGACCGTCTCGTCGAACTCCTTTCCGGCCTGGCGGGCGCGCACGGCGGCGACCCCGCCCGGAATGACCCGCTCGTATTCGGCGATCTCGGCGGCGAAGTCGTCGCTTGCCGGCGGCTTGAGGGTGACCTTGAGCCGCTGGTAGAGCGAGACGGCGTTGAAGAGTTTCATGAGGGCGCGCTCGAAGGCGGTGCGCTGGGCCGATTCGATCTTTTCGATGCGCAGGGCCTGGCGGTTGATTTCGTCGTAGGACGGGCGCAGTTCGGCAAAGGTGTAGTATTTCCGGCCTTCGGGAAGTTGGAGCAGACTGAGCAACTCGACGTTGTCCACGCGGAAGATGGGGCGTTCGTCGGCGGCTTCGGGCTGCATCATGACCTCCAGCAGCCATTCGATGGCGCTGAAGGTGTGGCGGGCGCCGTCGTGCTGCACGGGCACGGTTTGCTTGGTGCGGATTTGGAGCAGCGAGTTGCGGGCGACCGAATCGAAGGGTTGAAACCGCCCGTTCATGAGCACGGGCAGTTGGGCGAACTCGCGGAGCCTGAACCCCGGTTCGGGCCGGGGTCGGAACTGGGCGAGCACCCAGGCGGCCATCACGGCGGCCACCAGCGCCGGAATCCATTTTTTCATACGGCCAGCCTCCGTTTCAGGAAGGGAATCAGGTGTGTCATGAACTGGATGACCATGCCCACGGCCACCAGCACGCACGCAAAGTAGGGCGTGAGCCAGCCCGGATTGCGCACCACCTGCAGCACGCTGCCGCGGTCATCCCGGTCGTAGCTGGCCTGGTAGTAGGTCTCGCCCCAGTAACGGAGCGGGTTGTTCATGTAAATGTCCACTTCGCGGCGCTCGCCCCGGGCCGGGTGATCCAACAACACGCGGCTCTGGAAATTTTTCGGAATTTCCGTGCCGGGATAGCGCTCGTGTTTGAACTCGATCAGATGAATGCTGAAAGGCTTGTAGTAGCGGCGCGGGCGCAGACTCATCTCGTAGTGGCGTCCCTCGAACTCGAAATGCTGCGGACGCGCCAGAAACGCCGAGACCAGCCACGTGCCCAGCGAGCCGTTGCCGCCAACCGGCTCGACAATTGCCGTGGGCACGTCACGTCGGTCCATCACCGTTTCATGCGGCAACTCCTGCAGCCACAGGTCGCGGCCCAGCCCGGCGGTGGTGTTCACGCGCTCAAAGCCAGGCAGGGCGTTGGTGGCGAGGGCCGAGTTGACGCAATAACGGCGCACGCGGATGGCAAACGGCAGACCGGGATGGCGCACCTCCGCGCCGGGACGCAGCAGACTGTCGGGAATCGCCACCACGAAATCCGACTCCGCCTCCGACACATCCACGACTGCCAGTTCATAATCGCGCTGGGACTCGGAATAATTTTTCGTCTCGCCCACGCGCAGATGCAGGGTGCTTTCGACCGCGAGCAGGTCGGTGAGCAGTTGGCCCACCAGCAGGAGCACGACGCCAAAGTGGATGAACACGATGCCGATTTTCTTTTTGCCGGGCTGGTAGTAGCGGGTGTGGGCGGCGAGCAGATTGATCAACAGCAGCCCGCCCAGCAGGTAGCCGCCCGGAAAAATCGGGATTTTCCACGTCGAACCCGCCGGTTGCCAGTAGATGAAAAAGCTGCGGAAAAACTCGTTTTGCGCCCGATAAAGGCCCATCGGCACCTGAGCCAGCGTGCCCCAGAACACCAGCACGGCGCTGAGCGCCAGCAACACCACCGTCAACCGCAGCGAGGTGAAAATGCGATACAACGCCTCGAACATGTTAATACCTCGCTGATCGGACGAATGTTTCAAACGCCACCTTCTGAGCCTCCACCAGTGCCGGGTCGCCCATGAGCTTGTAAAACCAACTCTCACCCGGCCGCATCACCATCGCGCCCACGACCGCCGCGCTTTTGCCCGTGCGCGCATCCGTGCCCTTGAGCTCGACCAAGACCGCCGGGCCGGCCTCGCCCGGCACCTCACGAGCAGCGCGGGCAATGGCCTCCGGTTCCATCTCCTCCAGGCCCAGTTGACGGCGCCAGCGATTGACGTTCGCTGCCAGACCGCCACCGTCGCCCGCCGAGCGACTCACGTTCACGTCCGCCGCAGCGCCTCCCTCGCCCCGGATCTGGAATTTGGCCACGAGGAACTCGCCGCCGGGCACCTCCTGCCAGCCCTCGGGCACGCTCCAACGCGGTTTGCCCTCGGCCGCGGACGTGGCCCGGGCCGGCCCCGCGCTCCCAGCCGTTTCCAGCGGGGGATGCCCCGGCGGCAGTTCGCCCGAAGTCGGGATCGGGCGCGGTCTGCCGCCGCCGGTGCCGAATTGCACCGACCGGAGAAATTCCACAAACGCCGGCTTCTGCGCCGCCACCAGCGCGTCGTCGCCGGTCATTTTGAAAAACCACGCCGTGCCGTCGCGATGCTGAATGGCGCCGAGGATGCGCGTGGGTTCGCCGCTGGCGGGATTTTTGCCGACCAGGTCGTAGAGGTCGGCGGGGCGGCCGCCGATCTCGACCGGCTCGGCGAGTTTTTTGAGTTCGTCGGGGGTGACGGCGTCCAGGCCCAGTTGCTGAGTGCGCCAGCGGTTGACGTTGGCCAGGTCGCCCCCCGCACCACCGCCCAGAGGCACAACGCTCACGTCAGCCACTTTGCCGTCGGGGCCCTTGACGTTGAACGAAGCCACGCGCATCTGGCCCGGCGGGACTTCTTCCCAACCGTCGGGCCGTTTCCAGGTCAGCGTTGGCGTGCCCGATTCGCCCAGCGGCGGATGACCCGCAGGCAGGCCCGCCTGGGCCATTGAAAGGCGCGATTCTTTGGGAATCCGGTAAGTTTGAATTTCTTCCCGACCGCAGCCGGCCAGCGCCATCGCGACCAGAGCCAACGCGGCGGTCGTCCGCCACGCTCCACCCGCCGTTCGGTGTTCGCTGTTCGCTGT
>JAOAIM010000206.1 GCA_026414705.1 Verrucomicrobiia bacterium | reverse complement strand
GTTTTCCAGCCTCCGTCGGCCTCGTTCACGGCGCCACGACGACCACGCGATAGAAGCGCTGCGTTGGTCCAAGCGGATCGGTCTGGCTGGCGGTCGGGCCGGTCGCGGTCACATCCGGCGGCAGATTCGTCCAGACGGCGTCTTCAAGGTTGTTCTTGTATTGAACGCGATAGGTGACACCGGGGATGGCGCTCCATGTGAGCACAAAGTTGCCGCTTTCGACGCGCGTTTCGTGAATCGCTGGCGGCGGTTGGACGGTGACGGTGAAGGATTTGCTGTCGCTGAGCGGCGGTGCACCGTTGTCGGTGACGCGCACGGTAATTGGGAAGGCGCCGCCGCCGTGGGCGGGCGTGGTCAACCATGAGAAGACGCCGGTGGTCGCCGAGATGCTGGCGCCGGCGGGCGCGCCGGGATCGAGGCTGAAGCTCAGCGCGTTGGGCGGCAGGTCGGCGTCGGTGGCCGTGTTGGTGAAGGTGACGGCCATGCCGGCATGGACAGTGCGGCTGGCGATGGCGGCGAGCGCGGGCGCCTGGTTCACTTCGTTGACGGTGACCTGAAACGTTTTGGCGTCGCTCTGCGGCGGGGATTGGCTGTCGGTGACGCGCACGGTGATGGAATAGACGCCCGGCCCTTGCGCCTCGGTCGGTGTCCAGGTGAACACGCCGGTGGTGGGATGAACGGCGGCGTTGGTGGGCGCGCCAGTGTCGAGGCTGAAGGTAAGGGTGTTGGGCGTGGAGACCGCGAAGTCGTCGAGATAAACCGTGTAAGGCCCGTTGCCGGCAGCGGGCACGAAGGCGAGGTGTTCGAGCACGCCCAGGCCGGTGGCGGTGGAGAGCACGCCATCGCCGCCGCTGAAGTTGCGCACAGGTTCGGCGGGCAGGTTGAACTCGAGCGTGGTCCAGTTGCTGGCGGTGACCAGGCGGGTGGGTTGGGGCTGGCCGCTGATCGAGTTGGTGACCCCGACCCATTCGATGCCGCCGGTCTGGCCGCCATTGGAGCCGATGGGTGTCCCCGCAGGGTTGCCGGTTTCGCGCACGCCCAGGGCCACTCGCAGGTCGCGGTCGGTCCAGATGCGGAAGCGGAGTCGGCGGGTCAGGTCAATGACGGGGTTGGGAAGGTTGCCGGTGCTGGCGGTGGTCAGGCGCAGCCACGGGTTGACGGCCGAGTTGGTGAAGGCCCAACTGACCTGCAAGGCGCGCGTGCTGGTGTTGCCGGCGGGGAACGTCGCGGTGGTCAGCGAGCTGTTCGGCGTGTTGCTCAAGAACGCGGCGGTGCTGCCGGAGTAGCGCGGCTCCTGGAACATGACCTCGACGCCGGTTGCATAGGTTTCAAAATCAGTGATCGGTGTGTCAAACGGCGCGGCGGTGGCGGTGTTGGTGAAGATCAAAAGTGTGCCCTCGTTGACGACCTGGTTCGGGATGGGCGCGAGCGACGGAGGCAGGCCGGGGGTGGTGGCGCTGACCGGCCCGGCATAGGCGGAGTCGCCCGCTGAATTGAAGGCGCGCACGCGGTAAAACCACGTTGTGCCCGCGCTCAGCCCGTTGGTGTCGGCAAACGCGGTCGTGTTCGGGCCGAGGATGGCGATCTGCGTCCACGGGCCGGTGCCGGAAATGCCGCGCTCGAGCTTGAAGCCGAATTCCTCGATGGAATTGTCGCTCCAGGAAAGATTGATTCGGTTGGTTGCAACGGCGGTCGCGGTGAGGGTTGAGGGTGCCGCGGGCACGGCGAGCGCGCGTTCGAGCCAGTTTTCCCGCACCCAACCGACCTGCGCATCGCTCCAAAGGACTTTATACCAGGTAAAGCCGTAGCCGTCGGCGGTCACGCGCACCGGGCCGTCAATGATGACACCGGTGGCACCGACGGACTTGGTGGTGACGGCGGGGCAGTTCATGCCGTTGGTGATGCCGCCGTCGGCGCACATGCGGACGGTCTGGGACGCGCCAACGACCTTGACATCGTCGTCGAGCACCAGCGGCGCGCCCCGCACCAGGACGTAGTCGGGGTAGTAATGCTGCACGATCCAACGCCAGTCCATGCGCGGGTAACCGGTGGGCGTGGCGTCGGCGCTGTTGCGCCCGGCCATGCGGCGGGCGGTCGCCCAGCGGGCCGAACCCCACTGGCACATGCCGCGTCCGTGGCCGAAGCGCGCTTCCCCGGTGCAAATCGGGTCGTAGAGGCAGCCGCCGGTGGGCGAGGTGTAACCGTCGCCGCACGGGTAACCGAGCGAGTTGTTTTCGGCGGAGTATTCGGTGGAGGGGATGACGCCGCTGGCGGTCACGACGACGTAATTTTCGGTGTAGTTGACGGCGATGTCGGTGAGCGAATGGAACTTGGTCGGGTCATAGACCTGGCAGGAGGTCGTATCGCAAATGTCGTAGGTGCTGTTGCTGCTGACGGCGTTGAGGCGGGCGATGGCGTAACAGCGGGCGGCGATGGCCCCGGCGTTGAGGGAGTTGCTGCCGCCGGTGTAGCTGCCCCAACTGGGAATCCATTCCGAGGGCAGCACGCCGCGCATGTAGTAGTTCATCGTGACGTAATCAATCGTGCCGAGGTTGACGCGCTGGACGCGGATGTTGCGGGGCACGCGAATGGTGGCGTTGCTGGGGGCGGTGCCGAAGGGGGTCACGTCGTAAGCGGCCGGCTCGACGGCCGGCATGCCGGTGGGTAACGCCGCTGGGGCGGTTGCATCGGATGGCGTTTGGGATTGGGGCGCGTCGGATGGCGCGGGTGGACGGCGGCGCAGGGTTCGCTCGTCCACCACTTGCGGCGCGCCGCCGGGTTGGAGGCGGATGCGATAGGTCCAGTCGCCGCCCGACCACAGCTCGATGTGGCGGCGTTCGAGCGAGCCGTAACCGGATTTCTCAAACAGCAAACTCGCCGGCGCGGCAGCGGCTTCCTTGGCGGATTGCACTGGCACGTGGAAGCGGAAAAAACCGCGTGCGTCGGTTTCGGTGTTCGCACCGCCGGGGACGGCGGTCACGCGCACGCCGGGCAGCAATTCACCGGATGCGTCGTCCACCACATAGCCCTGGATGAGGGTGAAGCCGTCTTTGACGAGCGCGCGAACCGTTTCGGGACGGACTTCTTCAGGCTCGACCACCGGGTCGAGATAAAAATCCAGTTGCAACCCGGAGACCGCACCGGGATCAAAATCGCCCGTAATGGGCTTGTGGGTGGGGGCGGCGGCGCGGAGGCGGTGTCGCCCGCGCTCCAGGGCCAGGTCAAGTCGGCCCGAACGACGGACCGCGCCCGGCGCCAGGCGGAATGGGGCGCGGCGGGGTGACTGGGGTTGAAGCTCGACAAGCTCCGGCTGCAGCGCGCGTCCGGTCGCGCTGTCGAGAAACCGGATGCGCACCGGCGCGCCGGAGGACGCGGGGGGTGAGCCTGGAGGCGGTGCAGCGAGCGCGTTGCCGTGGAGCGCGAACACCAGCAGCGCGAGTCCTGCCCACTTCAGGGCCGGCGGCGTGGGGTTGGATTCCTTGCCGGTGTTTTTCCCGCCTTCTTCGGAGCGGGCGCCGTCCTGCCGAGCAAACGTCCTGTGCATGTGTCGCGGAAGCTAACCCGGGAGGCGACCAAAAACAATTGCCGGAGAATTCGGAAACACAGGGAGCGATCCGGGCGGGGCGGGCGGGCGCGCTGGCGACGGGCAGCCGGATTTTGCCATTGAAATTCGCCGGAGGGCGCCGAAACTGCCCGCGACCATGTCGCACGTGGCGATTTGGGTCACCGACAACAAAACCATTCAACTCTGATTGCTTCCCATGCCTCGAAAACTCAGTGCCATTGCCCCGGATTGGTGGGATTACACCACGCTCGATGACGAATTGATCCGCGACGCGGCGGCGTTGACGCCCGAAAAAATGGTCAAGCTCTCGCGGCCCGGCTTCAAGGTGGTGATGTATGAGACGCTGGAGGAATTTTATCTGGCCGAGGCGCTCGAATACATCACGGCCTGGAAACAATCCACGCCGGACAATCCGGTGGGCATTTGCGGGCCGATCGGCCCGACGGAGCAGTTGCCGCTGGTGGCGCGGATCGTCAACGAGCTGAATCTCAACATCCGCTCGGCGCACTTCTGGGGGATGGACGAGTGGTTTCTGGATGGCCGGGAAGTGCCCGTGACGCATCCGCTCTCGTTCGAGCGGGCGGACCGCGAGTTGTGCTTCAACCGCATTCGCAAAGAGCTCGTGATGCCCGATGAAAACCTGCATTTCCCAAAGGCCGACACCACGGCGTATCGCAAGAGCTGGGACGCCGGCGTGCGCTGCGCGATCATGCAGGGGGGGCAGGGCGACGTGAAACACTGGGCGTTCAACGACCCGCCCCGCCGCAAGGGCAAGTGGAAGGATCAGCCGCCGCCGCCCGCCGAATACCGCAAGCTGGCGACGCGTGTGGTGGATTTGCATCCGCTAACCATCGCCCAAAACGCCCGCACCTCTGGCGGTGGCAACATCGCCATCGTTCCCACGCAGGCCATCACCGTCGGACCGGTGGAAACTTGGAAAGCCGAGAAGGTTTCCATCTGGCAGGCGGGCAACCACGACAACCCGTTTGGCCAGCGGCTCACCTGCCTGATGATCGCCAAAAAGATCGTGGACACCGCCGTGCCGATGTCGCTGCTGGCCGAGCATCCGAACGTCCAGTTCAACTACTACCGCAAGGGGCTGGGCACGTGCGCGGTGGAAATGCATTGAGGTGGTTGGCAGCCGGGTGAACGACCTTCGGCTGCAGCGGGCGCGCGGAAACGAGGGGACAAAAAATTTGGAGCGAGCGAAGGGATTTGAACCCTCGACATTCACCTTGGCAAGGTGACGCTCTACCAGGCTGAGCTACGCTCGCTCCCGCAAAGCACCGCCACGTTAGCCGAAACGCCGAAAAACGCAAGACCCCGTTTTGAGCCGGCATGGCCGGTTTTTTCCGAGTCGGGATTGTTCGTGCGCCTTGCACGCAGGCCGATTTGATCGCTGGCTGGCTGGCTGCTGCGGCTGGCCGCCGGGCGATGCGGCAACCAGGTTGCACATCGGTGCTTTGGATGCGCCGGGTTACCAAGTGAGGTTTGGCGGTGGGGTGGGAGTCGGGTCAAGACCGGCTGAAGCGCGTCACCAGAGGTGTGTTCAACTCGTGAAGACTCTGAGAGCTTCGAGCAGGTGCTCGCGTTTGGCCTGCCAGTCGGCACGGCGCTGGCGATGTTCTTCGAGCACGGCGGGCGGTGCTTTGGCAGTGAAGTTCGCGTCTGCGAGTCGTTGATCCAGGCGCGCGATTTCGGACTCGGCCTTTTCGAGTTCCTTGCGCAGGCGCGCGGTTTCGGTGGCGACATCCACCAGGCCTTCGAGCGGGAGGAACAAATCGCCCAGCGGTGTGCGCGCGGTGGGGGTGGCCTTGCTGGGCGCGAAGCCGCCGTCCAGCTCGACGCGCTCGGCGTTGAGCAACAGACGGATGACTTCCAAATCGTGCGGACTGATGTCGCGTTGGGGTTTGAGGACGAACCGCACCTTGCGTCCGGCGGGAATGTTGCCGATGCGACGGAGGTTGCGACCCTGCCGCACGAGTTCGTATTTGTGCTCGGCGTATTCCCGGTCGGCATCGGTCAGGCCGAAGTGCGCTTTTTCGGCGTCGCTCAACGGTTTGGGCCAGGGTGCGAACATGATGGTCTTGCCGCCCTGATCTTCGGGCATGTCCTGGGCGTAACCCATGCCCTGCCAAAGCTCTTCGGTGATGAAGGGCAGGAACGGGTGGAACAATCGCAGTGCGTGGCTCAGGACAAAGTCCAGAATGGCAAGGGTGTTGGCTTTTTGAGCCGATGAATCGGCGCTCGAGTCAGCGGGTTGCCCGGCGGATGGTTCAAGGGGTCGCGCGAGCACCGCCTTGGAGGCCTCCAGATACCAGTCGCAAAATTCGCTCCAGAAGAACCGGTAGAGCGTCTGAATGGCGGTGTTGAAGTTGTAGCCCGCGAGCGCATCGGTGATTTCGCGGATGGCGGCGTCGAGCTTGAGCAGAATCCATTTGTCGTCGCTGGTCAGCAGCAGCGGATTGATCTCGCCCTGGACCGCGCCGCCCTGCAGTTGGCGGAAGCGGCAGGCGTTCCAGAGCTTGTTGCAAAAGTTGCGGCCCAGTTCGACGTCTTTCTCGTCAAAGAGCACGTCCTGTCCCAGCGGCGCGCTGCGCATGGTGCCGAAGCGCAGGGCGTCGGCGCCGTATTTGGCGATGAGCTCGAGCGGGTCGGGCGAGTTGCCCAGCGTTTTGGACATTTTGCGCCCGAGTTTGTCGCGGATGATGCCGGTGAAATAGACGTTCTCGAAGGGCCGCTGGCCCATGAACTCGAAGCCGGCCATGATCATGCGCGCGACCCAGAAGAAGATAATGTCCGGTCCCGTGACCAGGTCGGTGGTGGGGTAAAACGTGCGCAGGGTGGGGTTGGCGGCGTCTTTTTTGGGGTCGCCGGTCCAGCCCATCGTGGCAAAGGGCCAGAGCCAGGA
>JAOAIM010000205.1 GCA_026414705.1 Verrucomicrobiia bacterium | reverse complement strand
GTCCCCGGGCAACACCACCACGTTGCTCAACGTCTGCGACGCAAACCCCGTCTTGCTCGCCGTCACCGTGTGCAACGTGCCCGTCCCACTGGCCGGAATCAGCGTCACCACGTAGTAACCGTTGCCGTCGGATTTGACCGCCGGGCGACCCGCCACGGTCACGGTGGCGTCGTCCACGTATTCGCCGGTGGAGGCGTTGCGCACCCGTCCCCACATGATGCCGTTGGTGGCCGTGGCCGGATTGCGCCAGGGCATCGGTGGGGTCGAGACCACGTTCGTGTAAAGGTTCGTCGCCACATACGTCCACCAGTTGCCCGAATCGAAAGCGGTCGCAAACGGCACCGCATACGAATACGTCGCCGCGCCGTTGAAACCGGTGTCGAAGACGTAGCGCAGTTGAACCACGTTGTTGGAGCGGGTGTTCATGTAAGCGCCCAAGCCCATGAAAATGTGCCGATCATAGCGCCAGCAGGCATACGCCCGGTCACACCAGGACCGAAACAACGAGCCGTTGTTGGTCTCGGCCTTGTAGTTCATCGGCACCGCCGCGTCCAACCACCCGTTCTGCAACATCGTCGGCCAGTCCGAAAAATACGTATAGGCCTCCTCCGACGTAAACGTGCAGGTCGAAGGCGGCCCCCCGTAGGCCATCGTCGCCGAGGTGTGCCGCAACGGCTGACGCGGATTGCTCTTGATCGCCTGAATCTCCGCCTGCGTGCGCGCAATCAGCTCGTTCTTGAACCGCCGCCGATAATTGCTCCAAGCCGTGTCGGTGTTCGACGGCGTGCCAGTGGCGCCGGTGTTGCGCCGATACCGGGCCAGACCCGAATTGGTGTAGGTGCTGGCGCTGTAAGCCGGATAGCCCAGCCCGGCGCTGTATTCGGCCGAGCCGTGCTCGTCGTCCCAATGGATGCCGTCAATCTCGTAGTTGGTGACCAGTTCCCGGACAATGCTGATGAGGTATTCCTGCGCGTCGGCTGAGCCCATATCGAGCATGTATTGGCCGTTGATGGGCACGACCGCGTTGCCCTCGCTGTTGGCCAGCGGCACCATGAACCACTGCGGGTTGTTGGCCAGGGTGCTGTTGCCCGCCGGCGGCCACGCGGTCGAAACCCGATACATCCCACCCCCGCTGCCGCCCAACCACGCGTGCACTTCAATGCCGTAGGCGTGCGCGCGCTGGCACAGGTAGGCGAGCGGATCGAAGTTGGCCTTCACCCGCGTGGACCAGGGCACAATCGAGGACTTCCAATGCGCGCCGTGAGAGGCGGTGCCGTCGGCGTCGTGGTAGGCGAGCACCTGGACGATAACGGCATTGTAGCGGCCGACGACGAGGTTGGAGACCATGGTGTTGATCTCGTTGGTGCTGCCCATGCCCACGTGAAACACGTCCGCCCATGCGGCGCGGAATTCCTGCGCGCGCAGGGCAAAAAAGCCCAACAAATAGAGCAGCGCCGCGGCGAAGAAACGTGAGGCGAAGCGGCGCGCGGGAGCGGATGGAGAAACGGCCGGCTGATCCCGCCGGGCTTTGCTCAGATCAGGCTCAGAGCTGCAAACAAAACGACCCGCCATACCCATCGTTTGCGTTTGAGATGCTCCGGCAAACTATCGGGTTGAGGGCGCTTCCGGTCAACCGCCAACGACCGCCTGCGCCAGCCCGGTTAGTGGCGTGCCGGCCGGAGCCAACAAAAAAGGCCGTCGCAGCCGACGGCCTTTGCGGAGCGAAACCGTTCATTACGCGGCGCGGCGGCGCACCAGCCACAGCAACGCCACGCCGCCCATCAAACCCAGCGCCGCCACCGAGGGCTCGGGTATGACCACCGTGATGGTGCCGCCGACATCCAAATCCGAGAAGTCCCAGAAAAGCCCGGGATCCAAAGACGGAGCGTTGATGGTGCTGAACGACCCGGATAGGACGCCATCGAAAATGTTGAAGGTGTCGCCTGCTTGCAGGGCCGTGCCGATGTTCACGATGTTCAACGTTCCACCAAACGTAATCGCCGCCGCGGAGATTAGGTCTGCGGTCAGGGGCGAGCCCAACCGATCCAATTCGATGAGGGTTGTCCCGTTGAGAATTAAATTGTTGTTGAACGTCAGTTGGCCGATGGACGCTCCGGGCGAGACCGTGCCGTTGGCGGTGACGTTGCCCACCACCGTGCCGTTGCCTTTGAGCGTTTGCCCGCTCGCCAGCGAGAATCCGCCTGTGACCGCCGACACGTCAAAGAAGCTGCCGCTTTGCACGTCAATGGTCGTGCTGTTCGCGATCGAGCCGGATGGTCCGAGCGACAACTGACCCGCACTGATGGTCGTTGGGCCCGAATACGTGTTGGCGGCGGCCAGTGTCAGCGTCCCGCTGCCAAGCTTGGAGAGCGAACCGCTGCCACTGATGACGCCAGACAACGTGGCAGCGTCGGTCCGATTCCACGCAAGGGTGCCGCTGTTAACGATCGGCCCAGCGACCGTGCCGCTGGTGCCGCCGGCCCCCAATTGCAGTGTTCCCGCGTTGATCGTTGTCGCGCCGGAGTAAGTGTTATTGCCGCTCAGAATCAGTGAGCCGCTCCCGTCTTTCGTCAACCCGCCCGATCCAGCAATGACGCCGCCGAAATCCTGCCCGCTGGGACTTGAAACTGTCAGGGTTGCCGTACCCAATTGAATGGTCCCCGCACTGCCCGAGAGCGTGCTGACCGAAGCGGAGAGGTTGTTCAGGTCCAACGTTCCGCCCGTGAGCATCGTCAGAGCCACACCGGAAGGCAGCGCTCCCGCCACGCCCACCCGCGTGCTCATGTTCGCAATCGCCACCTGGGTGAACGCGTTGGCGGCGTTGTTCAGAATCGCCATTCCCACGCTCCCGACCGTGCCGATGGTGAACGCGCCCGAACCGGTGATTTTCGTGTTCAAAAACAACGTGGCCGTCGTGGCCGACACGCGGATACCCCCGCCACCCGAAGCGATGAAAATCGGCGTGTTCAAAACGGTCCGTGCGCCCGCACTCAATGTGATGCCGCCCCCATCCAGCGTCACTGCATCGTCGGCGGTGTTGACGCCGAAGAACGCGCCCTGGCTTCCAATCGTCAAGAGGCCCTCCTTTACGATCCATTTGCCGCTGAAGTTCGCCGATGGTTGCACCGCCAAAATGCCGGTCACGGCCGTCACCGAGCCGCCCATCTTCACGATCGTCGTCGTCGCAGCCGAATCGAAACCGATTCCCGCCGTCAAAAGCACTGTCCGAGTCCCCGTGTCAATCGTAGAAAGACCGGCCGGGAAAATCAGCTTGTTTGCAGCCGTCTGAATGATGCTCATCGTGCCTGCGGCGCCGGTTATGGTAATGTCCTTGACAGTGATGGCCGTGTTGACGGTCACGTTGTAACTGGACGCCATTGTGAACGCGGCGCTGTTGCCCTGAACCCAGGTCGTGTTGCCACCCGCTCCCCAACCGGTGTTGTTCCAGTTGGCGGTGGTCGTGTCCCAGACACCGCTCGACGACGGCGTGCCGCCCGGATTCCAATACTGAAACGCAGCTTGAACGGGGAGAATCCCGCAAAACCATAAAGCCAGCGCAATGCTGGGAGAAACAGCGCGAGGAATCGCTTTCATTTTTGGTCGGGTTTGCTTTGTGGGCGATACTTCCCAAGCCCAGTATCCCTTTAACAGGATTCGAAAACTTCGTCACCCCGCATGTTTATGTGAGTGATGCGTCAGGAGCTTCATGGGCGGCACGCCCCCCATGGTTCAGATATCGCTCCAACCCTCGACGCTGTGCTGCGTCAGTGCGCGCGGTGTGCAGCGCTTAAGGCCCTTCCCTGGTCGGCGATGTCCGCCGACCCGCTTCTCAGAAGGGCCCCGCTCAAATTCGGCGGCCGACTCTCACCGCTCGTATGTTGAGTGCTCTTCGCGGTAAGGCCGACGTTGGGCGTAAAGTTGCAACCGCGTGGCAATTCCCGTCGCCAGCGTGTCCTGCCCGGAGCGTTGCGCGACCTCCAAGGCCTTGTGGGCGGTCGCAACAGCGCTTGCGAAGTCCCCCGCTTCCGCGTAGGCCGCCGCCAACGTGTCGAGTTGTTCGGGTTGCGGGTGGCCTGCGAGTTCAACGGCCCTTTTGGCAAGGCGCAATGCCTCCGGCCCGTTGCGCAAGTTCGGGTTTGGGTGCGTGGCCAGAAGCCATGCGAGGTTGTTGAGCGCCTCCGGCCAGTCGGCACGGTAGCGAAGAGCTTGGCCAAGCCGCTGGCGCGCTTCAGCGGCGTTTTGCTCCATCAACGCAAGAATCCCAAGTTGATAGTGCGCCTCGGCAAAATCCGGTCGGGATTCCAGCGCCCGCAGGTAATGCTCCCGGGCGGCTCGACGGTCGTTCTGCTTCAGCAGCAGATTGGCCAGCACATAATGGGCGGTCGGATAGCCCGGCTGCAAACGCACCGCCTCCCGAGCCTGCTCCAAAGCCTCGGCGTCCCTGCCCAGGGCGGCCAACACGGAAGCTTGGTGAGCGCGGATGACGCCGCTTTCCGGCGCCAAGCGGGCAGCGCGCTCCAACTCGCCCAGAGCAGCTTGGGGCTGGCCGGATTCGAAAAGCGCGTTGCCAAGGTTCTTGCGGGCATCGGCATGGTTCGGATCGAGCCTGAGCGCTTCCCGAAAAGCCGCGATGGCTGCATCGAGTTGGCCCTGTTTGGCGAGCAGAAATCCGAGCCGGTTGTGGCCTTCGGCGTCCTGCGGCTTGAGCTGCACGACCTGTTGAAATCGCTCCACCGCCTGCTGGAGCTGTCCGGCGCGCGCCAGGAGGATGCCTTGTTGCAATTCGAAGTTCGGGTCGTCAGTCCGCAATTCGCCCACCGCGGCCAGGTGCAGGGCTGCTTGGTTCGTCTGGCCCAGGCGCAACAGCGCTACGCCCAGGTTGTGCCGAGCTTCGCGAAATTCTGGGCGCAGGCGAAACGCGGTTTCGTAGCATCGGGCCGCCTCGCGGAAGTCTCCCAGCAGGAACCAGCAGTTGCCCAGAATGTAATTGACCTGCGGGTCAAGCGGCGCCAGTTGCAACGCTTGCAGGGCATAGGGGAATGCGCGCTCCACTTCGCGATCCTGGAGCAGCGCGTTGGCCAGATTCGCATACGGCGGACCGTAGGCCGGATTGGCCTGAATCGCAGCCTCCAGCTTTGCCATGCCTTCCTGGCGTCGGTTGCGTTGGATCAGGTTGACGCCCCAATTGTTCAGCGCCAGCACAAACCCCGGGTCGGCCTTCAACACGCGTTGGTAATGGTCCGCCGCCTCCTCGTGTCGTCCCAGCCGGTCGCACAAGAAGCCCATGTTGTTCTGAGCCTCGACAAAGTCCGGCTTCAACTCCAACGCACGTTCAAAGGCCTGTTGCGCCTCCATGTAACGGCCCTCGGTCGTCAGAGCCAATCCCAGGTTGTTGTGAGCCTGGTGGCAGAAGGGATTCTTCCGCACCACGTCGCTCCACAGCGCAAGTTCGGAGCGATAAATCTGCGCCCGCTCAAACGTCGCTACTCCCAGCACCGCGCATGTCACCATTCCAAGCAAAACTCCCGCCCGCCGAAACGCCACGCGACAAGCCGGGGAGAGATTCAAAACCGCGTTTGCGCCGCCCAAAACCAGCCCGATGACCGGAATCAGCGCCAGATACGCCCAGTGATCCGCCACACGCGAATACGTCAGATAAAACATGTCCACAAACCCCAACGTCGGCGCGAGACTCAAGGCAAACCCGCCCAGACCAAACATCACATGCCGCCCCCCGCCACGACGAAACCGCCACGCCAGCGCCAGCACGCCCAAAAAAAGCAGCAGCGGCACAAACTCCACCACGCCTGCGCCCACGAACTCCCTGCGGGGATAAACCGCGCTCAAATCGAGGGGCAGAAGTGCCTTGCCCAAATAAAACCACAACGCCCATCCGGCCGCCGCCGCCCGTTCGAGCAGGTTTTCCGCTTGCACAAATGTGCCCGCACCAATCGCCCGATGCCTTTGAAACCAAACCGTCACCAACCCCAAAATCAGCGCCAACACGAAAAACGGCACCAGACGTAAAAGCTCCGAAGACCCCGGAAAGCGCCGCTCCCCAATTTGCCCCAGCTCCGGTTTTTGCCCCTCTTGGACGGTTCCTAGTCCAGCCCGCGTCCCACCCTGCGCGTGCCACCAGTGATAAAGCACGAGCAGGGCGGGCAGCACAACGACCGACGTCTTGCTCAGCAACGCGAGCAAAAATGCCCCCAGCGAGAACCAATACCACTTTTGATAACCGGCACCCGGCTCGGACCGGGGTTTCTGGCGGTCTGCCTCATCGAAATGCAAATATCCGAGCAAACTCACGAGAAAAAACACCATCGAAAGCGTGTTTTTGCGCTCGGAAACCCAGGCCGCCGACGCCACCCCAATCGGATGCAACGCAAAGATCAAAGCCCCGAATATCGCTGCCCGAATTCCGAGCCGCCGCAGCACCTGTCTCTTATACACATCT
>JAOAIM010000204.1 GCA_026414705.1 Verrucomicrobiia bacterium | reverse complement strand
CGGCAAGCCGCCGCACTCCAAGACGCTGGCGCGCAGGGCGGGCGCGGCTTGGGGAATTCCCTCTCCCTCGAGGGAGAAGGAACAGCCACAGCGTGTTCCTCAAATGCGCAGGCGCCCCGGCGCGGATCAACGCGGGCCGGCTGCCTGTGCGGGCGAGGCCGGGGCGGGAGCATTTAGATTCAGCGCCGGCGCGTTGGTGGTCAGAACGGCGGGCGATGCGTTGGTCTCGACCACTTTCTCGAGCAGCCGCGTTTTCAACTCCGCATACATCGTGTTGGTGACGAGGTTCAGGTGCGCGCGCGCCTCGTTGGTGCGACCGGCGAGCCACTTCCAGCGCGCCAGGTGCAGGTGCACCCCTTCGCGCTCGATGTCGTCGCGCGCCAGCGTCAGGGCGTTGGTCCAGGCGCGCAGGGCCTCCTCAAACCGGGGCGGCCGCAGCGCGTAAAACGTCTGCGCCAGATCGGTCGCGAGCGTGAAATCATCGGGCGCGAGCCGCGCGGCTTTGCGGTAAAGGTCCAGCGCCTTCTCGAAAACCTGTTGTTCGCCGAGCTTGAAATGCTCCGCCGCCTCCTTGCGGAACAGATAAACCGTGCCCGCGAAGTTGCGGTAGTAAACCGGTTCGTCGGGTTTGAGTTCGATCGCTTTGGCGTAGTAGTCGAAGGCCGTTTTGACGTTCCCGTCGTGGGCGAAGTGATTGGCCAGATTGTTCCAGGCAGCGGGATTTTTCGGGTCGAGTTCGAGCGCCTTTTTGAGCTGGGCTTCGGCGGCGGCCTCCTCTTCGAGGTCGTGAAGGAAACTGCCGAACGCCAGTCGCGCGCCGACGTGCGTGGGATGCCGCGCGATGAAGTCCTCGTAGGCGCGGCGCACCGGTTCGAGCCGCGCCTGAATGCGCCGATTCAACTCGGCATCCGGCACGCCCGCGCCCTTGGCGGCGAAGGCACGGTTGTCGCGAATCCAGCGGTCCACCTCCGCCATTGCGGCGTCGTCGAGCGCCTGCAATTCGCGGAATTCACGTTCCACGGCGTCGTCTTTGGGCGCGGCGGCGGTCGGGGCGGCGTTGGTGCGCGCGGGCGGCGCGTCGGCAGCACAAGAAACGTGGGCGAGCAGCGCCCCTGCGAGCCCGCACCCGAGCCACACCAACGTGCGGTGGTTGAAATCACCCCGTCGAGTCATGCGCGGAGTGTAGGGAGCGCGCGGGCCGTGGCGAGGCATTTCGACGCAAGCGGCCCGGCTCACCGGTGCACCTGCAGCACCGCCGCGCCGCGCAACTGACCCGAACGCAGCCGCTCCAGCGCCTCGTTCGCCGCTTCCAGCGGGAACAACTCCACTTCCGTGCGCACGCGCGCGTCGGCGGCCAGCCGCAGAAATTCCTCGCCGTCGCGTCGCGTCAGGTTCGCCACCGAACAAATCACGCGCTCTTCCCACAGCTCGCGATACGGGAACGCGGGGATGTCGCTCATGTGAATGCCGCCGCACACGACCACGCCGCCCTTGCGCACGGCCCGCAGCGCGCGCGGCACCAGCTCGCCCACCGGCGCGAAAATGATCGCCGCGTCCAGCGGTTCGGGCGCTGGCGCATCCGACGACCCGGCCCAAACCGCGCCAAGCTGTCGGGCAAACGCCTGCGCCGCCGCGTCGCCCGGTCGCGTGAACGCGAACACACTCCGCCCCTGCCACACGGCGATTTGCGTGAGGATGTGCGCCGCCGCGCCGAATCCGTAGAGGCCCAGCCGCCGCGCGTCGCCCGCCTTGACCAGCGAGCGGTAGCCGATCAGTCCCGCGCACAACAACGGCGCCACGGCGGTGTCGGTGCCGAGCGTTTCAGGCAGTCGAAAGGTGTAACGCGCGTCTGCTACGACGTACTCGGCGTAACCGCCGTCGAGCGTGTAGCCGGTGAACCGCGCCGCGTCACAAAGGTTTTCGTGCCCGGCGCGGCAGAACTCGCATCGCCCGCACGTCCAGCCCAGCCACGGCACGCCGACGCGCTCGCCGATTGGGAAGTCGCTGACGCCCTCACCCAGGGCTGCGATGCGACCGACGATTTCGTGTCCGGGAATCAGCGGCAGTTTTGGGTTGGGCAGTTCGCCGTCCACCACGTGCAGGTCGGTGCGACAGACGGCACAGGCGCTGACCCGCACCAGCACCTGCCCGGGCTGCGGCGCGGGCACGGGCCAATCTCGCAAACGCAGCGGTTGGCCGGGCTGCTCAAGCACCATGGCACGCATGAAGAAAGTGTGCCCAAGACGCGCCCGAAGAGGAAGCGCTGCACGGCCTTGCGCCGGGATCAAACGGATTCGACGGATCCGACGGATTAAAGCGTTTCGCCGCGGCCAAGCGGTGCTCGCGTGCGCCTTGCGGGTTGACTTGAGCGCCAGTTGTGGTTCAAGCCCACCAGCGCCCAGGCGTGGGTCGAAATCCCGTTCACCGTCGAACAGGAAATCACCGGCGAGTTCTGGCTCAAAATGCTGCATTCCTGGGACTACGGGACGTATCGCGTGAAACTCGACGACCGCGAACTGGGCACGTTCGACCTGTGGAACGCAGACATTCAGCCCCGCTCGCACAAGCTCGGGCCTCAGACCCTTTCACCCGGCCCGCACACGCTGCGCTTCGAATGCACCGGCAAATCCGACCGCTCGCGCGGATTTTTCCTGGGCTTTGACGCGCTGATGGTGCGCACGCCGGTTTACACGCGCCCGCCCGGCTTCGACCTGCGCAAGATTCAGGTCAACCGATAACCCCGACCCGACGCGCGAGATTTCCCGGTCGCCTCCGGCGCGGGACTGAAACTGCGCGCTTTCAAACCCGGCAAAAGCCGCGAGCGACATGTCCGACCGGGGGCAAAACCGGCGCATTTGCTTGTGACGGCGCGCGGTTTTTGAGAGCGTGCAGCCATGCGATGCTTCCTTGGGATGGGTCTGTTGCTAGCGGCGTTGGGCGCCGGCGCAGCAGAGCGCGTGTTCGATTTTCAGGAGGCGCCTCTGAACCAACCGCCGCCGGGCTTCCGCAGTCTGCTGGCCGGCGAGGGCACGCCCGGCGACTGGCGGGTCATCCTGGATGAAGTGCCGCCGTTGCTGCCGCCGTTGAGCGACAAAGCGCCCGTGGTGACCAAGCGCCCCGTGCTGGCGCAACTGAGCCGCGATCGCACCGACGAGCGCTTTCCGTTGCTGGTGTTTGAGGAGGAAACGTTTGGCGATTTCACGCTCACGACGCGCTTCAAACTCGTCGGAGGCGAGGTGGAACAGATGGCCGGCATCGCCTTCCGCCTCCAGGACGCGCGCAACTTCTACGTCATCCGCGCCAGCGGCCTGGGCCGCAACCTGCGTTTCTACAAGGTGGTCAACGGCGAGCGCAGCGTGCCGATTGGCCCGCAACTGGACGTGCCGACCAACGTCTGGCACGAGCTCAAAATCGAGTGCAAGGGCAACCAGATTCGCTGCTGGTTCAACGGGCGCGAGGCGATTCCGACGCTGGGCGACAACACCTTCAGCAGCGGCAAAATCGCCTTCTGGACCAAGTCCGACTCGGTGAGTTATTTCGCCGACACGCGCCTTGTCTATACGCCGCGCGAGCCGCTGGCGCAGACGCTGGTGCGCGAGATGAAGGCGAAATATCCGCGTCTGCGCGGCCTGCAAATTTACACGCTCGACGCGCAGGGCGAACCGCGCGTGGTCGCCAGCACCGACCAACAGGAGCGCGGCGAGCCGGGCGGGCTGAGCGAGAAGGGCGCGATCACCGAGGGCAACATTTACTACGGCAAGGGCCGCAAAACCGTCACCGTTGTCATGCCCCTGCGCGACCGCAACGGCGAGCCGATTGCGGCGGCGCGGCTGACGATGGAACGGTTCACCGGCCAGACGGAACAAAATGCGCTCGCGCGCGCGATGCCGATTGTCAAAGCGATGCAGGCGCGCGTGCGGACGCTGGAGGAGTTGACGCAGTAGCGCGCGGTCGCCGGGTCGCAGCGCTCAGAAGGTCAGTTCCAGCGACGAGCGCACGAGCACCTCGTTTTTGTCCACGCCGCGGGCCGGCCGGGTATCATAGAGGTCCAGGACCGTGAGCTTAAGCGCGAGGTTTTGCCACAGACCGAAGCTCAGGGAGGATTCAAAGCGAAGCTGGAACTGGCCGGGGTCTTCGGCACTGGGCAGCCACTCGGCCTTTTCGATCCAGGTCACGCGCGGGTGGAGTTTCCAGGTGAAGTCCTCGGCCAAGCGCAGATAAACCTTGCGCACCGAGGGGCTGTCGGCGCGCTCCTGGGCCTGGTAATTCGCACCCGCTTCCAGGTTCATGGCGAATTTTGGCCGGTTGAAGAGCCGGTAGCCCGCGCCGGGGCCGACTTCGTATTGGAGATCAATTTTGCGCACCGAGTCGTAGCCCGCGCCGATGAGGTTGTAAACAAACACGCGCTCGCCCACGTCGAAATCCGTCTTCAGGCTGCCATACATGCGGTCGGTGGACTTGGTGCCGTCGGTGCGCCCGAAGTCCACCGAATAATCGGCGATGCTGCGGAAGAACCGGCGCGGGTTGTTGGGGTAGGGCAGTTCGTAGGTGAGTTTGGCCCGGCCGTAAAACAACTCGCGATCGCGCGCGCCGAATTGAAGGTCCGTGCCCATGCTCACCTGCGCCTTCCAACGCTTGGGCGGGCGGGCGGTGGTGGCGGACGGTTTTTCGGGCGGTTGAGGTTGGGGTTGCGCCGCTGCGGACGCGGGCGGCGGCGCAGCCGGCGTTGTCGCGGGTGTCGAAGGCGGCGCGGAAGCGGTGGCTTGCGCGACCGAAGGCGCGGGCGCGTTTGTGGACGCGGGCGACGGAACGGTTTCGCGCCGCTCAATTGCGGAAAGGGGCACGGGCAGGCGCTCGATCCAGGGGGTGCGCAACACGACGTTGGTCGCGTCTTCAGCAAGAATTTTTCCGGCGATGCGGTCGCCGCCGCGGAGGTGCAGGATGACTTCCTGAGCCGCGGCGGGGGTGAGCGTCAGTGCGGCGGCCAGACCCAGAATGACCGATTGCGGGCTCCTGCGGGCGCGGCCAAGCCCGGGTTGAAGTGGCATCTCAGTTTTTTGACGTTGCTCCATGGTCTGCGGCGGCGGACGGCGATGCGTCGTCAACCGGTTTGGGCGGCAGGTCGTCGGGCCGTTCCCGGCGCACCCCGCCGACCACGTTCACGGCGCCGTCCTCGCTCACACGCAGACGCGGACGCGAACCGAGATATTCGTAGGCGCGACGCTCCAGGATTTCGCCATCGGGGCTGATGCAGGTGTAGCTGAAGGAGCGCGGGCCGTTTTGATAGAGCAGGTGCAGGCGGCTGCGGGCGTCCAACTGCGTTTCGGGCTGGCTGAAACCGACCAGCGGGCCGATGGGCAGCACCTTGAGCAGGCGCGTGTCTGAGGCATCGCTCAAGCGCAGGAACAGGCGCAGTTGTTTGCGTGGGTCGTTGGCCTGCAACAGCGTGTAGCGCCGGACTTCGGGGGGCTGGTTGCTCGCGCCCGGCGGCAGGGGCACGCCAAATTCCTGCGACCAGAGTTTGGCGCCGCTGACGATGTCCAAGGTGCGCGGCGCGCTGGTCACGTCGCGGTTCCATTCGGGCACGCGCACGCTGGCGGTGATTGCGTAACGGCCCGAACGGTTGAGCGCAAACCACGGGGCCAGGTCCACGCGCTTGGTGGCCACCTGCGAGGAGCCCAGGGTAAACTCGCCTTCCACCGGCGGATCGCCCAGCTTCATCACCACGAAGCCGTCGCGTGACTCGACCGAAAACGTCAGCCAGTCCGGTTCGGTGCCCAGCCGCAACGTCTGGCCGGAGCGATTGCGGATTTTGACGGCGACGGGGATCGCTTCGCCCGGCAGGAACTGCTCCTGCTCCAACGTGACCTCCACCGACAACTGGGCGCGCACCGACGCCACTCCAAGCAGCGTCAACGCCAGCGCCACGACGCGACCATTCATGCGAAAACTCTAAAGGGTCGGCCCGGCCAAACAAGCGGCAAACACTGCACGAGCTGCGGGGCACGACCTCCGAAGCTTCCGTGCTTCCACGTTGCCCTTGAGTGCCCCGCCCGATCATCCGGTGTTCGATGTTCGGAGTTCGATGTTTGCCAGCGGCAGCCGCGCCGGCTCCCTCTCCCAGCGGGAGAGGGCCGGGGTGAGGGAGAACGCGGCGTGGGCAGCAGGGCCTCCAAATGTTTGCGGAGTTTCACCCTCACCCTGTCCCTCTCCCTCGAGGGAGAGGGAATTCGCGCGTCGCGCACGAAGAGCGTGAGAGCGTTTTGGAGTGCGGCGACGTGTTGCCGCTTTGGGTTCGCCGACTGGAAGTCGGCGACACAGCAGGCTGGAAGCCTGCGCTACGTTCAACGCTCCACGCTCTGACGCTCCACGCCTCTGCGCCTTGGCGTCCTGGCGTCTTGCCGTTGAGAGGTGTTTTTCGGCGAGACGCCGAAAACGTCACGCGAGACGCGCGCGCTGCCCCTTCTCCATTCGATGTTCGATGTTCAGTGTTCGTTGTTCGATGTTTGCTCGCGGCAGCCGCGCCGGCTCCCTCTCCCAGCG
>JAOAIM010000203.1 GCA_026414705.1 Verrucomicrobiia bacterium | reverse complement strand
GCATAGTGAAGACCGAGCGTCGAAAAACGAAGCTGAGGGCTTCAGGCAGCAGGGGCGGGTAGCGTTAGAGTGAAGAGCGTGAGCGCGTGGGGATCGTACACACGTCCCAAGCGGTCTTCTTTCGGGCTGCTGAACCTCCAACGGCAGTTGCCGCCAAGGTGATGGTGCCGGGCACCGATTGGAGACGGATCAAGACGGATTTTTTCCGGGAGAACAGCGTTTGTCCGGCAGGGAACAGCCCTCATTGTGCAAAGGTCTGCTCCCTGTGTCCTTACACGTTGCGCCCGTGGCTCAACTGCCTTTCCAGGGCCAATTTTGCCACGCCTCTTTGTTCAGCACACGGACTCCAGGATGCAGCCCGGAACGCCCGGTCGGCTGCAAGAGTCGCTAAAAAATTGTCAACGCCAGAACTGAGCGACAGCCGCCCCGCCGTGACGACGCCCGTGACCTCCGCAAACCAGAACGCTCCATCGAAGCCCCTGACTCTCGAACTGCGAAGCGGGGCGGCTGTTCGCTCCAGTGACCTTGTTAGCCCCGCCTTTCATCTCTCTTTCGCCTGAACCACACAAGTAACACTCCCCCACCAATCAGGAGACCCAACGTGGACGGCTCCGGCACGGCCCCCGCCAAAATCGGCACGCCAGGCTGTGTTTCGTAGGCCCACTCATATACATATCCACCGTATAGCCCCACGAAGGGCGCGCCAACTCTGACCCATGCGTAGTGGCGATTTTGACCGATCTCAAACTCGATGCCCACGTAGCCTTCCACACCTTGCCACAAGCCGCTGTAACCCGTGTTCCATGCACCGTTGAACGTCGCAGTATAGGGCCGACCGTCCGGAGCAAGGCTGATCACCTGTCGCCACATCAGTTGCTGGTCAGGTGGTGCTGCGCCAATCTGAATTCCCGCCGGCAAAACCGGCAGGAATGAATTGATGTCGGGCGAAATCGGTGGGTAGGACAAGATCAGCGTTGAGCCAATGCCATAAGCATAGAACGTCGTGTCAAAAACATTAAACCCAACGTCCGCGCGCCCGTCGCCGTTAAAATCGAGTTCCAGAGGCTGTCGTCCCGGCCCCGGCATCGGATACCCGGAGTCGTCCCACGGCGGGGGAATGGGCGAGGGATTGGGATTGGACAGGCGACCATAGACAATCGTTCCTTGGCCAAGACCCTCCGCCAGCCCCAGCCAGAATACGACTGAGGCTAGCAGAGGTAACAAGATGATCCGTGATGAGCGCATGGAGGCATTACCGCACCTGCACCACACGGTAATACCGCTGGTCCGAGCTTGCCGGAACGGTCACCGTCACGTTGGTTTTTGTCGCGCTGATCTCGCCCGTGGCGTAGGCCCATGCCGAGGTCGTCAAATCGTCGTTGTATTCCACGCGGTAGATCCGCCCCACCACAGACGGCCATCTGAGAAGCGCATTTGTCCCATTGAGCACCGGCGGTTCCAGCACCAACTCCGGCTGGGGCTGCGGGAGGTTGCCCGAAATGAGAAGGGACACCCATTGCTCGGAAACGACATTCGAGTGGTTGACCAAATTGTCCTTGTGCGTCACCCGCACGATGTATGTGCCGTTCATTGGCGCGGGGATGTCCACGCGCTCCACGTTGTCGCGGATGTTGTCCGCAAGCGTGGCTGCGTTGGTTACTGCCGCCGGATTGAGAACCCAAGGCAAGTTCGTCGTCCCATTCGGGCTGATGACCCGCAAATCCAAGTCGTTGACCAACATGCGATTGGTCGGATTGAGACTCGGACTGACCGGCGTGCCCGGAGGGTCGGTCCAGTAAATTCCCACCCGCAATGGCCGATTGTTCGTTGCGACGATCGGAAACTCGATGTAGTCCCCGCTCAAGAGCCGCACTTCCTTGATGTGGGCCAGCGCCCGACTGGCGTGATTGCTTTCCATCAAGAGGGCGGCGCTCCGAGCGTTGAACAACCCCCAACCAAACCGATAGTCCGGCCCCGCCGTCGTGCCGGCTTCGTCCGCCGTGTGAATCGCCAGTCCGCGCAGCGTAGAGGCCAACAGTGGTTGATTCGTGCCGTAAAGCGCGTTGTGCCTGCCAACCAACAAGTTCAGCGAGCCAGTGACCGCAGGCGCGGCCATGCTGGTGCCGCTGTCGGTGTAGTAATGGGTGTTGGAGGCGGACCCGGTGGAAAAGATGTTCACTCCCCCGGCAACGAGGTCGGGCTTGATGCGCCCGTCGTCGGTGGGGCCGAAGCTGCTAAAAGTGGACATGGCGACGCTGTTGCTACCGCTGTAGCCGCCCACAATATTGCTAACCGCGCCAACTGTCAGCCCGTTCTTGCTACACTGCTGGGGTGGTAAAAGGTCATAGCCACCACGGGGCGTGTAGTCGTGAGGGTGCGCGCCGCTGTAAAAAACGAATTGGTCGTTCTGGAGCGTGACGTGGGTGAAAGCATTTGTGCTGGGTGCTTGTCCTTGTGGACCGCGCTCATTGCCTGCTGCCCAGATTGGTAGGTAGTGCTTTGCCAGATAAACTGAGGAATCAATGTTTGCGCTGACTGCGTCATAAAATCCGTAGCGGAAATCTTGCGTAGTGCTTATAGCAATGTCTCCGGCCCAATAGTAAAACGGCACGCCGTTGACAAAGACCACACCAGCCCAGCCGCAGGCTCGACCATAAGAATGATTTGAAACTCTCACGCCTTGTGTGGATGCTTCGCTCAACATCTCGGCTGTATCACCGTCCGCATCCCATGTGCGAGCCACCGCCTGAAACGCCATGCCTCTCGCCGCGTTGGTGATGCCGCCAGCAACCAGCGTTCCGGTCACATGCGTGGCATGATCAGTGACACTGTAACGGTTCGTCGTCTCCAGCTCGAAAACACGGCGACCGCTGTTGGTGAACTCCAGGTGATTGGTAAGCACACGGCCCGCCTCCCAAACGCCAATGACCGTGTTCGCTCCGGTCAATCCGAGCCCTGTGCTGCCTCCGGGCTGAATCTCATCCGTCGAGATGGTGTCCGCCGACTTGGTGTTGAATGATGTGATGAACCCAAGGCCGTGTCCTGTGCCGACCAACGACAGCACGCCGCCTGCCTGGTTCGTTCCCAAGTCCTGCAAGCCAATCGCGCCAGCCTGCTCCAAGCCGGCTTGCAGTTCCGCCGCATTGTAGCTCTTCAGTCGGACGATCTCAGCCCGAACGGCCGCTGCTTGCTGCTCAGCCTGTTGCTGAAAAGTTGCCTTCGTGCCATCTGCCAGCCTGGCGTCGGCATGGAGCCACGGAACGTATTCTTCCTGAATCTTTTTGGTGAGGGCCTCTTGGGCCTTCTGTGCGGCCTCATCCGCTTCTTGTCGGGCTGCGGCTGCAAAAATCGGATCTGCAGCAATGAGTTTCGCCAGCGCGTCGCCCTCCTGCCAACGCTTGCGGGCTTCCGCTTGTTCCGGAGTGTCGGGCACGGTGGTATCATCCACCAGGAACTTGCCCGGCGCAAACTCCACCACCGGCAGGCCCGGATGCGGGTTGAAGGGCAGTGGCGGCTTCCACTCGAAATCCTTGGCCGAGTAATAACTGGCCGCCCGGGGCGGGTCGTGGAGTTGCGCAAAGCCGGGGCTGGCCAACGCCAGCGCCGTCACTGCGATTATGATTCCTTTCGGAGTTCTGATTGTTGTTTTCATGGTGGCGGTGCGGTTTGCTGTGCGTGTTCGATTCGCCCGCGACGCCACGGGCTAACGACCCAAGCTCAGCGACCGGGCGGTCGAATGAGCAAGGGTCACGAAAGGAAAACAAAACATGAAAACCCCCAAACGGTCGGAAGCTAGAAAGCCCAGCCCGGTTCGCTGTAGCGCATGGTTGAACCCAGCCGCTGGCGCGGCAGCCTGACGGCGGCATCCAGAACCACAGCGATTCATCGCCTGAGCCGGTCGTAAAGTTTTTTGAACTGACGGCGAGCATCGGCCCGCCCGCACGGGCACACTCGCCGCCATGCATAAACTTACCTGTCCCTCCATCTCTCAATTCGAACAACTTGTCGAGCTTAAAGATTACCAGCCGCCCACCAAGAAGGAATACGTCCGCTGTCTGCGCAAGCTGGCCGAGCACTATCACTGCGACCCGGCCACACTCACCCAGGACCAACTGCGCGCCTACTTCCTGTTCCTGCGCCAGGACAAGCACTGTTCCGGTTCGGCGCTCTCGATCATCAAGGCCGCCCTCCAACTGTTCTTCCGCCAGCAACTCGGCCACGCCGACTGGACGGTCTTCGGCAAACTGGTGATCCGCCGCGGCCAGCCCTTGCCGCTGGTGTTGTCCCGTCCCGAGGTGCAACGGGTGCTGGGCGTGTTGCGCGAGCCGCGCTTCCGCACCTGTCTGCGCCTGATCTATCACACCGGCCTGCGCGTGGGCGAAGCTGTGCGCCTGAAGGTCACCGACCTAGACGGGGCGAGCCTGCGCTTGCACGTGCGCCAGGGCAAGGGCGGCAAGGACCGGTGCGTGCCCATCAGCGCGGCGATGCTCCAGGAGTTGCGCGCCTTCTGGAAAACGCATCGCCATCCGGTGTGGCTCTTTCCGGCGCCGGGCTGCGCGTGGCGGGAACGGGCCACGCCCCTGGCGCAGCGTCTCCAGCAGGCTGACAGGCCGATGAGTGTGTCGGCGGTGCAGAACGCCTTCCGGCTGGCGCGGGCCGAAAGCGGCATTCATCCGCAGGCCACCGTGCACACCTTGCGGCATTGCTACGCCACACATCTGCTGGAGGAGGGCGTCTCGTTACGCTTGATCAGCCAATACCTCGGCCACCAATCGCTGGACGTGACGGTGATCTACACGCATCTGACGGCCACCCACGAAGGTCAGGCCCGCGCCGCGCTGGAACGATTGCTGCCCTGAGCCCATCCGGTTCGGCCGCGTCGTCGCCCGCGTTCTGGCCCTTTGACGCCCATGCTCGCCAACCTGTTGCGCGCCCATCCCGAAGCGGCCCGCACGCCCGACCAACGCCGGGCGGTCCACGCGATCCTCTCCTGCCGCACCGCCCAGCGCGGCGGCCAGCTCTACCGCTGCGGCGATTGTGACCGCTGGCACTTCGCCTACCACTCCTGCCACCACCGGGCCTGTCCCAACTGCGGCGCGTTGCCGGCGGCCGACTGGCGGGAGCGCCAGAAGCTGCGCCTGCTACCCGTGCCGTATTTTCTCCAGACCTACACCGTGCCGGCAGGACTGCGGCCGCTGTTCAAAGCCGCCCCGCAGTTTGGCTACGACCTGCTCTTTGCCGCCAGCTCGCAGGCCTTGCGCGAGGTGGCGCTGTCCAAACTGGGCGGCGAACCGGCGGCCCTGGGCGTGCTGCACACCTGGTCGCGCCAACTGGGGTTTCATCCGCACGTGCACTACATCTTGCCCGGCGGGTTTCTCTCCCCGAACCAACTGCGCTGGATTCGGCTCAAAGACCCTAACTTCCTGCTGCCCGAACGGGTGTTGAGCCGGCGGACGCAGAACTTGTTTCGCACGCAACTCCAAGCGCAACGGCCCGATCTCTTCGCCCAGGTGCCGGCGGCGGTCTGGCGCGTCGAGTGGGTGGTGAACACCCGGCCGGTGGGTTCCGGGGAACGGGCGCTGGGCTACCTGGCCGCCTACGTCCAACGCACCGCCTTGAGCGCGCAACGCATCCTCAAAGAGGAACACGGCCGCACCACCTTCCGCTATCGGCACAGCGACACCGGCGGCTGGAAACTCCTGACACTGGACACGGGCGAGTTTCTGCGGCGTTTCCTCCAGCACCTGTTGCCGGCGGGCTTTCATCGCGTGCGCTACTTCGGCTGGTGGAGTCCGGCGGCCAAGGCGAAATGGGCGCGGGTGCTGGCGTTGCTGGACTGGAAAGCCCCGCCGCCCCCACCGCCGCGCCCGGCCTGGGCGATGAGCTGTCCGACCTGTGGTCAACCGATGGTGCGCCTGGCCGCGCTGCCGCGGTTGCCGTTCAAGCCGCCCTGAGCCGGGGGACGGTTGCAGGTGGAGCGTTGAACGAATGGCCAGCGGAAGGGTGCCGGACGAAGCAATCGTTGCGGCGCCGCCGCCGGGGTCTGGTCTGCCAGGGGCGGTCAAAGACCCGGCGGCTCACCCGGGCCGACCCGAAACGGCGGCCCAGCCTCCAGGCGCGGGGTGGACCGGGCGCAAAGCGGTCGGAGGCCGGCCACACCCGACGGCAAAAGTCGGGTGACGCGGCTGGACAGGCGGATCGGGCCGAAAAGCAAACCGCAAAGGCAGACGCCGGGAAATTTCACCGGGCTGGTTCAACAACGCATAGCTTTGACGCTCCTTCGCGTCGCTCAGTCGGCCAAAGCTATGCTTGAAGGTTAGGCCGCGTCGTCATCGAGTCAGGTAGTAAATCAGGAAACCGCCCACAACCAACAAGACGACGAAAATCACGCCGATGGCCGCCGTCATCTCGGAGGTCAGGTAAATCCGCTGGCCGCGTCGGTGAAATGTGCCGCCCCAGCGCATCTTGCGGCGTGGTGTGTCCGCCAGTAGTCGGTCGCACTGGATGCGACCGAGTGTGAAGATAGCAACGACGACGCGCCCGATGTAGTAGCCGAGGATGTGGAAG
>JAOAIM010000202.1 GCA_026414705.1 Verrucomicrobiia bacterium | reverse complement strand
GTCGCCTACCCAGGGCGTCGCCCTGGGCTAACATTGTGATCGCGCCTTCGGCGCTCAAAGCGGTGCGTTGAACGGTGTTTTCGGCGGGACGCCGAAAACGGCATGCGAGGCCAGTGCGACCTCCGGCGGCTTGCTCACCAATGACGCCGCTGCGACTCGCGCCGAAAGAGCCGCGAAAAAATGGTTGTCAGGCGGTCGGAAAACCCCTATATGCTGGGCAAGCAGCCAGTGGGACCCCCATTAGCTGTGGGTTGGGCAGTCGTTCGGCGGCGATGAAATCCGCTTTGCCAACGCCATGAAAGTCCTGCTCCAACAGGTTCAATCCGGCCTGTATCTCAAGGCGCCGGGTCAGTGGGTTGCCAATCCTGCCGAAGCGACGGATTTCCTCAGCTCGACCAAGGCGATGGCGTTTTGCGCCGCGCATCGAATCGGCGGCGTCCAAATTGTGCTCAAGTTCGAGCGGGAGCATTACGAAATCGTGCTGCCGTTGCGCCGCGCGCCGAGCCAACGTGCGGCCGCCTGAAGGGCGACCCGGCTGCGCGCCCGCGTGGCGCGATGCGCTGACACCTTGCGCGCCCGACCGCATCCTCTAAGCTCTCACCAATGATTCACCCGAACGTTGACGGCTCACAACACGACCGCATCGCCGAACTGGGCCGACGCGTGCTTGCGGGCGGCGACATCACCCGCGCCGAGGCGATGGAATTGTTCAACCTCGAGTCTTCCGGCGACATCTTTGATCTGCTCGCCTGGGCCAACCGGATTCGAGAAAAATTCAAGGGCAACCGCGTTCATCTCTGTTCAATTGTCAACGCCAAGGCCGGCGGCTGTTCGGAGAACTGCAAATTCTGCGCGCAGTCGGCCTTCTGGCAGACCAGCGCGCCGCTTTACGGATTTGTGGACCCCGAACCTGTCCGGCAGGCTGCCGAGGAAGCGCACCGCAACGGCGTGACCGCGCTCGGACTGGTCGCCGCCTGGAAGGGCCTGAGCGAAGGGCCGATGCTCGACGAGGTGTGCGAACGCATCGCCGAGCTCAAGCGCCTGGGCACGGTGCGCCCGGACGCCTCGCTGGGCATCATCAAAAGCCCGCGCGTGGCCGAACGGCTGCGCGAGGCCGGCCTGGAGTGTTACAACCACAATCTCGAAACTTCGCGGCGTTTCTTCCCGAACATCTGCACCACCCACAGCTACGAGGATCGGCTCGAAACCATCCAGCACCTCAAACGCGCCGGCATCCGCATCTGTTCGGGCGGCATCATCGGCATGGGCGAAACGCGCGAAGACCGGTGCGAGCTGGCGTTCGCGCTCAAAGCCGTGGGCGCCGACTTTGTGCCCATCAACATCCTCAACCCCATCGCCGGCACGCCGCTCGAATCGCAACCGCCGCTGCCCGTGCTCGAAATCCTCAAAACCATCGCCTGCTTCCGGTTCATTTTGCCGCGACAGGAAATCATGATCGCCGGCGGACGCACTGTGAACCTGCGCGACGCCCAGAGCCTCGTCTTCATGGCCGGGGCCAGCGCGCTGATGGTCGGCAACTACCTCACCACGCTCAATCAACCCGTCGAAAAGGACCTCCAAATGCTCCGCGACCTGGGCCTGGACCCGCGCTGGGACGCCGCTTCGCTGGACGCAAGCCCGCACGCCAAAACCGCGACCCAGTCCGCAACGGCACTTGCGCAGCCGGCCGCGGCCTGAAGCGTCATGGAACGGCTCGGCCGCAATGCGGGCGGTTACCGGGGCGAGACCGTTGAGATTGCGGCGGTGCTTTCGGAACTCGAGGCTGCGGCCAACGCCCACGGTTGGTGCGTCGAAGTTTTCCATGCGCGCGATGGATTCCGCTGGCTGGCGCTGCGACGTGACGCGCCGCCCCAATGGCCGGAGGCACCGTGCATTTATCTGAGCGCCGGCATCCACGGCGATGAACCGGCGGGGCCGCTGGCCTTGCTGGAGTTGTTGCGGGAAAATCTCTGGCCGACCGGGTTCAGCTTTCGCGTTTGTCCGTGTCTGAATCCTCCCGGCTTTGCGCTCAACCGCCGCGAAAACGACGCGGGCGTGGATTTGAACCGCGACTACCGCCATCTGCAAACGTCCGAAGTGCGGGCGCATGTGGAGTGGTTGCGGCATCAACCGCCCTTCGGGCTGTGCTTGTGCCTGCACGAAGACTGGGAGGCCAAGGGGTTTTACGTCTACGAGCAAAATCCCGATGCGCGCCCGTCGCTGGCCGAGGTGATTGTGGCGGCGGCGGGGCGTTTGTGCCCGATAGACCTCTCACCGGTCATCGAGGGCCGCGAGGCGTGTCATGGGATCATCCGGCCAAACCTCGACCCGGCCACGCGCCCGCAATGGCCCGAAGCGTTCTGGCTCATCCAGAACAAAACCCGCCAGAGCTACACGCTGGAAGCGCCGTCGGATTTTCCGCTGCCCGTGCGTGTGGCGGCGCTGGCCTCGGCCGCGCGCGCCGCGTTGCATGCGTTTGCCGCGTATCAGAGCGGGCCTCGCCGTGGCTGAAGCCGTTGCAGAGAGGACGCCCCGCCGGCGGGACTTTTCGGCGTCGCGCCGCCCATCACCGGCGCGCGCCGGGCCGGGATGCGATTCTGATCTGCGGGGGCAGCAGTTTGTTTGGCCGCGCGGCGTGTTCAGCGGGGATCAGGCAGCCGGGCAGAAAGCTTGTTGCGCCCCGGCTGTGTCGCGCCGTTTGGGTTTTTGCGGCGGTTGCAGCGTAGGGCCGGCGGCGCGCTTGCCTCGGCGCACGGCGCATGAGACACTGTCGAGCCAAATCTCACACGTGGAAGATGACTAGCGGATCGAACATCGAGAAACTGGTTGCGACCAAAGCCGAGGCGTATCGGGCGCAGTTCGAGCGTCTGGCCAACTTGCTGGGACGCCCCGCCTGGGTGGGGGAATTGCGTCGGGCAGGGTTGCAGCGGTTCGAGGCGCTGGGGCTGCCCACGCCGCGGCATGAGGACTGGCGGTTTACGAACGTGGCGCCGGTGCTGCGGCTGCCGTTCCGCCCGGTGCTGGAGGCCGGCGACGGGGTCGTGCCGCAAGCGCTGGATGCCTACCCGTTCCGGCAGGTTGCGGGCGCGCGGTTGGTGTTTGTCAACGGCCGGTTCACTCCGTCGCTCTCGAACCTGGCCGGGGTGCCGGAGGGTGTGACGATGATGAGCCTGGCTGCGGCGCTGGAAACCGACAACGCCCTGCTCCGGGAGCATCTGGGTCGTTTCGCCGAGCAGGCCGACAACGGCTTCAGTGCGTTGAACCAGGCGTTTTTCGCCGATGGCGCGTTTGTGCATGTGCCCGCCGGGTGCGTGGTCAACACGCCGCTGCACGTGATTTACCTGGCGACGAGCCAGCAGAGCGGCGCGACGTTTCATCCGCGCAACGTGGTGCTGGCCGAGGCGGGAAGCCGGGTCACGATTTTGGAGAGCTACCTGGCGGCGGGCGGGGCGCACTACTTCACCAACGCGGTCACGGAACTGACCGTGGGTGACGAGGCGACGGTGGAGTTTTTGAAGTTTCAGGACGAGGCGGCGGATGCGTTTCACATGGCGGCGTGGCACGGCGAGTTTGGTCGGTCGAGTCATGTGCGCGTGCACTCGTTTGCGCTGGGGGCGAAGCTCTCGCGCAACAACATCCGGGCGCGGCTCGCCGGCGAAGGCCTGGAGTGCATCCTTAACGGGCTGTATCTGACGCGCGACGAGCAACTGGCCGATCATCACATGATCGTCGAACACGCTCAACCGGCCTGCGCGAGCCACGAGTATTTCAACGGCATTCTCGACGACAAATCGCGCGGGGTCTTCCACGGGCGCATCTACGTGCATCCGATCGCCCAAAAGACCGATGCCAAACAAACGAACAAAAACCTGCTCCTGTCCGATGACGCGGTGGCGAACAGCAAGCCGCAGTTGGAGATTTACGCGGATGACGTGAAGTGCACGCACGGCGCGACGGTGGGCCAGCTCAACCCGGAGGCGATCTTTTACCTGCGCACACGCGGCATCGGGCCGGAAACCGCGCGGCGGATGCTCATTCACGCGTTTGCGGGCGAGATCATCGAGCGGATAGAGTGCGAGCCTGCGCGGGCGGTGTTGGATCAGATGGTCTGGGAGCGGTTGGAAGCCAATCCGCACGTGGGGCAACACCAGCCCGCCGCTGAGCTCGCCCCGCAGCCGGGCGTCGGGACGCCAGCACCGTAGCCCGCGGCCGGGCCGGCATGGCTGGGATTGGAGCGGCAAGATGTTTGACGACCTCAACGACCTTTACCAGGAGGTGATCCTGGATCACTGCAAGCACCCGCGGAATTTCCACGAGTTGCCGCAGGCGACCTGCTCGGCGCAGGGGCACAATCCGCTCTGTGGCGATCAATTGCGGCTGTTTCTGGTCGTCGAAAACGGCGCGATCAAGGACATCAGCTTTGTCGGGTCGGGCTGTTGCATCTCCAAGGCGTCGGCGTCGTTGCTGACGGAATTTGCCAAGGGCAAGACGCGGCCGGAGGTGGAGGCGATGTTCGAGCGGGTGCACGAAATGATCACCACCGGGCGGGTGAGCGGCGAGGTGGGCAAGCTGGCGGTCTTTGCGGGCGTGCACAAGTATCCGGCTCGCGTCAAATGCGCGATTCTGTCCTGGCACGCGCTCATGGCCGCGCTGCGGGGCGACACCCAAACCGTCACGACGGAAACGGAGGACATTTGAGCCCGGGCCGGGAGCGTTCGCCCGCGCGGCCAACCCGGGCTAGATTCAGGGCGTCGTTCATGAAGATTCGGTCGTTTGTGGTGACGGCACTGGCAGGATGGATCGCCCTGCGGGGCGGGCAGGCCAACGGCCAGATCCCCCTCAGCTCCGGCGCGTATTCGAACAACTTTGATGCGCTGGGCGCGAGCGGCGGGCCGTGGGTCAACAACGTCACCCTGCCGGGCTGGTATGCGACGCGCGGCAGCAGCGACTTCACCAACTACCTCGCCGGCACGGGATCCAGCACGACCGGTGGCCTCTACAGCTTCGGCGTCAACGGCGTCAATCCGCCCTCCGACCGCGCGCTGGGCTCGCTGGCGAGCGCCGCGACCGCCACGATCTTCTTCGGCGTGCGCTTCACCAATGACACGCCCCACCTCATCACCAACATCACCGTGTCCTACACCGGCGAGCAGTGGCGTTCGGGCAGCAGCACCACGGCGCAGGCGCTGAGCTTTGCCTGGCGGGTGGCGGCCCCGCCCATCACCAACCTCTGGGCGACGGGCAACTGGTCGAATTTCCCCGCGCTGAATTTCGTCTCGCCGAATCTGTCGGGCAGCTCCAGTGCGCTGGACGGCAACGCGGCGGCGAATCGGCAGGTGTTTTCCAACGTGCTGCTTTCGGGCGTGAGCGTCGCGCCGGGCGAGGAGTTGGTGTTACGCTGGCAGGATGTGGACGACGTGGGCACGGACAACGCGCTGGCGATTGATGATTTGCTGGTCACCTTCAGTGAGCTCGCGCCGCCGCCGACCAATTTCCTGTCCACCAACACGATTTCGTTGCTGACCTGGAACGTGAAGGGCAACGGCGCCACCAACTGGAGCACCAACGCGCCGCAGGTGCGCGCCATCGCCCGCAAAGTCCAGCACCTGAACCCGGACATCATCACGTTTCAGGAAATTCCCTTCGACCTGTCCTACGAGATGACCAACTTCATCAACGCGTTTCTGCCGGGTTGGTGGCTGGCCCGCAATTCCGGCACCGATGGCGCGATTCGCAGCATGATCGCCAGCCGGTTTCCCATCACGCGCTCGACCTCGTGGCTCGACGGGATAGATCTGCGGGCGTTTGGTTACAGCAACGCCAACAACGCGCTGGACAATTTCACGCGCGACCTCTTTGAGGCGGAGATTGCCGTGCCGGGGTTTGCCCGCCCGCTGCACGTGTTCACCGTGCATTTGAAAGCCACCTCCGGCACAACCTACGAGGACGCCGCCGCCAAACGCGCCGCCGAAGCCGCCGCCATCACGAACTTTTTCGCCACCAACCTCTTCGTGCATTACCCCTACGACCCGTATGTGCTGACGGGGGATTTGAACGACTCGGACACCAACGCGCTGGCGATTCAACGGTTGCTCAGCCCGCTGACCGGACTGAAGCTCACCAACCCCAGAAACCCGGTCACCGGCAGCATCAACACCTTCTCCATCCAGGGCACGCTCAACAGCCGGCTCGATTACATCCTGCCCAACGCGTTGCTCTGGGCGCATGTCCAGACCGGTTTTGTTTTTCGCACCGACCTGCTCAATCCGCTCCCACCGAATCTGTTCAGCAACGACTCGGCCACCGCGTCGGACCATTTGCCCGTGATGCTCGTCATCCGGAATCCCTACGACGCGCCGTTCCGCATCACGAGCGTCACCCGCAGCAATGCAAACCTGGTGTTGGAGTGGGAATCGGTCTTCGGCCAGGCGTACCGGTTGGAAACCTCCACCAACCTCACCACCTGGACGGTCGCCGCGTCGAACCTTGTCGCCACGACCAACCGGCTCAGCCATCCGACTTCAATCAGCGGCGACGCGCGTTGGTATCGGGCTGTCTCTTATACACATCT
>JAOAIM010000201.1 GCA_026414705.1 Verrucomicrobiia bacterium | reverse complement strand
GGATGCGGTTGGTGACGGTGAGCCACCAGCGTGGGAAGTAAAAGTCGCCGTTTTGATTTCGCGTGCGTTCGCCTTCCTCAAGGGTGACAAAGCGTCCGGGCCTCGGGGTCTGGAGGTAGGCGGCGTTGTCGGCCTGGAAGATTACATTGGTCTGCAGCGGGACGATGAACGACGGCCCGCCGGCGTCGCGTCCGTTCCAACCGGGCCAGAAGTTGGTCAGGCGCAGGCCGACGGCGAGGGTGTGCAGGGGATTGGCGCGCTGCACGCGCGGGTCGCCCTGCGGCCGGCCGAACTCGTTGGTGAGCTGGATGGAGACAAAGTTGGTCAGGCGGATTTCGACCGGCCGGGTGAAGGCGGTCAGGTAGGAGTTCCAGAACTCCGCGCCGAGGGCGTTGGAGATGCCGATGACAAAGAGCTGGTTGGTGCCGTTGATCGCGGCGGCGCCGCCCTGCCGGGCCTTGGTGAGCTGGACCTTTCGGGTGATCTGCACGACGGTTTCGGAGGCGATTTCGTTGAAGTTGGGCAGGCCCTTGCGGGCGCTGACGACCAGTGGCACGCCGAAGATCAGGTCGTTGGGCTGGACGTTGGCCGCTACGATCGGATCGGTCACGTCGCGCAACGTGCCGGTGAGTTGATCCACGCTGGTGACCTCGACGTAGTTGGTGATGTAGATGTCGGCCCCGCGCGGGCCCGGCCGCCGCTCGAACTGCGGGCGGAAGACGGTCGGGAACGGCACGCCGTCTGGGAAAGTGCGGTTGGTGGTGGCGTCCCAAAGGTTGGCGGCGACCTGAAGCAGGCGATGGAGCGCGGGGGTGTACCAGTTGGTGCCGTTGACATAGACGGGGATGTTGGTGGCGCCGAACTTGTTGCCCGTGTAGGTGCGGATCAGACGCTCGGCGGCGTTGAGGAAAAAGACCTCCGAGCCGCGCCGTCCGAGCCGGGCCTGGACCTGGGGCGAGTCCCAGTCCACGAAGTTGGTGGCGCGGAAGCCGCCGATGTTGATGTAATTGAGGTTGAGGCGCTCGTCGGGGTCGGGTGCGGAATCGTTGCCGAGTTGTTCGAGCAAGCGGTAGAAAGTGTAGCGGTCGTAGGAGCTTTGGTTGGTGCCGGCGGCCAGGAGGCGGTCGGCGATGCCCAGGGGCGCGCCGGGCATGGTGGTTTTGGTGCGGTCGAAGAAGTCCTGCGTGCTGAAGAAGTGGTTGGGGGTGTCGGCGCCGGGCCAGGGGCGGGTGCGGTCGTCAAGGTTGCTGCCGCCGGCGTCGAGGAGATCGGGGTCGTTGAGGAGATAGCCGCCGGGCAGGAGCATGAGCGGGCCCGCGGAGTAGCCGTCAATCATGTCGCGTCCGAAGGCGATCGTGGCGTTGGGGCCATAGAGCGCGCCGACGCTGGGGAGGTTGTATTGGAGGCCGACGGGCCCGTTGAGTCGCCAGCGGTAAATGGCCGCGGCGTCCACGAAGGCGTTGCCCCGCGGGGGGAACGCGCTGAGCGGGTCGTAAAAGTATTCCCAGCCCCAGGCGTAAACGTTGGTGTTCAGGTCAAAGAGGAACGCAGCGAGATTGATTTCCCAGGTGCCGACGCCCTGATTGCGGTAGAAGTCACGACCCTGAGGATCGAGCGCGGATTTTTCGGGCCGGAAGGCCTGGTTGTGAATGAAGTTGATGTCGAGGGTTTTGCTGGCGGGAATGGCGACGTAGGCGTAGCGACTGACGAACCGGTTGGTGGGCGAATGCGGCAGGTCAGGTCGCTCCAGAATGCCGATCCATTCAGGGTCGCCGATGAAGAAGTTGCTGAGGGTGTTACCGGGCACGGGCGCGGGCATGAGGTTGCCGTTGAGGTCGTAGTAAGGGTTGGCCGGGTCGGGGCTGATGACAGGCCAGAGGCCGCTGGGGTCGTAACGCCCGTTGCGGTTGAGGTCGAGGTAAAAGCGGAATTCGTTGCTGCCGAAGGGCGGGGCGAGGCGGTTGGTGACGAAGACCGGTGGGCGCGGGCTGAAATACAGGTTGAGCAGGTTGCGGATGGCGTCGTTGGCGGTGAGCGGGTTGCCATCAACACGGTATTCAAAGTTGACATTGGTGCGCGGGTCCAAAGCGGCGGGGTCGAACCCGCGCCAGTTGATGAAATTGGTGGAGACGAGCAAACCGAATTTTTGGGCGTTGGTGAGCGCCAGAACGGGGGCGAGGATTTCGGCCTGGGCGCGTTCGAGGGCGGCGTCGGCGGCCAGGCGGGCGGTGGTCTGGTCGGCCGTGGTGGTCATGGCGCCCTTTTCGCGGCGGCTCAGCGCCAGGAAGGCGATCGTCAGGAACGTGATGACGGAAATGAGAATGATCGTGACGACGAGGGCAACGCCCTGTTGGGCCGGGAACGTCGAACGCCGGGCATCGAACCGTGAGGATTGAGCCGCGCCGGTTCGCGGCGTTTGCCGCCGGGGAGCGGGTTTGCGGTTGGAACGGCGGAGTTTCATCGGTAAGCGTTCGGGTCCACGTTGCGGACGGGGATGCGTTGGTGGAAGAGGTGGACGCGGCCGGTGAGGTTGGTGAGGTAACGGTAGCGGCTCAGGCCTTCGGGCAGCGCCAGGTAGCGTTCCCAGGCGTCGTCTTCCAGCACGCCCAACTCCACGTCCAGCGCCGCGGGCACGGCGTTGCTCAGGAAGAAATACTGCGCGACTTCGCCGGGCACAGTGTCAGAAAGGATGATGGTGGCGTTGGTTTGGGTGCCGCTGGCGGAAACGCCGTAAGGGCCGCGGTCGTAAAGGATGGGTTCGCCGTTGGTGTTGAAGGGCCGCACGCGCAGATGGAGCACGCCGTCGAGAATTTTGCTGGCGCGCGCGGCATGGAGCGTGGCGCGGCTGAATTCGTCATACATCTGACCGATCGTGCGCCCGGAGAGGGGCGGGGCGTTGGTTTCAAAGCGGTAAAGCGAGCCGGCCAGCAGGGTGGCCGAGGGCACGCTGGCGGTCGGCAACGAAAGCGCGCCGGTGACCGGATTGGCGATGCGCACGAAGTAGCCGATGCCGATCCATTCCTGGTTGCGGCGCGTGACGAAGAAAACGTCGTAAAGGAGGTTGGTGCGCTGACGGGCGCTGCCGGGCAGGGCCTGCGTCAGCGGGGCGAAGTCGGGCATGTAAGCGACGAAGTTGGGTTGGAGGATGGGGCGGTTGTTGGGCAGTCGGCCCACGCGCGGCTGGTAGGCCGGCGCCATTTGTTCGAGTTCGCGCTGGAGGAGGTCCGCCGCCATGCGCCCGCCCTCCATCACGTCCACCTGCGTCATCCCCAGTCGAAACGCGCGCTGGGTCTGACCGAACATGGCGACCAGACCGAGAATGATGACCGAAAGCAGGGCCGTGACGATGAGGACTTCCACCAGTGAGAAGGCGTCGGGTGCGCGGCTCACCTGCGCGTGGATGGGCCGCGGCCAGCCCCCACGCCGCTGAGTCGCCGGGCGGGCGTTCTGATGGGCGCGCGCCAAAAGCTCAAGGGATGTTCGTCGCAGCGTCATGTCACGGGGCTTTGGCGAATTGGTGCTGCTGGAAAAACCACGTCACGCCGCCGGGCGGTTCGTTGGTGAGGGGGCCGGCGACGAGGGTGCGGAAGACGCGTCGGCCGTTGCCGGTCTGGCCGCTGGCATAAAGCGGCCAGCGGAACAGCAGGCGCACCTCGCGCAGGTTGTGCGTGAGTTGGCGCTCGGGCGGGTTGGTGGCGGCGGGGTCGAGGTTCGGTGGCACGGGCAGTTCGACGTTTTCGGCGATCATTCGATACTTGAACGCGTCCATGCGCACGTCGGGGTTGTCCTGCGGAAATTTTTCCGCCGCCAGGCCGCTCATGGCGCGGACGTAGGCGACGACGTAGTTGCTGAAGAAACCCGGCGGGGCCGTCGTGAACTGGTATTTGGGCGTGGAGAGGAGGCCGACGATGCGGAAGCCGTTGGTCAGGCGCATGGCGTTTTGCGGGACGGGGCGCGAGGTGGTGACGGAGCCGAACCAGTCGTAGCCGTCTTCGTCGGAGGGACCGGCGTTGGTGCCGGTGGGGGTGATCTCGTAGTAGGTCCAGAAGTTGGTGATGGCGAAGACGGCGTTGGTGAGGTCGTCCAGGGCGCGTGCGCCGGAGCGGATGGCGTTCAGAAAGATGGTGGCGTCCTGCTGGATGATCGCCTCCTCGCGGTTCTCGCGCTGAACGTTCAGGCCCAACGGCAGCACGCCGATAATGGCGACCAGACCAAAACCGATGATCGCAAGGCTGAGCGCGATTTCGACCATCGTGAACGCAGCGACGGCGCGGGAGGCGCAAGTGCTGCAAGAGAGCGTCGTCGCGCCGGGTTGCCGTGCAGCGTCCCGCAGGTTTGCAGGGTGCAGGGAATGAGAAGCGACGCCGGCTGTGGATGGAAAATCGGCGACCGAGGCGGTTGAGCGACCGGCGCTTGAGCGAGTTGGGCCGCGCCGGGTGTTTGCACCGAGCGGATTCATGCGGGTGGGTCTGGCGCGCAGTTTCATCAGGTGCCTCCGATGCGCTGGCGTTCGACGCGGGCGCGTCCGGTCAACCAATCAATGCGAATGAGGTTGAACGCGTTGGTGCTGTTGCCCGGCGGGCGCTCCTCGACGGTGGGCACAACCGCTTGCGGCGTTTTGGTGCTGTCGCGCGCAACGAGCACCGCGCCGCGAGCCAGGGGAATGAATTCGTCGCGGCCGGCCGGGTTGACACCGTCCACGGTGAGCTGGCCCAGGTAGTTGAACGCGATGTAGGGCAAGGTGACGTGGCGCCCGCCCACCGGCAGGGTGTCGTCGGTCGGGAACGGGAAGATGTTGTTCGTGGCAAAGCCATACACGTCGAAGAACTGGCCGGTGGACGGGTCGGTGATGCGGCGGTAGGCGGTCGGCGGGATGAATTTCCAGGGCGGAATGAACGTGCCTTCGGGCAGCGCGCGCCAGTCACTCAGATACCGGGGCGAGGTGCGCCCCGGCTGGTCACCCACGCTGCGCAGGGTGAGGAAGGTGTAGCCGACGTATTGCTTCTCGAAGAGATTGGTGCGGCGAGCAAATTGCGGGGCCGCAGGCGGCGGGAAGGCCGGGTCGTTCCAAAACCCGGGCGGGCAAAAAATCATGTAAACGGTTGTGCGTTGCGCGATGGCGTACTGGCGCGCGCCCGCGACGTCGTCGAGCAACTGGCGTGACGCGGCGACGAAGGCGTCCTCCTGCCGGATGTTCTTGAAGGCCGGGACAGTAATGGCGGCGAGGACGGCCATGATGGCAATGACGACGAGCAGTTCAACGAGCGTGAAGGCCGCCCCGCTGCGCGCTGCGGGCGGGCGCAAAACCGGAGACAGGGCCGAGCCGCCAACGGGGCTTCGCGCCGCGTCTGAAGGCGCCAGCGCGCACCGGCCAGCGACCTGGGTGAGGACGGCGCCGTTCATTGCTTCCAGCTCAGGACGTTGTCCTTGTTTGCGCCCGAGGTGGCTTTGGCGGTTGGGTCCACCTGCTTGTCCGGGCCGGCAGACCAGACCATCACCGGGCCGCTGTATTCAAAGTTGTCACCGTTGCCGTTGGCATCGCGGGAGTTGTAAAGGCCGTTGAGGCCCGTGGGCCCGGTGTCCTGCGAGACCGCCTGTCGCGCGTAAAAGGCATCCCGCACCTTACCATCGTTGTTGGCGTCAAAGCTGATGATGTAGGGGTTGCCCCAGGGGTCGCGGAAGACGCCGTCCAAGCCGACGCCGTGCGAGACGGTGTCGCTGACCATCGGCGGGTTGAGGTATTTGGTGCGGCGCGGGTTTTTGACGTGGCCCTGGTTGATGGTGGGCACGCCGTTTGGATAGTTCTCCAAGTCCAGCAGGATGGCGATGACCTCGTTGTTGTTGGTTTTGTAGTTGCCGGGCGATTCGATGAGCACGCCACCGATGATGCCGCCAAAGGTAAAATCGCGCGGCGGGTTGAGGTTGAGCACCGATTGCACGGCAGCGGCGGACATGGGCAGGCGGCTGTAATGCGAGTCGTAACTGGTGCAGGCGTTGACCAGTTCGCCGATGTCTTTGCGGGCTTTCATGATCTGGGCCTGACGTTTCGCGCGTGCGAACGCCGGCATGAGCATCGCCGCCAGCACGGCGATGATCGAGATCACGACCAGCAACTCGACGAGGGTGAAACCACCCGGTGTGGAGCGGCCAGAGCGAGCGCCGTTCAAGCCGATTCGTGACGCGGCGGGAGGGCGAGGACAGTTCACCCGCCCGGGGCGGGGGCGAATTGGGTTTCGAGAGCGACGGCGGGCGATGCGAATCATGGGGCACCACGCCCAGTCCTGCCAGGTGATGGTCAACGGTTGTTTCGGTGCGGAAGTGCCGCGGATCATGGTCGGAGTCGGGTTGAGGTTCAGCGGATGATCTGGGGTTGCTCGCTCCAATTGCTGATGCGGTTGGTTTTGCCGGCGAGCACAAGGTCCACCCAAAGATCGTAGCCGCCGGGGTTGTTGGTCGGATGGGAGGAGTTGTATCGCCACGGGTTCAAGCGCGGATGTCCGGCGATGAGCACGCCGTGTTCTTCAGGCCAGGGAATGGAGCAAACCAAAAGGGCAACCTCCGAGTTGCCCACGCGGTAGGTCGCCACCTGCGAGGGCGGCAAACCGGCCCTGCCGAAGAAG
>JAOAIM010000001.1:19931-78418 GCA_026414705.1 Verrucomicrobiia bacterium | reverse complement strand
CCCAGCCGCGAGGGCACGATCATTTTTCCGGGTCTGGACGGCGGGGCCGAATGGGGCGGGGCGGCCGCCGACCCGGATGGCGTGCTCTACGTCAACGCCAACGAAATGGCCTGGGTGCTCACCATGGTCGAGGCCGCCCGCGAAATTCCGGGCGCGCCCACCAGCGGACGGGCGCTTTACAGCCAAATCTGCGCCGGCTGTCACGGACTGGACCGCGCGGGCAACGCCACGCAGAACGTTCCCTCCCTGCTCGCCATCGGCCAGAAACTCAAACCCGAGGACATCCTCAAGCTCCTCGACACGGGCAAGGGCGTGATGCCCTCGTTTGCGTTTCTCTCCCCACGCCAGAAGGCGGCCCTGACCGATTATCTGCTCCACCCCAACGCTCCCGCCGACCCGCGAAACGACGGCGCAACACTGAGCGAAGTCGAGAGCGGTGACGCCGTGGGCATCATCCCCTACACCTTCACCGGCTATCACCGATGGCTCGACCCGGAAGGTTATCCGGCAGTGAAGCCGCCCTGGGGCACGCTCAACGCGATTGACCTCAACACCGGCGAATATCGCTGGCGCGTGCCGCTGGGTGAGTTCCCGGAACTGACCGCGCGCGGCCTGCCGCCCACCGGCACGGAAAATTATGGCGGCCCGGTCGTCACCGCAGGCGGGCTGGTCTTCATTGCCGCGACCAAAGACGAAATGTTCCGCGCCTTTGACAAACGCAATGGTCGGTTGCTGTGGCAAACCCAACTGCCTGCCGGCGGTTACGCCACTCCGGCCACCTATGAAGCTGCCGGGCGACAGTTTGTTGTCATTGCCTGCGGGGGCGGCAAGATGGGCACCAAATCCGGTGATGCCTATGTGGCCTTTGCATTGCCACGCTGACCGACCAGCGCGCCTTTTTTCCCGACGGCTGCTCGGAAATTGTTTCAAGGACCCGCGGAGCGCGATTCCGCCGACGGTTCGACGCTCGCGGCGAGGCTTCACGCTGGTGGAGTTGCTTGTGACCACGACGGTGATCGCGCTGCTGATCGGATTGCTCCTGCCCGCCCTGGGACGCAGCAGGCAACTGGCGGCCGCGACCGGTTGCCGCTCCAACCTTCGCCAGCAGGCGCTGGCCTGGGAACTCTATCTGGCCGAACACGCAGAACGTTTTCCCGACCGCCGCGACCTCAAGATCGCTCTGCCCGGCGGTTACCGGCCCTGGACCACGTGGCCGCCTTCCGACCCGCGCGCGGGCTGGGCGGCCGTCGTCTTGAGCCATGCCCTGTTGCCGCAGGACCCGTGGCAATGTCCCGCCACACGCGGGCGCGCGTGGGCCGACGTGCTGCAGGTCTGGCAGGCGGTCTCGACTCGTCCCGATGCCCCCCGCGTTGGTTACTGGATGTGGCGTTTTGACCGACCGGACGATCCGGTTGTGACCGACAACTTCTGGCGCAAAACGCGCGCGCAGGCCATCGCCGACCTGACACAGGCCGCGAATCCGCTCATTGGCATCGTCAGCGGCCCGGCAGAGGTTGAATTCGTCACCGATGTGTATTTCCCGACCACCGCGTCGGGCGTCGAGGCCGAGCGGCGTGGACGCGCGCCCCATCCGCGCGGACGCAACCGGCTGTACCTGGACGGTCATGCGGCCTGGTGGCGCGACGCGCGATTGCGGTGAACCTCGGAGAATGCAGTGCCGGGACAAACGACTGTTGAACGGCCACACCTCCAACGACAATCCGCCGTTGCCTGCACCAGGTAGATTTCCTCTGCCAACGGCGCGCTTCGACACATTCGCGTAATGGCGTGAGCACCGGCGACGCGCCGGCCGCCGCGCGATTTTGTTCAAGCTGGCGTGGCCATGCCACCGGGTTTCTGTGCCGCGCGCCGTCTTCGTTTGCGGGCGCGAGCGCGCGGCATGCGGGGTTTTCAGGCTTGGTTCAGGCGAATCCGTTTCCGGGCGCACGGCGGGTTTGGGTCAACCACGTTGAATCGGGCGACTCGAATTTCCGCGCTTGATGCCGCCCGAAGGAAGACGCAGAAATGGGCCTGCCACCGCGTGCGCCTTTGCGCACGGGGTGACACAAGACCATGAGCCTGTCCGCGAACGTGCTCTCCCGCCGACGCTTTTTGGGTCGCAGTGCGCTTTTTGCCGGGGGCGTGTTGAGCGCGCCGGCGTTGATTCCGGCGTCGGCGCTAGGGCGCGGGGGCTGGCGCCCGCCGAGCGAACGCATTCAGATGGGGTTCATTGGTCTGGGCGGGCAGGGGACGGGTCATCTGCTGGGCGGCGCCTGGACGTATGTGCCGGGCGGTTACGCCGCGCGCCCGGACGTGCAGGTCGTGGCGGTGTGCGACGTGCGCCGGGAACGACGCGAACACGCGCAGCGCCGGTGCAACGAAATTTACGCCCAACGGTTCGGCGTCGCCTCCTTCAACGGTGTGAGCGCGCACAACGATTTCCGGGAGGTGCTGGCGCGTGCGGACGTGGACGCGGTGTTGCTGGCGTTGCCGTATCACTGGGCCGCGCCGATGGCCGTGCTGGCGATGCGCGCGGGCAAGGATGTTTACTGCGAAAAGCCGGTTGCGATCACGGTGCGCGAAAGCGCGGTGCTCGTCGAAACGGCGCGCCGGTTTGGGCGCGTGTATCAAGCGGGCACGCAACAGCGCTCGGAGTATTCGGGCCGTTTCCGAATCGCGTGCGAGTTGATCCGCAACGGGCGCATCGGGCGGCTCAAGGAGGTTTACGCGTATCGTCAGCCGGGGGCGTTTTTCCCGACGCCGTGGAGCGCAATGGAAAGCAAACCCGTGCCGCCGGGGTTCGACTGGGATTTGTGGCTCGGCCCGTTGCCGTGGCGTCCGTTCAACGGCGAAGCCGGTCACGCGCTGCCGGGCTGTTTCGTGGGCGACGTGAACTGGTCGCCGCACCACTACGATTTCATCCACTGGGTGGTGGATCCGGATCCGAACGTGCCGGTTGAAATCGAATACACCCCGCCCGCAGCCGGACGCGAGGCAGTCATTCGCTATCACTTGCGCGACGGCGTGGTGATCCATTCGGGGGCGCATCCGGGTGAGCGCGTTGGCGGCGAGGGCGGGGCGTGTTTCGTCGGCACGGAAGGCCGCATTGCGGTGGACCGGTCGAATCTCGTTGCCGAGCCGGAGCATCTGTTGCGCGAGCCGATCCGGGCGACCGACTGGCACGCGTATCGTTCGGAGAGTCATTCCGGCAATTTTCTGGAATGCGTTCGCACGCGGCGGCCAACGATTTGCGACGCGGAAACGGCGGCGCGCGCGATGAACCTCATCTTGGTGGGCGGCATCGCGCTGGTGTTGAAGCGCTCGCTGGTCTGGGACGGCCGCGCCTCGGCCTTCATCGGTGACCCGGAGGCGAACCGGCTGCTGGCGTACGCGCCGCGCCCGCCGTGGTTGATCTGAATCACCGCACGCGCCCTTATGCCATCCATTCTGACCAAAATTTTGGCCCGCGCGGGCGGCGGCGTGGTGCTTCTGCTCATCGTCGTCTCAACCGGCGGCGGCGAGCTGCGCCGCACCGAGACCGAGCTTCTGAGCGTTCTTGAGTCCGACGCGCCAAATGTGGCCAAGGCTGAGGCGTGCAAGCACCTGCGGCTGGTGGGGACGGCTCGCGCGGTGCCCGCGTTGAGTGCGCTGCTGACAAACGAACCGCTCGCCCAGGCCGCGCGCCACGCGCTGGAGGCGATCCCCGGCGCGGAAGCAGACGCCGCGTTGCGAGACGCCCTGGCCAAAACCACCGGCCTGCTCCGCGCCGGCATTGCGGATTCGATCGGCTGGCGCCAGGACGCCCGTGCCGTGCCCGCGCTCACGTCGCTGCTGGGCGACGCCGACCCGACGGTTGCGAGCGCCGGGGCGCGCGCGCTCGGACGCATTGGCGGGCGCGACGCGCTGGCGGCGCTCCAAGGTGCGCGGGGACGCGTCGTTCCGGGAGCGCGTTTGGCGGTGAGTGAAGCGCTGCTGCTTGCGGCGGAAGCCGAACTCGCCGCCGGTAGGTCACGCACTGCGCGGAGTGTTTTTGCCCTGCTGGCCCGAAGCGATGAGCCTGAACCGGTGCGCATCGCCGCTCACGCCGGGTTGTTGCGATGCGCGGGTCGCCGGCTGCCCGGGCGGATCGAGTCGGCGCTCACCGGGCCGGATGCGGCGGCTCAATTTGCCGCGCTGGCGGTGGCACGCACGGCCCCCGACCCGGCAGTAACGCGCGCGTTGATCGCCGTGCTGTCCCGCGCCGAACCGCCGCTGCAAGTCGCCCTGCTGGAGTTGTTGCGGGAGCGGGGCGACCCGACGTGCGTTGCTGCGGTGCTCGGGGTTGCCCGCAGCCCGAACGTGACGGTGCGGACGGCGGCGTGGCGCGCGCTGGGCGACCTGGGTGATGCGAGTCACGTGCCGTTGCTCATCGTGGCCGCGACTTCGAGCGAGGCGGCGGAGCAAAAGGCGGCGCGCGAGGCGCTGGTGAGCCTGCGCCGCGGGGCGGTTTGCGATGCGTTGGTGGCGGAACTGCGGCAGGCGCCGGCGCGGCAGCAGGTGGAAGCGATCCGGGCGTTGAGCGAGCGGGGCGAGACGGCGGCGGTGCCGGCGCTGCTGGAGCAGGTTGGCGAGGTCAGCGGCGACGTGCGCCACGCGGCGTTGCAGGCGTTGAGCCGGTTGGCGGAGGCCGCGCATGTGGCGCAGCTTGGCGAACTGCTCGTGCGCGCGCCGGATGAGGCGTTGCGGGCGGAGATTCTGGACGTGTTTGAATCGCTCGCGGAACGAAATGGGCGGTTGGCCGAGCCGCATGCCCCGGCGCTTGCTCGGGTTTTGAGCGCGGCGGCGCCGCCGGCCCGGTCGGCGGCGTTCCGCGTCTGCGCGTTGTTTGTGAGCGAGCCGTTGCGTGAAGTGCTGCGCGCGGGTTTGAAATCTGCCGAACCGGGCGTGCGCACTGCCGCCGCGCGCGCGTTGTGCGAAGCGCGGGATGCGTCGTTGTTGCCGGAACTGACAGTGCTGGCGCAGGAGGCTGACGACGCAGGGCTGCGGTCGCTGGCGATTGCGGGCGCGGTGCGCCTGGCCAGCGAGTCGAGCGCCGCGCTGGCCCCCGAGCAACGGATCGGTGCATTGGAAGCGATGTTGCGTGTGGCGACGCGCACAGAGGACAAACGTCGTGTTCTGTCGGGTCTGGCCCGTGTGCCGTGCGCGCGGGCGCTGGCGCTGGTAGAGGCGGCTGCGGCGGACCCGTCGGTGCGGGCGGAAGCCGAGGCGGCGCGGAAGCAGATCGAGGAGCAGCTCGCCAAAGCCGGGCGGTGAAGTCCGGGCGGGGTTGCCCGGCCAGCACGAACGAGCGCGCGATGCGAAGCAACACGCCGTGCGTGGCCGGTTTGGGGGCGCCGCTAGTGTTTCGGACGCAGCAGAATCGCCTTCTTGTCAGTGCCCTCGACCTCGACGCTGCGGGTTTCGATGTCGGGGTCGTCTTTGAGGGCCTGGTGGACGATGCGGCGGTCGAAGGCGTTCATGGGTTCGAGTTCGACGACCTCGCCCCAGCGGCGAACTTTTTCGGCAGCTTCGCGGGCCTTTTTGATGAGGGCCTCGCGGGCCTGGGCGCGGTAGCCGGCGACATCGAGTGTGACCTTCTGGGCGTTGGGGTCCTGCTGATAGAGCAGTCGGTTGGTGAGGTATTGGAGGTCGGAGAGCGTCTGGCCCTGGCGTCCGATGAGTCGGCCCGAATCGTCGGTCTTGATTTCCAGCAGGATGCCCTCTTCGAGCTGGTGTTCCTCGACGGTGGCCTGGAAGCCGAGCAGTTCGAGGAGTTTTTCAAGGATGGGCTTGGCCGGGGTGGACATGGGCGCTGGTTTTGTGCGGGTTTGTTGTGCTGGGCACTTGCCGGTTGAGCGTTGGTGTTGCGGCGGCTGTTGCGGGCCGCTGGGGCGCTATTTTTTCTTTTTGGGCTGGGGCGTCAAGGGTGAAGCCGGAGCGGTGGCTGCGACCGGTTCGGTGGCTTTGGTGAGCTTGGTTTGCAGAATCGTGAGCAGGTTCTGCACGGTCCAGTAGAGCGTCAGGCCGGAGGAGAAATTGTAGAGGAACAGCAGGAAGATCAGCGGCATGAAGCGCAGCATCTTCTGCTGGATGGGGTCCATGCCCGGCGAGGGCGGCGTGAGGTGCGATTGCCAGAGCATCGTCGCGCCCATCAACAGGGGCAGCAGGTTGAACGGAAACCCTTCGGAGGTGCTCAGGAACGGAATGAACGTCAGGCCGGGAATCACAAAGAGCGTGTCGGGCTTGGAGAGGTCGGCGACCCAGAGAAAGCGCGCGCCGCGCAATTCGATGGCGCTGCGGATCATGTAGAAGAAGCCGATGAACACGGGCATTTGCAGGAGCATGGGCAGGCAACCGCCGAGGGGGCTGACCCGGTGTTCCTTCATGAACTCCATGAGCTTTTTGTTCATCTTGGCCGGGTCGTCCTTGTATTTCTCCTGGATGGCCTTCATCTGCGGCTGAAGGGCCTGCAAGCGTTTCATCGAGCGGGTGCTGGCGGCGGTCAACGGCCAGAACAGCAGCTTGATGAGGATGGTGATGACGATGATCGCCCAGCCGTAGCCCATCTTGAAGGCTTCGTGCAACCAGTTCATCGAGAGCAGCAACGCCTTGGAGAAGAAGCCGAAGAACCCGCCGAAACCCATGACCAGGTCCACGTCGTTTTTGAAGCGGTTGGCCAGCCGGGCGAGGGTGCGATACTCCTTGGGCCCGGCGAAGAAATGGAATCGTTGTTCGAGCGCTTGACCCGGTGCCAGTTGAAGGGCCGGATACGCCAGTGCCACCTGGACACCCACCGGGGCATGGCCGGCGGTGGCGACGCCGGTTTGGGTTTCGGCGCGTGGCAGGGGCACCGGGCGCGCGACGACCTGGGGCGCGGGCGCCTGCGGCATGGCAACGAGCGCGAAGAACTGGTTGTGCGCCGAGACCCAGACGACGTTGCTCAGGCCGGCGCGGTATTCGGGACGCGGCACGCCGGGGAAACAACCGAGCGTGCGGTTTTCGAACCACATGGGGCCGATCTCGTCCTTGCTGCGACCGTCATACCACATGAGGCCAATCGCTGTGCCGTCATCGTCGGGCCCCATCGGCGTGGCGGTGCCGACGATCCATTCTTGCGGCGAGAGTGAGAGGGGCGCCTGGCCGGCGTTTTCCAGTCGGACGCTGGCAGCGACCAGATAGTTGGTGGTGGGCTGGAATTCCTTGATGATGCGCAGGCCGTTGGGGAGCGTTTTTTCGGCACGGACGGCCTCGCCGGTGCGTGTGAGTGTGAACACGCCGTCGCCCTGCACGCTGGCGTCGCCCAACACCGCCAGCACGGGCACGGGCACCAGCGCGTTGAGTTCGGCGAGGTCATTGGTCATGGCGGTGCTTTTGCGGCGTCCGCGCGAGACGGTTTCGGGGTAATGGAGCAGTTCGATGCGTTTCAAGCCGCCGCCGAGGGAGGTGAAGGTGTAGCGGGCGTTGGCGTTGGTGAGCACGAGGGTTTGTTCTTCGCCCTGGGCGATAAACTCCGGGCGGGCGGGTTGCGCGGCCGCGGTCGGCGTGCTGGAAGGTGCAGGGACGGGCGCGGGCATGGGCGGATTGGTCGCCGGCGCGGCCGGCGCGGGCGTCGCGGCGGTGCCGGTCGGATGGGGGGCACCGGGCGGCAGCGGTTGCGGCGGATAAAGCCTCGGCACGATCACCATCGTCCAGAGGCCGATGGCCACGATGCAAACAATGACAGCGATGATCGAGGTGCGGTCCATGCCGTTGAAATCTCAATCCCGCGCGCGAGCCGGCGGCACGGGGTCGTGTCCGCAGCCGCCCCAGGGATGGCAGCGACACAGTCGGCGCAACGCCAGCCAGCCGCCGCGCCCCAGCCCGTGCGTTTGCAACGCCTCCATCGCATACGCCGAACAACTCGGGGAGAAGCGGCATCGCGCCAGCGGGCCGAACACAAAAACCTGAAGCGGCGAGAGCGTCCAGCGGTAGAGCTGAATCAACCCGGCAAGCAGCATCGCCAGCGGGCCGGCAGCTTTGGGGGATTGGACAGCGGAGCGGTTCAAGAGAGCGAATTTGATTGGGGCGCGGCGAGGGCGGAGGCAGCGTCAGGCTTCAGCAACCCTGCGCGCCGCATGACGGTTAAAAAATCGTTTTCCACATCGCGCCAGGAGCATTTCAGGATGGAGGGGCGCGCGACCAGGACCAGTTCGACGGGCGCGGTCAATTCGGCCTGATGCACGCGAAACGCCTCGCGCAGCCAGCGCCGGGCGCGATTGCGGATCACGGCGCGACCGAGCGCGCGCCCGGTGACGACGCCCAGGCGCGAGACCGCGCCGGGGGCGAGGCGACGCCAGTTGGCGATGAGGCAACCGTGCACGAGGCGCTCGCCGTCGCGTCGCACCTGCGCGAATTCACGGCTCTGTTTGAGCCGGCGCGAGCGCGGCAACGCGAGTGGTTTGGCGGCGGCGGACATGGGAGCGGTGGCTCAGACGGGCGTGAGGCGCTTGCGGCCCTTGCGACGGCGGTTGCCAATGACCTTGCGTCCGCCGCGGGTGGCCATGCGCGCGCGAAAGCCGTATTGGCGTTTGCGGCTGATTCTCGACGGTTGATAGGTGCGTTTCATACGTGCTTGAGCGTTCCCGACGCGGGAACCGCGACGCGAGCCATGCGCGCTCCTGCGCCGGAGCAAGGCAGCATACCGGGCAGCCGGTTCGAGTCAATCCCGCCGCCCGGCGCGCACCCGTTGAAGTGGCCCTTGCGCCGGGAGGAAATTTGGGGCGGGACACCGAAAAAGGCACGCCAGAGGCGGGCGCCGCCGATTCATTGCCAATTGCCAATTTCCAATTTGCAATTGCCCCAGGCTTACGGGCGACGCTCCATTCGATGTTCGTTGTTCGTTGTTCGATGTTCATCGCCCCGCGGTGCGTCACCCTCACGCGTTCCCTCTCTCGAGGCAGGGGGATTGCCCAAGCCGCGCTCCGCCGGCGCGACTGCGAATTGGAGCGCGGCGCATGCGCACGTCCTTGTTCAGAGTTCGACCTCTCAGGCTGCAGATGAAACACGGAAGGGCACAGGTGGGAGGTCTTTGCGCAGAAACGGCGCTTCACGCGGTGGGTGAAAATGGTTTTCCCCGAACCGTCCGTGTGGAATCCGTGTTCCCTCCGTGGCTCAGCTCGCTCGCGCCGCAACTGCCGTTGCGAAGTTCAACGTTCGAGGTTCAGAGTTCACGGGCGTGGGTTTTTGCGCGGCATTGGTCAGGCTGCCCGTGGGGAGGGTTTTGCGTTTTAGCGCCGGGTGTCAGGCGCGTTTGGCGGGGGAAATTTTTTTGTCCGCCAGGGCGGCTTTGGTGGCGGCCTGGAGTTCGTCGAGTTGGGGTTTGAGTTCGCGCCGGTCTTCGGTGGACATGCGGTCAATGAAGAGGATGCCGTTGAGATGATCCACTTCGTGTTGAACGACGCGGGCGAGGAGGCCGCCGCAGCGGAATTCGACGGGTTGACCGCGTTCGTTGAGCGCTTTGACGTGAGCGGATTCGGGGCGGGGGATGTCGGCGTAGATTTCGGGAAAGCTCAGGCAGCCTTCGGGCCCGGTGACCGTTTCGCCGAAGGGGCGCACGTCGGGATTGATGAGCACCAGGGGCATGTGGGCGTCCACCTCGGCGGGGTGTCCCTGCCATTCGAGGGTCGAGGGTCGGTCGGTGACGCCGCGCACGTCAATGACGGTCAGTTGGAGAGCGTGGCCGACCTGTTGGGCGGCGAGGCCGACACCCTTGGCGGCATACATGGTCTCGAGCATGTCGGCGATGAGCCTGCGCACGTCGGCATCAATGGTTTCAATGCGCGCGCCTTTGCGTCGGAGCACGGGATGACCGTATTTGACGATTTCGAGAATCATTCGCAGCGAAGATGGGCTTTTGCGGCTTGCGGGTCAAACGCCCGTGCCGCTGCAAGGTTGGTTCGGAGAGCGCGCCCCGGGAAGGCGTTTTGTTGGGTTGAAAGGAGGGAAATGGTTCGCGGCAGGCCGAGGGTGTGGGTCGGCCCGGGTTGCGGGTCGCGGATGCTTCGTGGGGCGCGGTTCAGGGCGCGAGCAGCCTGAGCCGAAAAGAAACCGCAGTGAGCGTCGCGCTGCGGTGATGCGGAACCCGATGCAGCCGGGAAAGCCCGCGAACCCGGCCGGTCGGCAACTGGACCGCAAGCCATCACGGCCGATGAAGCCGGCCCGTGAACCGGCAAGGGTCGCTTTCACACTCGGGGCGTTTTGGGACGCCCGGACGGCCCGGCGCCAGGTTACGAGTGCGGCTGGAGCGGCGCGGCGCCGGGTTCAGATCTCGAGGTTGGGGGGACGGAAGCCCGGCTGCTACTTGGCCCGAGGAGCGAATCCAAGGCTCGTCAGGCAGCGTGGTCAAAGGACGGCCTGGCGAGGGGCGTGAATTTACGCGGGCGCTCGGTGCGTCAGGGCGCGAAGGCGCGGAAGAACTGGCGGTTGGTGGCGGGCGTGGGGTTGGTGTACCACGCGGTGCCCGGGAAGTTCGAGTAGTCGGTGGCGTTCGACCAGTTGATGAGGTTGGAGCTGGTTTGCACGCGCACCAGCGGCAGGGCCGGGCCGGTGATCTGGAAGTAGAAGCGCCGCTGGGCGTCCAGACCGGCGTTGGTGAGGACCAACGGCGGCACCGCAGGCAGGCGATCCAGCGCGGCGACCTCGGCGGCGCTCAGGGCGCACGTGAACAGGCGAATGCGCGCGACGGCGCCGGCCGACTCGTCACTGGCGTCGTCTTTGAAGAATCGAAGCGTGTTCGCGGCGCTGATGAGGCCGTAGCCGGCCGTGTCGTTGAAGCTCAGGCGCGGCACGCCGTCGCTATACACGGTGATGAGACCGGTGAGGTCGCGGGTGACGACAATTTGGTGCCAGGTGTTGTTGGTGACGCAAATGGTCGGGCTTTGGACGCCGGCGGGGTAGAAGTTGAGGAAGCCGCCGTTGACGTAGAGGCCGTGGTCGGGCGAGGCGTTCTTGGTGTCGAGGATGCGTCGCCAGCCGGTGGTTGTGTCGAACTTGAACAGCAGCACGATGGTGTAGGTGTTGCTGGGGATGACGGAGGTGGCGTTGGAGAGCACCAGGCCGGTGCCCTGCGGGAAGCGCAGGACGGTGCGCGAGGCGCCGTCCACGACGTCATTGGTGAAGCTCTGGCCGGTGTGGATGGAGGCCAGGGCGGGCGGAGCGGCGACGGCGCTCAGGAGGTTGCTCTGGAAGCGATAATCGGCCCGGAGCGAGCCGCAAGCGACATAGTTCGAGAGACCGAACCAGGCGGTGAGGTGGCGGTTGGTGGTCATGAGCAGGCTCAACGGATTGGTGCTGCCGGAGATGCCTGGGCCGGTCCAGGCCAGGAACACCTGACCGGGCGCGGGCACGGCGGTGAGCGAAACCGACGTGCCCCACGGGTAGGCCGATTGCAAGGGCACGACGTTGACGGAGCCGGAGCCGACGGTGTTGAGCGTCAGGCGAGCGAGCATGGATTGCGGGTTGGTCGGGTCGGTGCCGTCCTGGTATTCGAGCAGGTTGCTGTTGCCGTCGCCGTCGAAATCTTGCGAGCCGGTCTGGGTGTAAATGCTCGGCCAGTAGAGCAGTTCCCAGCAATCGGGCAGGCTGTCGTTGTCGAAGTCGTCGGTGGCGCAGTTGCGGCCGTCCATCGTCCAGGAGAAGGACTGGGCGGCTGAGGAGGTGTTGGTGACGACGAGGTAGTAACGGTAGCCACTGAGCCAGGGCCAGCCGTTGGGCTGGTTGAGGAGTTGGTTGATGCCGACGTTGGCACCGCCACCGCTCCAGCGGTGATCGGCGCTGGTTTCGGTGGGCAGCGAGCCCTGCTCGAGATACCAACGGACGCTGCTCGGATGGGTGGCGCTGCTGATCCAGCGCGTGCCGTCGGGTGGCACGTCAATGGTGTAACGCTGCCGTTCACCCGGCGCCAGCACGTTGCTGATACTGCCGCCGTAGAAGGCGATGGAGGGCACATCGCCGATGGCCGTGGTGTTGGTGCTGGAGCTCAGGCTGAAGGTCGCGTCGGTCAGGGCGCGGAAGCCGAGGTAATAGACATGGCCGGGTCGGAGCGGCGGCACCCAATTGGTGTAGGTCCCGGGCGGATCGTAGGTGCGATAGAGTGCGCCGGCGTGGTTTTTGTCGTCGTTGGCCCAATGGCGGAAGTCGGTGACCGACGCGTATTGGCCGGGCGGGACGGTGTCGCGGACATAGACGATGACGTCGCCGATGTGCTGTTGGAAGCTGAAGACCCAGTTGGTGGGGGCGTTGGTGGGCAGGAAGAAACGGTAATAGCGCCAATCGCCTGCGGCGACGGTCTGGTTGGTAACGCTGCCATGGAGCGCCAGGTCGGTGAGGTTGCCGGTGGAAAGGCGCAGGCGGTAACGGCAGTTGGCGGTGCCCGTGGCGCGAATGCCGATGAACCAGGTGCCGCTGTCGAGGCCGTTGGTATAACGGCCGTCGCGCGGTACCCAGTTGCCGTATTCGCTGGTCAGCCCGGTCAGGCTGCGCTCGTAAGCGGTCGAGCCATAGACGGGAATGGGCACGGTGTGCGTGAGCGTGGGCAGGTTGCCAACGCGAATGAAAACGTCGGGATTGCCGCTGATGGCCTCCAGGAACATGCGCATCAACCCGCCGTTGTTGGTCGGCACGGCCACGGCGTAGTAGTGGAATCGGCCCGCCTCCAGATCAATGCCGCCGTCGGGTTGGGGCAGCGGAATCCCGTTGGTTTGAATACCGGTGTCGGCGAAGAACGGACCGTTGGTCAGGCCGGGGGTGGTAATCGGCTCGCCCGGAGCTGGCATGTTCCACGCGGGCCGATAGAGCCGCACCGCCGAACTGTAGAGGCAGTATTCCGAAGGGCCGACGCCTTTGACCTCAACGAACCAAATGCCCGGCGTCAAATAGGGCGGCACAATGACGGCCTGGTCGGTGACGAAGCCGGTTTGGTCGGACGGGCCTGCGTCGCTGGGCAACGCGCCCGGGCGCACGCGCACCTGGGCGTTCCCAGCTTGGTTGGAGAGCGTCAGTTGCCAGCCGATGACGGGGCTGCCGTCGGGCAATGTGGCCGGCACATGCACGCGGTAGAAAGCGCGCTCGTTGTCGGCGAGCGTTCGGCAATCCAGGGCGTTGGTGCAAGGCTGGCCGCCGGGCCCGCAACCTTGAAGCACCGGATCCAGAGCCAACGCAGTCACCGCGGAGGGCACAACGCGCAACACGTAGCTGGCGTCGGCGAAAGTTGATCCTTGAGGCGCGGCCTGGATGAGGAGGGCATAGTTGGTGGGGTTGGGGTTGGGCAGGGTCACGAGCCGGTCGCTGGACCAAACGTAAGTTGCACCGCCGTTGTTGCCGTAGCTCGAATAAGCCCGGGGCAGGACCGGGTCGGCTCTCATGGTGAAATACGGATTGCCGACGCGATTCTCCAGGCGCGTTTCGAAGCCCGGTGTCCCGGCGGGCACGGTGAAGCGATACGCGCGCAGTTCGCCGCCTTCGAGCGTGTTGGTGCGGCTGACGCCGTTGGTCGGCACCACGCCCAGGTCGTCCACGGGCAATTCTCCGAGGCTTTGCAGCACGAAGCTGCAAAAGTTTGTGCCGATGCGTCCTTGGGCGGCGTTGGGGAACTGACCCTCGCTGGCGACCAACAGATAGTAACGACCCGGCGGGATGAAGGACTGGCCCGCCGAGGGCAGGAGCACGTAATGCTCGTTGCCGACCTTTTGCATCTTGTAGCCGCCGCCGACGTCGGTGGCGGGGTAGTGGTAGCCGACGCCACCGAGCACGTTCGGCAGGTAGTCTTTCTGCACGAGCAACAGCGATTCGCCGACGAGATTGCCCAGGCGCACCTTCCACGAGGGCGTGTTGGACGGCACATCCACGTAGTAGTAGGCGGCGTCGCGCGCGGGCAGGCCGAATCGGGCAGCACTGCCGCTGGCGAAGGCGACCGGGTTGACCGGGATGGAATAGCCCGGCCCGATGCCGCGGGTCATGAGCGTGTAGCGCATGATGTTGGTGCCCCAGCCCGAGGAAGACCCGTTAAAGACGCCGATGTAGTAAGGCCCGCCCGGGGAAAGCGGGTTGTTCAAACCCATTTGAAGAGTGTGGCCGAAACGGTTGGTGCCGTCGGCATCCTGAGCATAGCCGGTCCAGTCGTGGCCGGCAGTCCATTGATAGTTGCTCGGCCAATGCGTGTAGAGTTGGGGATACCAATCGGGCCCGGTGAAACTGGTCGGCGCGCTGGCGCGGCGGATCACGATGCGCGGATCGCCGCTCCAGACGTTGGTCAGGCGCACGTCCCATCCCAGGGCATCGGCCGGGACGTTGGAAACAACGAAGTAACGCCACGTGTTCGGCTCATGATTGGTCACGGTGATGAGGCCGCCGTCGAAGGCAATCGGGGTGTCGCCGATAACCCGCACGCGGATTGAGTAGCCGGCGTTCGGATAAACCTGCCCTGCCGCGGTCGGCGGCCCGCTGCGATGCGCGTGAACCACAAGCGTATAAATGCCGGGCGTCGGGCTCCCGACGAGGATTTGGGAATCGTGCATCCAACTGGTGTACTGGCCGCCGTCCTCGCCGTAATCGCCGTAGGATTGCGGGGCCAATTCGCCGGGCCGCAACGACATCAGCGGGTTGCCCACGCGATTCTCCAGGCGCACCTCCATGCTCAAGGTGCCGGGCAGCACGGTGAACTGATACAGGCGCGTGGCGCCGCCGTCCAACGCATCGGAATGAACAATGTCGGCGCCGGGCAGCACCGTGCCCAGGTTCAGTGGCGGTTCGACGCCAAAACTCTGGAGCGTGGCCGAGATGGTGTTGGTGCCGAGCCGGTCACTGCCGGTCCCGGCGGGGTTCTGCCCCATCGAGGCGACCAGCAGGTAATAGGTTCCGGCCGGAAGGTTCGTCTGCCCGGTCTCGGCCAGCGCCAGATAATGCTCGTCGCCGACCTTCATCATCTTGCGTCCGCCACCGATGAAATAGGCGCTGTTGTTGCCGCCACCGACATTCGGCAGCGCGCCGCGTTGGATCATCAGGAGCGACTCGCCGATGTTGGTCGAGAGGCGAACCCGCCAACTGGGCACGTTGGAAGGCACGGCCACCGAGAAGTAGGCCGCTTCGCGCGGAGGTAGATTGGTAATAAGCGCCACACCATTGGTGAACGCCAGCGGAGTGACCGGGATGGAAAAGCCCGGCCCGATGCCCCGGCTTACCAGGGTGTAACGCATCTCGTTGGCGCCGTAGCCGGAGCTCGAACCATTGATGACGCCGACGTAGTACGTGCCGGGCTGGAGCGGGTTGCCCATGCCCATTTGCAAGATGTGGCCCAAACGGTTCGTGCCGTCGGCGTCCATGGTGAAGTTTTCCGTCCAGTCGGTGCCGGCAGCCCACTGACGACCACTGGGCCAGGTGCTCCAAGTGCTTGGAAACCAATCGTTGTCAGTGGCCAACGATGCTGGCGGGAAATCCCGCCGCACCACCAGGCGCGGGTCGCCGCTGGTAACGTTGGTCAGCCGGATGTCCCAGCCCAGTGCGTTGGACGGAACCGTCACGGCAAAATATCGCCATGTGCCCGGCATGTGGCCCGACCCGATGGTGACGGTGCCGCCGTCAAACGCCAGCGGCGTGGAATTGACCCGGCGCACGCGGATCGTGAAGGTGGCATTCGGATAAACCCGAGCCTCCGTCGAACGCGCCTGCACCATAAGGGTGAAGTTCGTAGCGAGCGGAGCGGGCCAGGTGATCAGGCTGTCGCTTTGCACGGTGCTCCAGTGGCCGCCATCGAAACCGTAATTTTCCGACGGCGAAGGCACAAACTGGTCGGCGCGCAGGTGCATCCGTGGGTTCCCGGTTTTGTTCTCCAACCAGACCTCCATGGCTTCGACACCCGGCGGGACATTGAAACGCCAGGCCTGGGCGTCCCCGCCCGCCAGGGCAACGTTGGCGACCAGGTCCGAGCCGCTCAACGTGCCCAGGTTGGTCACGATCATCGGACCGAAACTCGTGAGCGTTGCGCTGATCGCGCCCGTGCCAATCCGAGAATTGGCGCGATTCGGGTTATGCCCCTCGCTGACCACGGCCAGGTAATACGTGCCTCCGGGGATGTTGGTGGCGCCACTCGGGGGCAAGAGCAGATATTCCTCGTTGCCGGGTTTCTCAATCCAGCGTCCGCCGCGCAGCTCGACAGCCGAATAGGAGCCGGCGGCCACGTTGGGCAACGCATCGCGCTGGATGATCAACAACGACTCGCCGGCGTTGGTCGCCAGCCGCACATCCCAGCCTTCAGCGTTGGTGGGCACATTGACCTGGAAATACGCGACGGCGCGCGGCGGCAGGTTGGTGATGTGCGCCACGCCGTTGGTGAACGCCAGCGGGGTGACCGGGATGGAATAGCCCGGGCCAATGAACCGGCTCACCAGCGTGTAGCTCATCGGGTTGTTGTTGCCACTGGCGTTGAGCACGCCCACGTAATACGTGCCCGGTTGAAGCGGATTGCCCATGCCGCACGCCAAAATTCGTCCCCACTCGGAATTGCCGGCCGGATCGTTGTTCAGGCCGGTCCAGTCATTCGCAGCCGCCCATTGATTGCCGGAGGGCCAGCTTGTCGCCCACGAGGGATAGGTCCACGGTCCGGTCACAAGGGACGTGGGTAGCGCGTCACGACGGACGACCAGGCGGGGATCCCCGTTGGTGACGTTGGCCAGACGAATCTCCCAACCCAACGGTCCGGCGGGCACATCCACGCGCCAATACAGGAAGCGACCTGCCGGGTGCGCCGTGACGTTGGTCAACGCGCCGTCGGTGCTGAACGGCGTGGCCGACAGTTCACGCAGGTGCAGGACAAATGCGCCCAGGGCGTTGGTGGGTTGGTAAGCGCCCACATACCACACGTCGGCCTGATGATCGGGCCGCTGGAGGTAGCCATTCGGACCGGAGAAATCCACGTGACCATGCGAGAAAACCGTTGGGCTGTTGTTTTGCCGGTAATTCCAGCGGCCGGGCACGGCGTTGCGGCGGATGGCCAGTTCGGTGTTCGGCGGTTGGTTTTGCAGGAACAGTTCCCAGCCCAGCGCGCCGAGCTGGTTGGTGATGTCCAACACGCGGTAGTAACGCCAGCCCACGCGCGCCGGGTCGTCGTTGGTCGAAACGCTTACGAAGGGCACGTCGGTGATCACCGGGTTGCCGCTGGTGAAAGTGGCGTTGTAGTTCGACACGCCATAAATCGTCACGAAAAACACCCCGTCACTGAGCCCCGGCGTGCTCGATCCCGAACCGGGCGGGGGCGGCACCAGCGAGATGCTGTCGGTGGTCGTGCCCGCCACCTCCGAGAAAGCATCGTTGTTCCACTCGTTGGGCACGCGGTCACGGCGCACACACAGGTGCGCCTCGCCCGAGGTGGGCGTGAGCGTGGTGAGCCAGGCGATCTGTTGCACCGGCACGTTGATGCGATAGGTCACGTATCCAAAGCCGGTCACGACCAGGTTGCTGGAGCAAATGAACGGCGCGTCAATGATCCGTTGCTGCCGCGAATCGAGCTGGATGAGCGTGCCGGGCGCGCCGGGCACACCCACAAAATACTGGTCGCCGCCCACCAGGTAGGTGGGCACCACCAGCATTTGTCCGGCTTGCTTCAGGTCATAGGTGCTGGTGTTGAGCGGGTGCGGGACGGCCGTCTTCTTGACGAAGATTTCGTTCGTGGCGCCGTTGAGCCACAGCCGCCAGGCCAGCGTGTCGGGCGTGGTCGTGGTGCGGAAAAAGCGCATCCCTTCCGGCCCCATGACCACGTTGGTGCTGCTGGCGGTGCTGTCCGGCCCGGCCAGGGTGCCGAGGTTCAACACGTGAGCCTCGCCCGTCACCAGCCGCCATTGCGCGCCCGGCGACGCCGCCACGCACAAATACCACGTCTGACCGGCCGAAAACTGGCTCGAATGCAGCACAAAACCGTCGTCGCCAGCCCGCTCCGATTTGAACGGATAACTGGTCGGGTCATCAGAAAAGGTCCCCTGGCGCAAGTAGAGGTGCGCTTCCCCGCTGTCCACCCGCAGCGCCGTGCGCCATGCCCCGACGGTCGTGCTCTGCGCAATGATGCGGAAGAAGTAATTCCCGCCGGTCGGACTGGCATTGGTGAAGACCTGTGTGCCCTCGTGGGTGAGGCCCGGGTCCCAAACCAGATCGCGCAGATACAACGGCTCCGTGGCCAGTTGATAGACCGTGTTGGTGGGGGCGCCCGACGGCAGATAAACCCCGATGAAATACGTGCTGTTGGTCGCTTCGGTGTCGGTCAACACCACCGTGTCCACCTGTTGACCCGTGCTGCGCTTGAGGTAGCTGCCGGTGCTGGGCAATGCGCCGCGCTGCACATACAGGTCGGGCGTGTTGGTCGAGGGCGAACCGCTGAGCACCAGCCGCCAACCGGGCAGGTTCGTCGGCACGTCCACCTGAAAATAATGCCAATGGCCGCCGGCCAGATTCGACAGGGTGCCGCTGAGCGCGAAGACCACCGGCTTGAGCACCGGGTAGGCCGCCGAACGCAGGTCGGCGCGGTTGGTGGTGAGCACCACCTGAAACGCATGCGTCGCCGAGCCGGATGGCGTGCGCACGCGCAGCCCGTAGTTGGTCGCCGCAAATTCCGGCGACTCCAGGTTGATCCGGTTGGTGACGCCGTTGAGGCGCGAGATGAAATCAAAGTCCGTATCCGTCGGCACGCCGCCCCGCTTGAGCAACAAATGCGACCAGGCGGTGGCGGAGTTGGACACCACCAGCGAGAGGTTGGTGCTGCCCGGCCCGAGGGTGAACGTGAAATTCGTTCCCGCACCGGGAGCATTGGTGCCGACAAACGTCTGCGCGGGAAGCAGCACGATACTGCTCAGAAAAATGGCGAGCCATCCGTTGCGCCGTACAGTCCCCTGATCCCCAGCCCAACCACCGATCATGGAGTTCATGAGCTGTATGGTTTGTGTCCGTTGGTACCTTCTTTACAGAGGATTTTTTTTTCACCATCGCTTCTCCTTGTCAAGGGGCTCGCCCTCATCGCCCGCCGCCGCGTTTCCTGAATCCGCCGCCGGAGTCCGAACGGCCAGAAAATCCCGGTCCGCTCCAGCACATGAAGGTTCTCGACCCTCCTCAAAACGATCGCGCTTTTTCGAACCTTGCCCCGCTTTTCTGAACCGTCCGGCCCGGCATCGCGGTGAGGTGGCCCCGTGCNGTCGCCAAAGAAATTGCGCGCGACCCGCCCTGCCGGTTCAATGAAACCGATGTTGGCCAAACGGGTCATTCCCTGCCTGGACGTGCACGACGGCCAGGTCACCCGCGGCGTGCGGTTCGGTCGCGCCGAGGCGGGCGAGTTGCGCAACGTCGGCGATCCAGTTGAACTGGCCCTGCGCTACAACGAGCAGGGCGCCGATGAGCTGGTGTTTTTCGACATCACCGCCACCGCGCACGGGCGCGCCACGATGGTGGAGGTGATCGAGCGCGTCGCCGACCAGTGTTTCATGCCGCTCACCGTCGGCGGCGGCATCCGCACCGTCGAGGACATGTTCCAGATGCTGCGCGCCGGCGCCGACAAGGTGAGCATCAACTCGGCGGCCCTGGCGCGACCCGAACTCATTCGCGAAGGGGCCGAAAAATTCGGCAGCCAGTGCATCGTGGTCTCGATTGACTGCAAGAAGGTCGCGCCGGAGCAGTGGGAGGTCTTCTCGCACGGGGGACGGCGGCCCACGGGCCTGGACGCGGTGGAATGGGCGCAACGCGCCGTGGCGCTGGGCGCGGGCGAAATCGTGCTCAACTCGATTGACGCCGACGGCACGCGCGCGGGCTACGATCTGGTGATTACGCGGCGCATCAGCGAGGCGGTGGGCGTGCCGGTGGTGGCCAGTGGCGGTGCGGGCACGCTCGAACACATGGCCGAGGTGCTGCTTGAGGGCCGGGCCGACGCGGTCCTCGCCGCCAGCGTCTTCCACTACGGCCAATACACGGTCGGTCAGGTCAAACACTTCCTCGCCGCGCGCGGCATCCCGGTGCGGTTGGTCTGAGCCGCTCGCCTGTCCGACATGCATCCCGAACTTCGCGAACTGCTCGCCATCGCCATCTTCGCCGTCACCTACCTGCTCATCAGCGGGCGGCGTTTGAAGATTTTGCCGCTGAACCGCCCCGCTGCCGCGCTCCTGGGCGCGGTGCTGATGGTCGCCTGCGGCGTGATGACCCCCGAACACGCCTACCGCGCCGTGGATTACGACACGCTGGTGCTGCTCCTGGGCATGATGCTCATCTCCGCCTACCTCTGGCTGGCGGGATTTTTCGAGTGGGCCGCCGACTGGATTTTGCGCATGGCGCGCACGCCGCAGCGACTGCTGCTCTACCTGATCCTCACCTCCGGACTGCTCTCGGCCCTGCTGGTTAACGACACCGTGTGCCTGATGCTCACCCCGCTGGTGGTGGCCGTGATGGTGCGCGGCCAACTGCCGCTGCCGCCGTATCTGCTCGCGCTGGCCATGAGCGCCAACCTCGGCAGCGTCGCCACCCTCGTCGGCAACCCGCAAAACATGATCATCGGCCACTTGTCGGGCATTCCCTTCGTGCGCTTCTCGGCGGCGATGTTGCCGGCCGCCGTGGCCGGGCTGGCCATTCAATACGCCGTGCTTTCGGTGGGGTTCCGAAAGGTGCTGCGCGCTGCAACCATCCGACAGCCGGAAACACCGGCACGCCAACCGCACCGGCGGTTGCTGAGCCTGACGGTGGTGGTGTTTGCGCTGGTGTTTGCGGGCTTTTTGGCCGGATTGAACCTGGCCTGGACGGCGCTGGCCGGCGGGGCGTTGATCATGGTGCTGGCGCGACGCGACACGCACGAAGTGCTCAAACTCGTGGACTGGCACTTGTTGGTGTTCTTCGCCGCGCTGTTCATCGTGGTTGAAGGAATCAACGGCACCGGCCTGCCGGACCAGATTTACGAACGGTTGCGCGGCCTTTTCGACGGCTCGGTCACCAGCCAGGCGTGGAACCTGGCGTGGTTCTCGGCCCTTGGCTCGAACGTCTTCTCCAACGTGCCGTTCGTGCTGGTGGCGGGGAAATGGATGGGCAACTTCAGCGACCCCGAATTGATGTGGAAGGGCATGGCGCTGGCGACGACGTTCGCGGGCAACCTCACCATCCTCGGCTCGGTCGCCAACATCATCGTGGTCGAGTCGGCTCGAGGGCACGTCGAGGTCGGCTTCTGGGATTACGCCAAATTTGGCATTCCGGTGACGATTCTGACGACGCTGGTCGGCATGGCCCTGCTGCTCTGGCTGCACTGAATGGGTTGCATCCGCTTCGGGCCTGCGAGCTGTTTGGCGGGACGCTGCCTCCCGGCCTGCGTGAGCGAGTTTGCGCTTTGAAGTTCGCGGGGCGGCTTCTATAACACGGCCATGCTGCCGAATGCGCTGGCTCACGGCGGGCCGATGATGTGGTTGATTCTGCTGGCGGGGGCGGCGGGCGTGGCCGTGCTCGTCGAGCGCTTCCTGTATTGTCACCGGGCCCAAATCAACACCAGCGAGTTCCTCAACGGAGTCCGCACCGTTCTGAAACGCAACAACGTGCTGGAAGCCGCCTCGATCTGCGACGCCACGCCCGGGCCGGTGGCGCGGCTGGTCAAAACCGCCATCCTCAACCGGGAGCAGGACCGCGAACGGCTGCGCGAAACGCTGGCCCTTGCCGGTCAGGAGGAGGTGGTTCGCCTGGAACAAAGGATGGATTTGCTGGCGACGCTCGGGCGCTTGGCGCCGCTGCTCGGCCTGCTGGGCACGGTGCTCGGCTTCATGGACGTGTTTCAACAGGTCGAGACCGCCGGCCTGAACGCGCAAATCAGCGCGTTATCGTCCGGCATCTGGCGCGCGCTCACCTGCACGGCCGCCGGACTGGCCGTGGCCATTCCTCTGCAGGCCGGTCACAATTACCTGGTCAGTCGCATCGGCGCGATCGTCAGCGAAATGGAGCGCGTGGCGACCGAGGTGATTCACCTGGTGAGCGAGGGCGTGGAGAGCCGCGGCGGGTGACATGAAATTTCACCGTCAGGTTCGGCGTCTGGACAACGTGCTCGACCTTCCGTCGGTCGCGTCGGTGTTTTTTCTTCTGGTGCTGTTTGTGATGCTCGGGCCGCTGGTTTATACGCCCGGATTTCGGGTGGAATTGCCCGTGGCGGCGGACGTGCCCGGCGTGGACAAGCCCGCCGTGACCGTTGCAGTGGACGCCGCGCAACAACTTTACTTCGCCAACCGGCTGGTCACCGAGGCCGAACTCAAATCGCGTCTGGCCGATGCCGCGCGCGAGTTTGGCGAGTCGCTGACGCTCATCGTGCAGGCGGACAAGGCCGTGAAGTATGAGTTTTTGGTGCGGTTGACGACGCTGGCGCGGGAGGCCGGCGTGCGGCAGGCCCTGCTGGCGACGCGCCCGGCGTCAGTCGTCGTGCCGCGGTCTTCCGGCCGCGAAACGCCGGCTCGCCCGGACCCCCCGTGAGGATGAAGGCTGCCCCGGTGCTTGCCGTCATGCCGCCGCCGAGCGAACCGCGGCCGTGGTCGCAGCGACGCCTGGTGCTGGGCGTGATTGCGCTGTTTGCCGCGCAACTGGCCGTGCTTTTTGCGCTGGGCCAGCGCGGGCCGACGCCGGTGCGCCCGCCCGCCGTCGCACCCTTGCTGCGGCTGGCGCCCCAGGATGCCGAAACGCTCGTGTTGAACGATCCCACCCTGTTTGCGCTGCCGCACCGGGCGGGTTTTGCCGGGCGGGCGTGGCTGGAGACGCCGGCGGCCAACGTGCCGTCACCACGGCCGATCGAGCCGCCGCAGTGGCTCGCCCTTGACCCGGCCGGGCTGGGAAGGCGGTTTGTGGAGCTGGAGCGCGCCAGCCGGCCGGCACGATTTCAGTTGTTGGTGACCGCGCTCCCCGAATCCGCGCCGACTGCCGGGCGCGAACCGACGCCGGGTCTGCCGACACGCTCGGCGCTTGTGATCACGGACGGGTTGGCCGGTCGCCGTTTGTTGAATCCCCCCGAACTGCCCGCCTGGCCCGCCGCGGACCTGTTGACCAACAGTGTGGTGCGGGTGCTGGTGCACGCCGACGGCGGGGTGCGCTCGGCCACGTTGCTGGGGCGCAGCGGTTTGCCGGACGCGGATCAGTTCGCTCTGAACGTGGCGCGCGCCGCGCGGTTCGAGCCGTTGTCCGATGCCCCGGACGCAGCCGCGTTGCAAACGGGCACGATGGTGTTTCAATGGAGCACGTTGCCGCCGACCCCCCCACCCGGTCCGACGCCGTGAAGCTTCCTCGACCCCACACCCCAACCCGCGAAGCCCGCCCGCTCCGCTCAACCCATCACCGTTTCAACGATCACCCGTCCTAGTTGCCGAGGCATCCATGACCACCGCCACACTCGTGTTCGCGTACGTGGCGCTGACGCTCGCGGCGCTGGCGGGCTTGATCGTTTACAGCGAGCTGCGCCAACGCCGGTTTCATCCGGCGGCCAGCCGCGACCGCATCTTCCGGTGCGAGCAGTGCGAGTGCGTTTACACGGATGACCCCGACGTGGATCGCTCCCGATGCCCGCATTGCGGGCGAATGAACCCGCCCACCGAATTTTGAAGCGGCGACGAGGAGCCGGCGCTCAACCCGCGCGCTTGCGAGAGGCCGGGATTGATCCCGGGATTGGCCGGTGCGGAATCTCAAGCGGCTTGCGCCCGCCGCGCAACTCGGCGCTTTACATCAGCCCGGCCCGGTGTAGTGTGCGCGCAGAAATAAATTGCTATGCAGACGCGTATCCCTCTTCTCGCCGTGGCGTGCGTGGCCGGGTTGATGGTTGCCGGTTGCGCCGGGCCGGAACAAAAACTTGGTCGCGGTTTGGGCAACACCTTCGAGATTTTGCGCATGGGCGAATTGCGGCGCACGGTCGAGCAAACCGCCCTGTTTGAGTCGCCCGGACGCGCCTACACCACCGGGCTGGTGCGCGGCTTCAACCGGACGCTCGCCCGCACCGGAATCGGCCTCTACGAGATCGCCACCTTCCCCTTGCCGCCCTACAAGCCGGTGGCCACCAGCTACCTCAAGCCCGATCCGGTGTTTCCGGACAACTACAAGCCGGGGCTGATGGATGATTCGCTTTTTGCGACCGACACGGCCACCGGTTACAGCGGAGGCGACATCGCGCCGATGTTCCCCGGCAGCCGGTTTCGAGTGTTCGATCACTGAACGCGCCGTTTGCATCCAACGCGCCGGAGCAACGCCCGGCGCGTTTTTGTTTCTCGCCGTCCCCGCGCCGCCCGCCTAACGTGGCGCGCGCAACGCGCGAACATGGCCACGCTCGAAAAACTCTCGCCCTGCAAGGTCAACCTGCTGCTCAACGTGCTGGGCCGGCGACCCGACGGCTTCCACGAACTCGAAACGCTCCTGCATCCGGTGCCGGTTTGCGACCGGCTGGTGTTTGAAACCGCGCCCGGAGGGGTGCAACTGGAATGCGACCAGGCCGGTCTGCCCACCGACGGGCGAAATCTGGTCCATCGCGCCGCCAGCGCGTTTCTGGAAGCCGCCGGCATCCGCGACGGCGTGCGCATCCGACTGGAGAAACAAATCCCGCTGGCGGCGGGACTCGGTGGGGGGAGCAGCAACGCCGCAACCACGCTGCTGGGGTTGAACGAATTGTTCGGAAACCCGCTGGCTGCGGAGCGGTTGCACGCGCTGGCGGCGGCGCTCGGATCCGACGTGCCGTTTTTCCTGCAGTCGCGGCCGGCGCTTGCCACCGGACGGGGCGAGCGGATCGAGCCGCTGGATTTTTTTCCGACCTTGCGCGGGACGTTTTTTTTGCTGGCACATCCGGGTTTTGGCGTGCCGACGGCCTGGGCGTATCAAAACCTTGCGCGGTTTCCCGGCGCACTCAACGGCACGCCGGGTCGCGCCCGCAAGCTTGCGACGTTGTTGCGCAGCAGCGATCTGTTCACGGCGGCGCGACATTTTTACAACGCGCTGGAGGCGCCGGTGCTGGAGAAGTATCCGCTGCTGGCGTTGTTTCAGGAATTTTTGCGCTCGCACGGCGCGGTTGCGGCGCTCATGTCGGGCAGCGGCTCGACGACGTTTGCCATTGTGGAGAACCGGCGCGAAGCCGAGGCGCTGCGAGAAAAATTTCTGGTGAAGTTCGGCCGAAGCTGCTGGACGGCGCTGGTTGCGGCCACGGCGGGCGCCGCGGGGCAAGTCGCCTGAACTCAGCGGGGCTTGGGCGGACGTTCGCGTCGCAGCGCGTGGTGAAGCTGCTCGTCCAAACGCTGCCGCCGCGCGGTCCAGTCGGCCCAAGCTGCCTCCCAGTCCGGGCCGTCAAAGCGGAGTCGCGCCTGCGGCCAGATCTCGTCGAGCGCGGTAAAGGCGCGCAATGCGCCGTCGCGGTCGCCCCACTTCCAGAGCGCTTCGGCGAGGTTGAGATGATTCTCGGGGTAGTCAGGGGCCAGCTCCACCGCGCGCTGGAGGTGCTGCCGCGCCTTCTTGCGGTCGCCGATGCTGCCGATGCTGGGCGCTTGGAGGTAGAGCAATCCGAGGTTGCGGTCCGGCCCGGCGAAATCGAAGTGCGCGTCCAGAGCGCGTGCGGCCTTGAAGGCGCGTTCCATGTCTGAGACGAGCCGCAGCGCGCCGAGCGTTCTGGTGCGGGCCAGTTGGCCGAGGTTCATGCCCAGGTAATAGTGCGCCGGGGCGCAGTTCGAGTCGCCGGTTAGTGCTTGTCGCGCGGCGGCGATGCCCTGCTCGGCCAGCGCGGCGCGTTCGGTGTTGTTGGTCGCGAATTCCGCGCAATCGAACGCGGCGCGAGCGAATTCCCATGCGGCGGTCACGTTGGTGGGCGCCGTGGCGAAACGCGCCTGGGCGACGGCGAAACGTTCTGCGGCGCGCACAGCGAAACTGGCCGGGGGTTGAGAGGCCCGGAATGCGTCCGGCGCCTCAGTCAGGTCGAACGCGCACACGCCTTGCAATCCGCCGGCCAGCAGCATGATCAACAGCATCCGCAGCCGAGCCGCGTCGCGCCCGGCCTGCCGCACGCGGTGCCGGGGAACTCTGGCGCTGGCCGTCATCTGCATACGATGTCCCGCGCGTTAATGTGGAGGTTTGTCGGCTGGGCGAAAGGCAATTCACCGGCACGGCGCGCGCGTGCATGGCGAGGATCGGGCTGCAGCGTCGTCGAGCACGCCAGCAGGCGCGTGGGCGTCTTCGACCGGAACCGTCCGGTCCGAATCGAGGGCCGGCGCAGCCCCAGGCGGCGGATGAATTTTCCCGAGGTTGCCGCAGCGGATTTTCCATGAAGCGCAGCGTTGATGACGGGGCGACAGCACCGCGCGTTGGATACGCGTGGGGTCCGATTTCCAGAGCACCGCGTTTCGCGGCGGAAAACCGCGGGCCCTCCTTCTGCCGGCGGTCCAAGAGTTTGCCAAGACCGGTCGGGCAAAAGGCCGGCAGGTTTGAAATTGTTGAAGCGAGAACAGGCGAGTTGGGCGGGGGATGGCTGCGTTGCTGCGCCTACTGGGCCCTGGCTGTGGTGCGTTCCTGAATCCAGACAATGTCCGGGTTGTTGGCCTGAATCGTGCCGTAGTAAAACCGGCGCGTGTAGGTTGTGGCCATGAGGCCCGAGATCGTGCGCGAATCCCTCCACTTGCGGATTTCCGAATGGCCGTCGGCAAAGGTGAATCCGCACGCACCGCCGTGTCCGACACCCGGGCCGTCCTGCCATCTCATGCCGGGGAGGTCCATGAAAACTGCAAAGGCCGCGTCGTTCACGCTGTCGGGATTTTCATCAATGATCACCCACAGGTTCACCGGTTCGGGTTTGGTCAGGTCGGCGGTCTTTTGGTAAATGCGCCACGGCGGCGCGCTCCAATGTTCCTGGGCATGTCGCCGAAAGGCCTGGTTCATCGAGATGCTTCGCACCCGCGGCAGACCCACCCGCCCGTTGGGCGGGCCGCTCAGGCTCTGGTCGGCCGGGCATTTGTACACCGCAATGTTTTGCAGATACGGGCCAAGCAAGCCTTCCCGCAGGTGGATTACGTTGGTGTTGTCCGTCGCGCCGTTGTAATCGAGCCAGCCGTTCAACCAGCCGCCTTCGACTTTGCTAAAGGCCGTCACCAGGTGGCCGTTGTGGTCATCGGCATACATGAGCCAGGCAATGCCGATCTGGCGTCCGTTGTTCATGCAGGCGATGCAGCCGGCCTTGAGCTTTGCCCGGGTAAGGGCGGGCAGTAGCATCGCCGCCAGGATGGCGATGATCGCAATGACGACCAACAATTCGATGAGGGTGAATCCCGCGCCTGCGGCTTTGGGCGGTGTCAGTCCCGGCCACGGGCCTGACGTGTTGCTGCAGCCCGCTTTCTTAAAATCGTCAGACACGCACAGGGTTCTCATGGCAAGAACTTCGCTCACCTGCCAGGGCTTCCTTAGCTTTTTTGATGAAATGGGTCAAACATTTTTTGGCGCAAACCGGCGGTCTCCGTCGCGATCGTGGAACCGCAACGCGAACGCCTTCGGATCACATCGCGGCCAGGTTCGGGAGTCATCGGCTCAACATTGGCGGCGCCGCGGCGGCCAGATTTTTCAGGCGCACGGTTCGACTCCGGATAGTCGGGGTGGGTTGGGAACGATTCACGGGGTGACGCCGAACCGCTGCGTTGCCTGGCAACGTTGAGGACGCATCGTGTCGGCGTCGCAAGGTTGGCAATGAGTCAGGCGTTGAATGGGCCGCTCTGTTGTTGGGCCGGGATTGGTGTGAAACGTTTTTGATGGATTGAGTTCACACAAAGACCGTTTGGGCGACCGGGCGAGGTGGCTCGCCTGATCCATCCGCCGCTCCAAACGGGGCGTTGTTGAAAAATACGGTTGCAGGCTGCTGCTTATTGTCTAGGCTGTGGCAATCCTTAGGGAGCGTCCCGCACGGGTGCGGGAGGTTTGAAGAAGATGTCGGTCGAAGTCGGTCAAACGGTTCGCTCAAGAATTCTGAGCCACGCCCAACGGCGCATCGGGCGGCCCCGGCGGATGCGCTGGCGGGGCAACTTTCGCTTTGTTGCGTTGTCGTCATGAACGCTACAAACCCGACTGCCCCCGCGCGGCAATACGTCCTGTCGTCAGACCTGGCGCGTTTGTGCCTGCCGCAGGAGTATCGTGACCCGAGCCGGCGCCTGGCGTGGGTCAACTCGGTTTGCGCCCTTTTTCTGGTCATCGGCATCGTCGGGCTCAGGCCGCCTGCGGTGCGCGTCAAGCCGCTGTCGGAGCCGGTCGAGTTCGTGCCGGTGGTGATTGAGCCGGTGGTGGAACAACCCAAGCCTGAAAACCCCGACGCGCCACCGCCCGAACCCGACGAGCTGCAGGACCTGGCGCCGGAAACGCCGGTGGTGGCGACGGTGGTCGCGGCCAACCCGGCGGCGGTGGCCTTTGCCGTGCCCGTCGAGGGGCCGGTGGTGCTGGCGCCGGTGCGATTTGCCGGGCCGCCGCCCGCCAAGATCGAACGGCCCCCGCCCACTTCCAATCCCACCCGCTACAATCCGAGCATCGCCGACTGGGGCGGGCATCCGCATCCCGAATACCCGCCGCTGGCTTTGCGCCTGGGCTACCAGGGCAAGGTCGTGTTGCGGATCGTGGTCAACCCTGACGGCAGCGTCGCGTCGGTCGAGATCGAAAAAAGCTCCGGCTACAAGATTTTGGACAACGCCGCCCTCGAACACACCCGACGGCATCTGCGCTTGAAAAATCCGCCCGGGGAAGTGCGGGTGCACACCCTGGAAATCGAGTTCCGCCTGTTGCGCTGAGGTAAAATCGTCGTGGACAATCGCGTCTGAATTCGCATACCGTCTGCGACCGTCTTCCGGCTGAGGGCGGTGACCGGCGGCGGCAGGACGCAACGCCATTGTGAATTTATGATGCTCGCAAACATTCTGGTGAAATACTTCGAGGCCGGCGGCCCGATCATGTGGCCGATTCTCATTACGGCCATCGTCGCGGTGGCCGTGGTGGGTGAACGGATCGTGTGGTGGGCGCGCGAGGCCCGGAAACGCGACCCCGCCACGCTGGAGAAAATTTTCGCGGCGCTGGAAAACGGCGATTTCAAAGAGGCCGCCCGACTTTCCAAGGACTCCGAAGACCCGGTGATTCGCATGATCTGGCACGGCATCAACCACCATCACGCCTCCCTGCAAGGGGCCTTGCAGGTGGCCGCCGGGGCGGAGTTGCAGAAGGCCGGACGTTTCCTCACGGTGATGGACACCCTGGTGACGTTGGCGCCGTTGTTGGGGCTGCTGGGCACGGTGGCGGGCATCTTCCGCACCTTCATCGCGCTGGGCGACCAGAGCGTCGAGGGCGCGATGGGCCAGATCACCGGCGGCATCGGCGAGGCCCTCATCGCCACGATGTGCGGCCTGGCCATTGCAATTTTCGCCCTCATCCCGTTCAACTACTTCTCCCGCAAACTCGCGCAGTTGGAGTTTGAACTCCAGTCGGCGGCCACCAACGTCGAGGTCATGGTGCAGGCCGCCAAGCAGCGCGGGTATGAAACCCAGGTGGTGCGCCAGGAAGATTGAGCGTTTGTCCCCGCCCGATTGGCCATGCGAATCGGTTCTCCATTGCCTCACAAGAAGGCGCGGATCGAAATCATCCCGCTGATTGACATCATGTTCTTTTTGCTCGCCTCCTTCATGATGGCGAGCCTGACGATGATTCACCTCCAGTCCATCAAAATGGACCTGCCCACCGCCACAATGGCCACGCGCGATTTCAAGCCTGACATCCTCAACATTTCCGTGGACAAGGCCGGCGACGTTTACGTCGAGAAAAAACTCGTCACCACCGCCGAGCTCCAGTCCATCCTCTCCAACAAGTTCCGCCTCAACACCAACCTGCCGGTTTACATCAGCGGCGACAAGGACGCCTCCCACGGCGCGGTCATTCGCGTGCTCGACATCGTTCGCCGCGAGGGCATTCAACGCGTTTCCTTCGCCATCGCCCCCGCCAAGGCGCAACCCTGAGCCGCTGCGCGAGGGCCCGGCGCCGGCGGGACGCGGCGTTTGACCTCGCCCGCCCCGGTCTTTAGACTGCCTCACTGGTTTATGAAAATACTGGTTTGCGACCCGGTGTCGCCCAAGGGAATCGCCCTGCTCCAACAGCGCCCCGAATTTCAGGTCACCGTCCTGCCCAAGCGCCTGAGTGAGGAGGAACTCCTGCCGCAGGTGGCCGATGCCGTCGCCCTGGTGGTGCGTTCCGAAACCAAGGTCACTCGCCGCGTGTTGGAGGCTGCCGAAAAACTGCGCGTGGTCGGCCGCGCCGGCGTGGGCGTGGACAATGTGGACGTGGAAGCCGCCACGCAGCGGGGCGTGGTGGTCATGAACACCCCCGGCGGCAACACCATTTCCACCGCCGAACTGGCCTTCGCCATGATCCTGGCCCTGGCGCGCAAACTCCCCCAGGCCGTCGCCTCGATGCGCGCCGGCCAGTGGGATCGCAAACAATTTCAGGGCATCGAGCTGGCCGGCAAAACCCTCGGCGTGCTCGGCCTGGGCCGCATCGGCAGCGAGGTCGCCCGTCGCGCCCTGAGCTTCAACATGCGCGTCGTCGGCTACGACCCGTTCCTGCCGGATTCCCGCGCCCAATCGCTCGGCGTGGAGATGGCCGCCGACCTGGACGACCTCTATCGCGTCGCCGACTTCATCACCGTGCACATGCCGGTGACCGATCTGACACGCGGCATGCTCAACGCCGCCGCGTTTGCGAAAATGAAACCCGGCGTGCGCCTGGTCAACTGCGCCCGCGGCGAAATCATCGTCGAAAAAGACCTCCTCGACGCGCTCGAATCCGGCAAGCTCGCCAGCGCCGCCCTGGACGTGTTCGCCATTGAACCCTTACCCGCGGATCATCCCTTCCGCCAGCATCCGAACCTCATCCTCACGCCGCACCTGGGCGCCAGCACCGTCGAGGCCCAGGACAAATGCGGCATCGAGGTCGCCGAGGTCATCACCGCCTACCTGCTCACCGGCGAGGTCCGCAACGCCGTCAATTTGCCGTTCCTGGACGCGCGCACCTACGAGTTGATCAAGCCCTACATGACCCTGGGCGAGAAACTCGGCAAATTGCTCGCGCAACTGGCCCCGCCGCAGGTGGACCGCCTCCACGTCACCTACGGCGGCCGCGCGCAGGACCTGCCCAACATTGACCCCATCACCCGCGCCATCCTGGTCGGATTCCTCTCGCGCGCCGACGTCCGCGACCTCAACCCCGTCAACGTCCGCAGCATCGCCTCCACGCTCGGACTGACCGTCGAGGAAAAACGCTCCAACGAACCGGTCACCTTCAACGAGTGGCTGCACGTGCAGGTCTTCGCCAACGCGCGCAAGGTCATCTCCGCCGGCGGCACCTTCTTCGGCTCGCCCAACAACCCGCGCATCGTGCGCCTCTACAGCACCCCGGTCGAAATCCCCATCAGCGGCACCATCCTGTTGCTCAACAACAAGGACCGCCCCGGCATGGTCGGCTACCTCGGCACCCTGCTCGGCAAACACAACGTCAACATCGCCAGCATGAGCCTCAACCGCGACGCCGCCGGTGGCTACGCCCTCACCGTCTTGAACCTTGACAGCCCGCCGCCCCAGGCCGTCCTCGATGAACTCCAGCGCGACCCCGACATCCGCAACGTCCACGTCATCACCCTCTGATCCTCAAAGCCTGCCCATGCATATTCGCCTGATCCTGCCGCTCGGCCTGGTCCTGAGCGCCGGCCTGTCCGCCAACGCCGCCACCAACGACAAGCCCGCCTCGGCCACTCGCACCCTCACCGAACTGTTCGGCGACCCCGTCGTCGCCCGGGGCGACGGCTTCGAGATCAAACGCAGCCAGCTCGACGCCGCCGTCATCAGCTTCAAAGCCGCCACCGCCGCGCGCGGCACCATCGTCACCGCCGATCAGATGCGCCAAATGGAGCCCCAACTGCTCCAGAGCCTCATCCAGATTCAACTGCTCCTGACCCGCGCCACCGAGCCGGACCGCGCCAGGGGCCGCGACGTTGCCCGGAAGAACCTTGAGCTGATCGCAAAACGTTACGGCACCGATGAGGCTTTTGAGCGCCAGCTCAAGGCCGTTGGCATGACCCGCGACGAGTTGCTCCGGCGCATGATTGATGAGTCCACCGCCGCCGCCGTCCTCGAACGTGAGATCAACGTCACCATCAGCGACGAGGAAGCGCGCAAGTTCTACGAGGAAAACCCCGCCCGGTTCGAACAACCCGAACGGGTGCGCGCCAGTCACATCCTGCTGAGCACGCGCGACCCCAACACCGGCGAGCAACTGCCCGCCGAACAAAAAGCCGCCAAACGCAAACTCGCCGAAGACCTCCTCAAACGCGCCCGCAATGGCGAGGACTTCGCCAAACTCGCCCGGGAATTTTCCGAAGACCCCGGCTCCAAAGACCGCGGCGGCGAATACACCTTCCCCCGCGGCATCATGGTCGCCGAGTTCGAGTCGGCCGCCTTCTCCCTCAACACCAACCAGATCAGCGACATCGTCACCACCACCTACGGCTACCACATCATCAAACTCCACGAAAAACTCCCCGCCCGCAAAATCCCCTTCGAGGAGGTCCGTGACGACATCAAGGAAGCCCTCAAACAGCGCGAGCTGGCCCGGCAACTGCCCGACTTCCTCGCGCGCCTCAAACAGGAAAAAAATGTCGTGATCCTTGACGAAAAACTCAGACTGCCCGAAGCCGCTTCACGTCCGGCCACCGGCGCGTCGCCCACCAGCCCGCCAAGCCCCGCCGCGCCCTGAACGCCCACCCCGACGCCGACCCGAGCCGTCCCGTCCCCGCTTTGGGCGCGACCCCACGGCATTGTTCCAAACGGCGCCGTTACGCAAGCAAGCACCCCCGCCACTCTCGCCCCGATCCGCCAAGATCAATCTGATCCGACGGATCAGTGAACGAGCAAATCGCCTTTGCGGCCCTATCGCCTCCGCGTGGTGCGTTCCTGAAACCAGACGATGTCCGGGTTGTGGGGCGAAGCAAAATGGTCCAGAACAAACCCGTCGGGCTGAAGCGGCGGCATGGTGCGCTCATCACGCCAGCGCCGAATTTCAGCGTGGCCGTCCACAAACGACAGCCCGCCCGCCCGATGATGATAGCTGCCGGGCAGGTCGTAAAATCCGGTTCGCTCCGGCTGATCCGGCCAACCGGTCATGTCCACGGCAAAGTTGCCCCAGTCAATGCTGTCTTCCCGCATGTCCAGCAACAACCAGGTGTGCGCCGGGCCGGGATTGACGAAATCGGACAACTTCAAATACACGCGCCACGGGTCGCCGCCGTATGTGCCCAGCGGCCAGTTCTTCCCACCTGAAAGCCCGCCATCGTAGCCGGCAAAGCCACCCACCCACAGGTTCATGGACATGCTGCGCACGCGCGGACGGCGCACGCCGTTGACCGTGACCGCCGATCGGTCGGCGGGACATTTCCAAATGGCCGTGCTGTTCCCGCAGTAGGGCCAGAGCGGACTTTTCTTGATGTCCACCTCCACGTCCCAGTTCGAGGGATTGGCCGGGTTGAAATCCAGGCTGCCGGTCACCCACGGCACGGAAGGTTGATTCGGGAAGGTGTAGGCGTGGTGGCTCGCGTAGGGCAACACCCCGTTCTGATCGTCCACAAACATCTTCCACGCGAGCGTGAGCTGGCGATGATTGTTGAGGCACTGCAACCGATGCGCGTGCTGTTTGGCCTTGTTGAGCGCGGGCAACAACAAAGCCGCCAGAATCCCGATGATCGCAATCACCACCAGCAGTTCCACCAGCGTGAAGCCCGCCCGGCGACGCGCCGCGCGGTCGAACCTCTGCGACCCGCGCGACTCCCGTTCGGCCCGGGCGCTTCGCGCAGGTGTTGGCGGCACATCCGGTCGCTTCATGCTGCTCGCTCCGCTGGAGGCCTCACGGCACCATCACACGCGCGCACAGCGTCGTCAGTTCCCGCCCGCGCCCTTGATGTGTTGTTGGAGTCGGCGCAGGTCGGCCAGATCGTCCGGCCCGGCGGCGCGCCCGCCGATGCGCAGGCCGCGCTTGGGCGCGCGCCAGCGCCAATGCTCGGCGTGGCCGTCGGCAAACGTCAGGTTCGCTCCCTGTTGATGCCGGTCGGCCGGCACATCCAGCCAGTAATCCTGCCACCAACTGCCCATCGGCAGCACCCCGAAGGTCGCGTCCCAGATCGTGTCCTCGTGCGTGTCAATGAACACGAACAACTGCGTGGGGACGCGGATTTCGCTGTATTTGCGGAAATGGTTGTCGGCCCGGCAATGGACGCTGTTGCTCATGTTGTAACTGCGATTGCGAAGCTTGCTCGGCTGGTCGCGCACCGTCGAGCGGTCGGCGGGGCAGCGATAAATCTCCGCATTCCGGTTGTAGCGGAACAGCAGCGAGGTTTCCTCGTTGATCGGGTAACCGTCCAGCGGCGCGATCGAGCGGCACCACGTCATGTCATCCTCGTGCAATTGCGCGTCGTTGGTGCCGCCGACCACGACCGAATAGACGAAATTGTTCGGCGTCAGCACGTCCTCGTTGTCATGCGCGTAGGCGTGCCAGCAGAGCTGAAGTTGCTTGAGGTTGTTGAGGCAACTGATCGTCAGCGCGCGCTGCTTGGCGCGGTTGAGCGCGGGCAACAACAACGCCGCCAGCAGCCCGATGATCGCAATCACCACCAGCAGTTCCACGAGCGTGAACCCGCCCGGCGGCAGCGCGGCCCTGCGCCGCGCCCGGCCATTCGGCTCATCACTCGAGCCGCACCGCGCCGGCCCGTTGCCGCCGCGCCCCACGGTCCCTGGCCAATGCAGTCGCTTCATCGTTCTTCCGATGGCTGCCTGACCTAACAATAGCGCGCCGCGCCGTGCCCGCCACGCAAATGTGCGGCGACCGCTCCCAGCCCGCTCAATACGTCAACCGCTCCAGCGCCAGTTGCCCCTGCCAGGTCAACTCCCATCGCCCGCCGCGACGCGTGACCAGTTTGCCACACGGGTTTCGCCCCGCTTCGGCCTCATTGACCGACAGCAGCAGAAACCGCGAGCCCTTTGAAGCCGCCTGCCGGCCGCCGCCGACCTCAGCCGCGCTGCGCGGGATCAGCTCAAACGGCAGGCCGTTGAACGTGAGCGCCACTTCGTATCCGGCCACGCCCTCGCGTTCGGCGCGCGGATTGGAGCGCACCAGCGCCGCGTAACGGCGCAGCCACGGAAACTGCGTCGCGCGCACGAACACGCGGCACAGTTCGGTCTGGTTTTGCACCAGCCGCAACAGGTTGAAGCGCGCGCCCAGCCGCCGTTGCTCCAGAAACACCTGTTGCGGATCCAGCCCGACCAGATTCTGTCCGTTCCAGACGCCGTGATCATTGCGCTGCTTGGGAAATCGGTGGCGAAACCACGCCTCGAAGCGCTCGTTGACCAACAGGTCCAGCTCGAAATGCACGTGGGCGCGCTCCCGGGAAATGCCTTCGCGCGTGTTGGCCGTGCGCCCCATCACGCCCAGCGCCTGGCCCGCCGTGACCGGATGCCCCGGCTTGAGCCCCGCCGACACCTCCCGCAGATGCGCGTAAAGCGAATAAACCTCCAGCCCGTGCACCCGGTGGCCGAGCACGATGTAGTTGCCGTAGTTAGAGAGCGACGGACGCCGGTTGATGTAGGCCACGACCCCGTCGGCGGTCGCCAGCACTGGATCGAGCGGTTCGCCGTGCCGGTCTCGCTCCACTGAGCGAATGTCCAGCCCCTCGTGAAACTGCCGCCCGTCCGAACGCACGCAACCAAAGCCCCCACTGGTCCACGGTTTGCCGGTGGTGCCGACCAAAAACCGCTCGCCGCCGCCGGACTCGAACAGCGCGCGGTTCGCCGTCGGCAGGTGAAACGGCTGGCCCGGGGCGCGAACCGCCGCGCCCAGCAACGCCAGCACGGCCACGCTTCTCAGCCACCGCGCCCGAAGCTCGCACCGCGCCCGCCCTGCAACCGACCACGCCGCGCTCATCAATCGGTGGACGGCTTGCGTTTGCCGGGCCGCTCGCGATGGCCGAGTTTCTCGGCCACGCGATTCAATCCGGCGGCGATTTGCTCCGCCTCCTCCCGCGTCGCGTCGGGCGTAAACCGCAGCAGCCCGTTTTCAACCCGCCGTTGGATCAACGGCGCCGCCAGCCAGCGCGCGTTGGAAAGCTTTTTGCCGAACTCGGAAAAAATCGCCAGGCGCCGGCCCCCGTGCGTCGCTGTCGCCTGTTCCAGCAGCATCGTCCCGTGCGTGTTCAACTGAATCTCAAGCGCAAATCCGCCCAGCGCGTCCTCCACCACCCGCGCCTCGGCCACGCTCGCTTCGTCAAGCAACGGCACCCGCTGCACCCGCAGGGACAATGGGTTGGAGCGGAACAGCGAAATCTCCCGGCTCATGCGCGCTTCCTCGGGCGCCGCCTCCACGTGCACACGCAGCGTGGCCACCGGTTTGCCCCGCCCGCTGCCGGCGCTGCGACAACCCGCGTTGCTCACCAGCGCCAACGCCAAAACCAAATAGATGTTGAACCGCACCGCCCCCGCCAACATAGTGTGGCCCACAAAATCGTAACCGCATTGGGATGTAAAGTTCGATATGACCAGGCAATACAACAAAGTTCTCAAACGCCGTCGCCGCAAGGCCTACTGGAAACGCAAAAAGCTGGCTGCGAAAGCCCGGCGCGCCGCCAAAGCCGCCGCCACCACCGAACAGCCCGAGCCCGTTGCCGAAACAAAACCCGCAGCCGAGGCCAAACCGGCCACCGAAACCCAGCCCGCTCCGGAACCACCACCCGCGTCGCAGGCTGAAACCCAGCCCGCACCGGTGGGCGAACCCCAGCAAAGCGCGTAAACCGCCCCAAACTAAGCCCGTCATAACAGGCCATCCCCATGCGGATGGCTTGTTTTTTTCTGAGCCCGCGCGTCGCCGGCAGGCCCGACACCGCACTGCGCGCCCCGCCCCGCGATCCGCTCCCGCTCCGGCTGCGTCGCTGCTCACACGTTCGCAGCGAGCGACCTGGCGGGGCGTCGTGCGATCGTCGAGCGCGGAAAAAAAATCGCGCGACCTCCACAAAAAACTTTTTCACAGGGCGATCCGGGAAGACCGTTTTTGCAGTGGATAACTTGGCGCAGCAGGCGCGAAACCTTGCGAATTGCGCGGCAAAACGGCTGTTCGCACAAACGCGCGCTGCCTCCCAACCCGTGAACAAGTTGTGGATATGAATTTGTTGTCAGGCGAGCGAATCGGGTTAAGCTGTTGGCAGTTCATTGAAAGAACAGAATCGGTGGTTGCAACCGCGAGGCTGCAGCCGCTCGGTTCGAGATAAGCCCGGGTGACCGGGGAAAGGTTGGGTCAGGCTGGTTGGCCCGACCCCTTTGTAACCCGACCGCAAGGTCGGGCGGACGAAGGCAGGATTCACCAGCCCCTCTGGCACGTTCGCGCGTGTCAGCGACGCGAAGCAGGGGCTCGGCGGCAAGGAGCGATCAGAAGCCGCTCCGAGTCGAGTCAAGTAGCTCAGGCTGGTTTCGGGCTTGAGCGAATCGCAGTTGCCCGGAGGGCACACGGTTGTTACTGCGCACCAGCACGGCGCAGGCGACTCCGGCGGACTCCAGCTCATGGGTCCGCCCAGCGAAAACCGCCGAAAGGCGGACAAACGGAGCGTCAGCGTCGGGAAGACCACGACGGCTCGGCAGGCCGCGTGAAAAGCTTCCGAACGCCGGCGATGTCCAAACAGACACCGCTGGACTGCGGGCGAAAGACAACCTGAGAGGTAAGAGGCGAGACCCGTGGCCTTGGTCAACGCACCGCCAAAAGCGGTGGCCGCCCAATGCCAAGCGGTTAAGACGCGGGACGTCACCGCAGCCGTGTCTTGACCTGGTTCGCAAGCCGGTGGCGCAACCACCAGCCCAAGCGAGCTGAAAAGCCTCACTCAATAATCCGGGGCCGCAAGGCGCCGGACGGCCCTGCCACGAGGCCGATGACTCCGCTTGCCGTGGAGAATGGCGTCGGGAAGCCGGCAGCCCCGCTGCGGCGGGAGCGCCTAATGCCGGCACGGGAAAGAGAGCGTGGCGCACTCCCACCCCCAATTTGTCCCTGTTCGACCGCAAGGTCGGGCAGGGACATTTTTTTAGCCATCCGATGCCCGCTTTGGCCTGACCCCATCGTCTCAGGCGGCTGAGGCGGCTCGGACGACCCTCGGCCCCCCAACCAATCCCGCCTTCAAGGGTGGAACGACTCTGGCTTTGAGCGGTCTGGGCGACCGCCGGTGGCCCTTTGGCCAAGCCACCGGCTTGCGGTGCCCCGAAGGCGAACAGCCCCACTGTCCGCTTTCAGGCCGCGCCACGACCGCCAGAGCCGATGCAAGCAGGACGAAACCAGGTTGCAGCGTTGCGCGCTCTCGCAATCGCAACCTTTCTTTTTCTCGCGTGCGCCGCCTTCGGTCAGCCCGCCGCTCCCGGCCCGCGCCAATTCCCAGCCGGCGCGCTCCGACGCCTCGAAGACCTCCCACCCGGCCCGTTTCGCGCCCGACTCGAATCGCTCCCCGCCGCCGTCCGACAGCGCGCACTGGACAACCTGCGCGGTTTCCACTTCACCGAGCTTGATTTGCGCTCGCTGCGCGCCGACGCAAAAGGCGACCTCTTCTACGAGGACCATTTTCCGATCCCCGCCACCGCCCCGGCCTCTGACGACGCCCCGGCCTCGGAGGCCGGAACCGCAGCTCAGGGAAGCCCGGCCGGCGGCGCGGATGAATCCCAAAGCAGCCCGCTGCCGGTCAGTCCCTTTCCCGCGAGCCTCATTTTCCACAGCCGACCCGGCGCCTCCAACGTCATCTTCCTGAACTTCAGCGGCGAAATTGTCACCAACACCGCCTGGAACAACTCGCTCGGACGCTCCGTGATCCCGGCCGTGGCGTTCAGCACGGACAGCGACCACACCACGTTCAGCGCCGCAGAGCAGGCCGCCATCAAGGCCATCTGGCGCCGCGTCGCCGAGGACTTTGCGCCCTTCAACGTGGACGTGACCACGGAGCGCCCGCCCACGATGCACAGCCGCGTCGCCCACGCCCTCATCACGCGCAACACCGACGCCAACGGCGCCGCAAATCCATCCTCCACCGCCGGCGGCGTCGCCTACGTGAACGTCTTCGGGCTTTACAGCTTCGCCAACTTCCGCCCCGCCTGGATTTACTGCAACAACCTCTCCGGCAACGAAGCTTACATCGCAGAAGCCGTCTCCCACGAGGTCGGCCACAACCTGGGCCTGAGCCACGACGGCAAAACCGACGGCACTGAATACTACGGCGGGCACGGCAGCGGCCAGATCTCCTGGGGCACGATCATGGGTGCTGCCTACAACCGCAACGTCACCCAGTGGTCCCGGGGCGAATACCACATGGCCAACAACACCCAGGACGACCTGGCCGTCATCTCGGCTAAACTCGCCTTCAGCCCGGACGACCACGGCGGCAGCCCGCTCACAGCCACGCCGCTGGCCCTCACCGACGCAACCAACATCCTCGCCACCACGCCCGAAACGGACCCGGACAACCTCAACCCCGCCAACAAGGGCGTGTTGGAGCGCAACACCGACGTGGACGTGTTTTCGTTCCGAACCGGCGCGGGTCAGGTTAAACTCACGGTCTCACCGTCCATGATGCCCTCCGGCACGCGCGGCGGCAACCTGGACGTGCGCTTGGAGCTTTACGACGCCTCCGGCAACCTGCGCGCCAGCGCCGATCCCAGCGGCCAGACCACCGCTCAGATTCAAACCAACCTGCCCGCGGGCGACTACTTCCTCTGGATCCGCAACTCGGCCACCGGCAATCCCACCAACCCTTCGCCCTCCGGTTACACCGCCTACGGCAGCCTCGGACAATACTTCATCACCGGTTACGTTACGCTGCCCACGGTGCAGTTGACCCTCGCCGCCAACGCGCCGGAGCGTGGCACGGTCAGCCCCGCCGCCGGCAACTTTCCGCTGGGTGCAACCGTCGAACTCGCCGCAACGCCCGCAACGTATTTCCGCTTCGAACGATGGAACGGCCCCTTCACCGCCACCAACAATCCCCTCACCCTCACCCTCACCAACGACCTCGCCCTCACCGCCGAGTTCGCCGAAATCTTCACGACCAACCATCCCACACCGCTCTGGTGGCTGGCCGCGCACGGCTACACGAACGACTTCGAAAACGCCGTCACGCGCCCGGGCGCCAACGGCCTGCCGCTGTGGGAATGTTGGCTCGCAGGACTCAATCCGAACGATCCGAACGACCGCCTGCGCCTCACCCTCACCCCCGTCCCCGGGGGCGACGTTCTTTCCTGGAACACCGCAACCGGTCGGCTTTACAGCATCTGGTGGAGCACCAACCCGTGGTTCGGGTTTGTCCCACTGGCCGGCGCGACGAATCTGCCCTGCACCGTGCGCAGTTTCACCAACCGGCTCGACCCTTCCTCACCGGCCGTGTTTTACCGCCTCAGCGTCACGCGCCCTTGAGACGCTCGTGCGCGAACCGCCAGACAGCGGGCCGGCTTCAGGCGGCGAAACACCGCGCGCGAGTCAGCAGAAACTGGTGGAACAGCAGCGTCAGCAACCATGCCCGCAAATCGCGCGGCACCGGCACAAACCGGGCGCGTTGCAGGGCGACCTGAATTGCGCGTCGCGTGAGCGCCCGCGCCTGCGCCCGGTCGCCGCAGAGCCGCTGCGCAAATCGGGCGGCCACCGCTGCGTGCCGACGCAAACGCTTTTCCAGGGAGTTGGGTTTTCGGGCTTTCATGCCCGCTTGATCAAGCCAATCGCGTGCCAGAAAAACGCCGGAAAATCCCTCCCCTCACGCCGCCCCGTTCGTCGTTCGATGTTCGATGTTGGATGTTCGTTGTTCGATGTTTCCCAACCCGCGCAGGCCCGCGCTCCCTCTCCCGGCGGGAGAGGGTTGGGGTGAGGGAGAACGCGTCGTGAAATCGGGGCGCTCAAATCTTCACGGCGGCCTCACCCTCACCCTGTCCCTCTCCCTCGAGGGAGAGGGAACTGCCCACGCCGCCATTCGCGCGCTTGTTCGCCCGGTGCTCACGCATGGCCCCGTTCAAAGTTCAAAGTTCGAGGTTCAAAGTTCGGGGTTCTGTTTGTTGGCGTCGGCGCTTTGATTGGCGGCCGAATCTGACACAACGTCCGCGTGTTCAAGCGCCAGCAGGCTGGTCCACTCCAAAGGCCTCGCCGGTGCCGGGCCGCTCCGCCACTGCAACGCCGTTTTGAAGCGCGGCGGTTTGTTACCGCTTTGAATGCCCCGACTCCAGGTCGGCAAACCGGCCGGCTGGGAACCTGCGCTGCGCCTCGGCGCACGCGGGGCAAGGGCCTATTTCGGCGAGATTCCGGGAACCGCAGTCAGAGGTGAGAGCGCGCTCTGGGCCTTTACGCGCCGGTCCGGGCGATGAAGAAGGCGTAAATCAACAGCGCTACAATCACCACGCCGACACCGATCGAAACGTAGAGGAAAATCTTCCCGGCTTTGTCGTCCTTTTTGGAAAAACCCGCCCCGACGGTGTCAAAGCTGGCGCGGGCGGACTGTTCAAGGTCGGTCGGGCTGATGCCTCGTTGCAGGATCATCGTGCCCTCCGGGGTTTTGCGTGCGGCGGCGGCCGCCGGCGCCGGCGGGGCTTCGGCTTCCAGTCGCAGTTCCACCTGGCCCAGACGCAAGATTTGACCCGGTTTGAGCGGCGCTTCGGTGATGCGTTCGCCGTTGATGTAAGTGCCGTTGGTGGAGTTGAGGTCGCGCACGATCACCTCGCTGCCGCGCAAGAGCACCTCACAATGATGACTCGAAACCGACGGGTCACCGATGGTAAACGTGTTATCCTCAAGCCGGCCAATTGTTGTTTTTTCCGCCGTCAACTCGTGCGACCGACCGGTCATGCCTTCGGTGAGGATAACGAGTTTGGCCATACGCGTGATTCGTTCGGCGCATTATGTTGCCGACCCCCATCAAGTCAAACGCATTTGTCTCGCGCGGCCTGCGGGATTGAGTTCGGCGTTCATGGCGCGTGGCGCCCCATTCATCGCTTCCACGCCGCGCTCAGCCACCGTAGAGTAACGGCATGAAACTGCGCATCGCGCTGCTCCTGCTGGCCGCGCCGGCGGTCGCGCCGGCCGCCGTCGTTCCCGTGCCCAACGAGGTGGTGCCGCAAGCGCTGCCCGGCGCCAAACCCCGCAACGTCGTGTTCATCCTCACCGATGATCACCGCTACGACGCGATGAGTTTTCTGGGACACCCGCTTGCGCAAACGCCCGTGCTCGATTCCATCGCCACCAACGGTGTTTATTTCAAGAATGCCTTCGTCACCACCTCGCTCTGCTCGCCCAGCCGCGCCTCGATTCTCACCGGGCTCTACACGTTTCGGCATCGGGTCATTGACAACAACCGGCCCGTGCCGCCGGGCACGATTTTCTTTCCGCAATACCTTCAGCGAGCCGGTTACGCGACCGCTTTCATCGGCAAATGGCACATGGGCGGCGCGTCGGATGATCCGCAACCGGGCTTCGATTTCTGGGTGAGCTTTCGCGGTCAGGGCCATTACCTGCCGCCCAACCCCAATTACACGCTCAACGTCAACGGCCAGCGTGTGAAACAAAAGGGCTACATCACCGACGAGTTGACCGATTACGCCATCGAGTGGTTGGCGCGGCAAAAGCCCGCCGAAAAACCGTTTTTCCTTTATCTCTCGCACAAAGCGGTGCATTCCGACTTCGTGCCCGCCGAGCGCCACAAGGGCCGGTTCGCTGACCTGCCCTTGCGCCGTCCGCGCACCCAGACCAACGCCCCCACCGCCGCCGACAACGCGCCCCGCTGGGTGCGCGACCAGCGCAACTCCTGGCACGGCGTGGACTTTCCCTACCACAGCGACCTGGACATCGAGCGCTACTACAAACGCTACGGCGAAACGCTTTGCGCCGTGGACGAGAGCGTCGGGCGCGTGCTCGAACAACTCAGGAAGATGGGCGTCCTTGAGGACACCCTCGTCATTTACATGAGCGACAACGGGTTCATGTTCGGCGAGCACGGTTTGATTGACAAACGGGTCGCTTACGAAACCTCCATTCGCGTGCCGCTGATCATGCAATGCCCGAGCCTCTTCAAGGGCGGACTGGTGCTCACCCAAATGGTTGCCAACATTGACATCGCCCCGACCGTGATGGAGGCGATGGGTCTGGCCCGGCCGCCGCACATGGACGGCGCGAGCCTCCTGCCGCTGGCCCAGGGCAAATCCGTCCCCTGGCGGCGCGAATTCCTCTACGTCTATTACTGGGAGAAAAATTTCCCGCAAACACCCACCGTTTTTGCTCTGCGCGGCGACCGCTTCAAATTCATCACCTACTACGGCCTTTGGGACGCCGACGAACTCTACGACCTGCAAACCGATCCGGAGGAATCCCGCAACCTGCTTTACGACAGCCAACATGCGCCAATCGCCCGCGACATGGAAAAGCGCCTCTACGCGCTCATGGAGGAAATGGGCGGGCTGCACATCCCGCTCAACCCGCCGCTGGGCGGCTCGGCCAACAAACGGCTGCGCTCCCGCGGTGGCGACCGCGCCGCCGATTTCCCCAAAGCCCTGGTCGTGGACCAACCCCTCAATCGCGACGCGAATTAAAGCTCCCGGCCCGGCTCTCATCCGCCGCGCACGTGCGCCTGGAACGCCGCCGATGCGGCAGCGGGTTTGCCCGGCGACGGGCCGCCGGATAATTTTTCGCCATGAGCGCTCCGTTGCCCTCGCCCGAAAAACTCGAACAACTGGCCCAACGCATGGCCACGCTGGGCGTGCGCGAGAGCGACCTGGAGGAAACCTTCGTGCGCTCCGGTGGACGGGGCGGCCAGAACGTCAACAAAACCGCCACCTGCGTGATGCTCCTGCACCGGCCCACCGGCCTGCGCGTCAAATGCCAGGCCACCCGCCACCAGGCTCTGAATCGCTTCCTGGCGCGACGCCTGTTGCTCGACAAGATCGAGGAACTCCAAAAGGGCTTCGTCGCGGCGCGCCGCGCCGAGATCGAAAAAATTCGGCGTCAGAAACGCAAACGCTCCAAACGCGCCAAAGAGCGCATGTTGGCCGAGAAAGCCCGCCGCGCCGAAATCAAGCGTCTGCGCGGTCCGGTGGACACCGACTGATGCGTCGCCATCCGGCCAACGGTTCACTGGGTTGGCTTTGAACTTTGAACCTTGAACTTTGAACTTTGAACGGGAGCGCGCGTGAGCCACGGGTCGGGTCATCGCGTTGCCCTTGGGCGGCTTGGGCAATTCCCTCTCCCTCGAGGGAGAGGGACAGGGTGAGGGTGAGGCACCGCAAGCATTTGAATACCCTCTTGCTCAAGATGCGTTCTCCCTCACCCCGGCCCTCTCCCGCTGGGAGAGGGAGCGCGGGCGGGCGCGCTGCGCAACATCGAACAACGAACATTGAACATCGAACATCGAACGGAGCTTGGAGCGTGAGAGCTTCGGAGCGTCCGAGCGTCAGAGCGCGGAGCGTGGGAGCGTAGCGCAGATTGGAAATCTGCGACGTGGCCGACCGGCAGTCGGTGGGTTTGCCAGAGCGGCGGTACCGTGCGGTGCCCGAAGACGCGTCGCGGCCGGGCTGGGCGAGAAGGGTGCCTGCTGGAAACGATTTCCGTTTGCATCCGGGCGGCGAGATGATTATGAGTTATGCAACGATTCGCGCTTGCTTGGAATGGAAGCTCGTCGCGTTAAATCAGGTTGTGTTCACGCCGGCCCCGCTTGCTGCACGGCTGCATTCACAAAGATGCCAGAGCGGCGACATCGTGGGCGACCTCTGAACGGCGCCGTTTTCGCGCTGTTGACCATCCTCGGGTTGTTTTGCGGGGGCAGTGCGGCGCGTGGCCAAACCACGCTGTTGTTTGAGGGATTCGAGGGCGCGTTCCCCGGCAGTTGGAGCGTGGGCGATGACAATCCGACCAACGGGCTGGCTTACTGGGGTCGGGTGGACGCGGCGTTTGGCGGGCGCGCCCCGCGCAGCGGCAACTGGAAGGGTTACTGCGCGGGCATCGGTTACGCGGGCACCTCCGGCGCGCCGCAATACACCAACAACATGACCGCTTACCTGAGCCGGACGATCAACCTCTCCGGCCATTCGCGGGTCAATCTGCGCTTCTGGAATCTCGTGCCGAGCATCGAAACGGGTTGGGATTACTGCCGGGTGCTGCTGGACGGCACGGTGCTCTGGTCCAACGGCGTGCCGTTGAGCGCTTGGACGGAGACCTCGTTGAACCTCAACGCCTACGCGGGCACCAGCCGCACGCTGCGGTTCGAGTTCTTCAGCGATTACATCGTCAACCGCGAGGGCTGGTATCTGGACGACATCGAGGTCACCAGCGGCACGGCGCCGGTCATGGAGCAGTTCACGGCCCTCGCGCTGACCAACTACACCGGCTACGTCATTGACTCGGATCGGCTCACGAACAACCCGGCCTACCACCGCGACGCGTTGCGCGCGCAAACGATTGTCGCCGTCGAAAATTTCACGCCCACGCCCACCAACCTGACCTACCGCCTGCAATTCCGGCTCTTGAACTCGGCCAACGCGCCGTTCCCCATCCTCGAAACCAACGGCGTCACCAACGCGACCTACACCTTCAACCTGGTCACCAACCTGACGCTGCTGGCCGGGCAGAAGCTGCTCCTGACCAACGCCGCGGCATTGCGCCCGGCGGCGCGGCTCGATCCCTACGACGCTTACCGCATCGAGTGCCGCCTCTTCCGCGGCGGCGTGGACACCGGTCTGGTGCGCACCGACGGGCCGTATCAGTTCTTCCACTTCACCAACCTGCTGAGCACCGACCTGGCCTACAACATCCTCACGCGGCTCGCGGGCGCGCAGACCAACCGCATTTACATGATCAACACCGCCTCCGGCCTGAGCAATTTCCTCTTCACGCTCAACTACGAAACCTACTGCTACGACAACTTCACCAACCCGGCCAACCCGATCATCAATTTCCCGCTGGTGTTCGATTTTGCGCTGCGCACCGCCGGCGGGCTGCCCGTGCCGCTGGCGACCAACCGGCTGGTGTTCACCGACTCGACCTTCAGTTACGAGCCGGGTTCGAGCAACCCGGTCATGCCCCGCGTGCGGATTCGCTCGACCGTGCTGCCGATTGTGCCCGCCGTCCAACTGGACTCGGTCAACCAGACCTATTACCTGCAGGTGACGATTTCGCACACCAACGAACCGGGCCAACCGGCGCTGGCGGGCAACTCAACCAACAGCACCACCGAACGGCTGCTGCATTTCAACGGGCGACTGGACTTCGGCAGCATTCAAACCACCTTCAGCAGCATCGCCAACCATCCGGCGCCGGGCACGTTGGGCGCGGGCTTCATCAACACCGTCCTGGCCGTCAACAACAACAGCGGCGTGGTGATCGGCAACCCGGGCCACACCTACGGCGACGGCACGCCGCTCAACGTGCGGTTGCGCTCCAACGGCATCGCCGAACTGGCCTCCGGCTCGGTCGTGCTCAACGCGCCCAGCCCGGACACCGCCACGGTGGCGGGCGTGCGCATCACGCGCGGTCGCATCACGCTCGACACGGCCGGCGCCCGGGCCAACGTGACGGTGATCTTGCCCACCGGCTTTAGTTATACGACCAACGCCGCCAACCTCGACACGCTCCGTTACCACGAGGCGACGCTGGATTTCATCAACATCCCCCTCGGCCAGAGCCTCACGCCCACCGCCAGCACGCTGACGTACGCGCCGGCCACGGGGGTGTGGTGCTCGGAGGAAACCAAACCGTTGTGGATTGGCGCGGATGGCCTGGTTTGGAATGTGAACGCCGGCTCCTTCACCGTGGGCATCAGCAACACCTTCCTGTTCCACACCCGATTCTGGGAGAACTACTTCCAGGCGTATTACTCGCTGCTGACGGTGGACCCGGCCACGATGTGGTTCAAGCGCGACAACAACGGTTACTACAATTACGTGGACTACGCGACCACGACCAATTTGGCGGTGGTCTATGCCAACGCCGACGGCGCGGCCGAAATGAGCTTCATCGCCCGCTTCAACAACGGCCAGTTCCGCACCCATTTCCCCTATGACACGCACATCGCCTGGACCAACCGCGGCACGTTGATTGTTGAGCGCGACCTGGGCGTGCCCAACACCAACAGCGCGTTGTTCGGCGTCACCACCGTCACCGTGCCCTACACGACCTCCTGCCCGGGCTGTGACGCCGTGCCCACGACCAATTACCCGACCCTCGCGCCGGTGGGCGGGGTGTTGCGCTTCACCCCGGACGGCGGCCTGGTGGCGCACGGCCCGTTGACGCCGGCGCACAACCTGGCTTGGGGTTACATCCCCGGTTCGGGCGCGTATGCGCAGCAGGTGCTCGGCTTCACCAACGCCGCGTTGCACGTGCCGGGTCACTTCGTGCGGGGCGATCTCAATCCGCTGCCGCGCGAGCGCGGACCGGCCGCGATCCTGTTGAGCGGCGTGATGGCGACCAACCCCGCTTACGTCGAGCGACCCATCACCAGCGGCTATCTGCTGGGGCTGGCGGATTACGCCGGATTGAACTTCCGCGTTCAGTCCAACAAATGGCGACTGGCTCTCAGCGTGTTGGGCGGCCGGACCGTCGGGCCTTACGGCCTGAGCGGTTGCTCCAAATACTACGCGCGCCTGAGCGGCGTCTCCGGCCTGCACGAGGCGTTCCCCGGCGCGTTCCCCTCGCCGATTTTCCTGCTCGGTTACCAGATGGAATTCGCCAACTACGGCGTCGCGTTCCTCGACAGCCAGAACGTGGACTCGCGCACCTTCGGCAACCTCCGCGTGCCGTATCCGTCCGACTTCACGCTGGATTTTGAGGAGCTCAAGTTCAGTTGCGTCGGCGCGTTGCTCGGCGCCAAGGTCGCGCCCTCCAGTCAGACCTTCAAAAAACTGGCCTGGTGGAACGCCGACTTCGAGCCGCTGGCCATTCAGTTCAAGAGCAACCCCGGCGAGGAATGCAATCCCGGCAAAGGCTCGCTGGTCGTGGGCGTGCGCGGTTACGCCAGCCACGTGGATCAACCGCTCACCGGCTTCCTGGGCTTCCAGACCAACGGCAACCTCATCCCCAAATCCTTCGGCCTGGCGGGCATTGATTCGCGCCTGAAACTGCCCAGCCGCTTCCAACTGCGCGGCCCGACCAACACCGCCTACACCGTCACACCCGTCGCCGACGCCTACTACAGCAGCTACTCCAACAGCAATCCCGCCAACCTGCCGACGGTGGGCTTCCTCAACATCGCCGGCAAGATGAAGGTGCCCTTCTTCGACGAGGTGAAAGTGCACCTGCACACCGCCGCCCGCACCAACGGCGTCACGCCCGCGCCGCAAATCTGGCTTGCCGGCGGTTGGCCGCGCGCGGGCAGCAGCAATCCCAATTACGGCTGGCGCGTCGGCGGCAACGACTTTTTCAATGCCGCCTACTTTGACGAAAACAACTTCGGTTTCCCGCCCGGCGTCACGCTCGCCAACTACCGCAACAACCCCGGCCAACAATACCATCCGCGCGCGCAGCGCCTCTGGCTGGGCGTGGTGGACTTTGATTATCCGCTGCTTTGGAACGACAGCACGCGCACGTTCCGCTCCCTCTTCAGCCTCACCAACGACCTGCTCGTCTTCAAAGTCCAGCACGAGATCACTTACATGGACCCGGCCAACGCATCGCTGGACTTCGGCATCCAATACGACGGCCTGCCCCGGATCAACCTCGCCAACATGGTCTTCAACGCGGTCGAAGAGCAATTGGGCGTCGCACAAGCCCTGGCCAACGCCGCCGGTCAGGAGGTGCGCGACGTGCTCTTTGAAGGCGCGGCCAATCTCGACCGCATGTTGGCCACCACGCTCGACGGGTTTTTCGACGAGGTCCTGCGCCGGACGGTGGACCCGACCGTGGACGCGCTCTATGCCCGGTTGCAGGCCGAGTGGGCCGCCCTGCCGCCCACCGCCAAGGGCCAGTTCCCCGACCGTGTCAGCCAGGTCCTCACCAACTACCTCATCGGCTCGGGCGCGGGCGCGGTGCTCACCAACGTCTCGCGGCAGTTGATGTTCCTGGCCGACGGCGCCGCCCAACCGCTGGGCCTGCTCAAGGAACTCTCCGACACGCTCGACGAAATCACCAACGCCATCAGCGCCATCACCGGCACCATCTCCAAGGGCACCAACGGCGTGCCGTTGGGCGAGGTCAAAAACGGCCTGCTCCGCATCGTGGACGGCCAGCGGCCCATCGTCAAAGAACTCATCGGTGAACTGGTCGGCCAGCTCGCCGACGAATTCATCAACGCCGTCGCCGAACCGCACCTGAGCAACTTCATGCGGGAAATTGAGCCGTCCCTCCAGCAGATCGTTCAGACGCTCAACGAGGTGCAACGCGCCCTGGGCGAAGTGCGCGCCAAGGTCGCGCTGGGCCAGGAATTCGCCCAGGAACTCGACTTCAAACTCAAAAGCGCCGCCGCCGAACTGACCAACGCCACCACCCGCGCCAGCTCTGAAATCCGCGCCTTCTTCAACGGCCTGAACTACTCCATTGACGACCCGTTCGTCCACTTCACCGCCGAGGAACTCAAGCAGATGATCCGCGCCCGCATCCGCGAGCGCTTCTACGAAACCGCCGTCGCCGCCAGCCTCCAGGTCTCCCTGCGCCAGCGGCTTTACGACCTCGACGCGCTCTTCCGCGAAGCGGTGGACAGCGTCTTCCAACAGATCAATCAGGTCATCCGCGATCTCATCGGCCAGACGCTCGCCGAGCTGGACAACACCATCAACAACGCCCTGGGCGACCTGAGCGAGGTCATCGGCGCCGGCCAGATTGACGGCCACGCCCTCATCAACGGCGACTCGCTCAAAATGCTCCGGCTCGACGGCCGCTTCCAATGGCGCGTGCCCGAAGAAATGGAGCTCAACGCCTACCTGATCATCAAAGAACTGGATTCCTCGGCCACACCCGGCTGCGGTTTCAGCGGTGACAGCGCCACCGAGGTCACCCTCGGCGCCAACGACGTCAAGCTGGACTGGATCAGCCCCGACCTGCGCGCCGACGTGGCCACGAAGTTCAGCTTCCAAAACAGCCCCTTCAAACCGCTCGGCATGGCCGGCAGCCTCAATGTGCGCGGCGGCCTGGACTTCGAGTCGTTCAAGATTTACAAGCTTGGCGCGTCGGTCGCCTTCGGCCTCAACGAGAATTACCTCGCCGCCCTGGCCGGCATCAAAATCCAGAACTACGATCTGTCCGGCGGCATTTTCTTCGGGCGCACCTGCACCCTCGACCCGATCCGGCTCATTGATCCGGATGTGGCCTCGGTGCTGGGCAGCCCGCCGTTCACCGGCGGTTACCTGTATGGCGAGGGCTGGATCCCGATCTCCGAAGCCGTGTTGGGCATTCCGGCCTCGTGCCTGTTCAACATCTCGGCGGGCATCGGCGCGGGCGCGTTTTATTTCCTCGAAGGCCCGACCTACGGCGGGGTGATGAAAGCCGGTGTGCTCGGCGAGGCGCTCTGCATCGTCACCATCCGGGGTGAGGTCAAAATGGTCGGCGTCAAGAGCGGCGACAACTTGCGCTTCAACGGACGCGGCAACCTCAGCGGCAAGGTCGGCCCGTGCCCCTTCTGCATCGAGTTCAGCAAGAGCGTGGGCATCACCTACGAAAACGGCTCGTGGGACGTGGACTATTGAACCGGACGCAGCGCATGGAACGAGCAGCGTACAAGGACAATTCGAACTCGGTGCTGCGGCTTGCCGCGCAGGCCGACAGCCTGCTGGGTCGCGGACTGGCAGTCCGCGAGCCGTCGCTGATTGCAAATCCGCTTCACCGCAGATTTTCAATCGGCGCTACGAGCGGTTGGAAACTTGGGTTACTGCTGGCGTTCTTGAGTGCGGGAACGCAACGCCACGCGGTTGGCTCTCCCTCACCCCGGCCCTCTCCCGCTGGGAGAGGGAGAACACGCGCCGCGCGTGGAGAGCCGGCATGCGCCCGAGCAATCCAGGAGCGCTCTGTGACTGTTCCCTCGCCCTTGAGGGAGAGGGTCAGGGTGAGGGTGAGCGCCGCTTCGATGCCTCCAGTTCGCGCCTTCATCGCCGCCGCGTTTCTGGCGCTGTGTTGCTTCGCGGCCGCTCGCGCCCAGGAGGGGCTCGACAACCTCATCTCGACCGCGGGCACGACCATTCAGGACACCGCCGGCCGCCACTGGGCCTACCTTTACTGGCAGGGTAGCAGCCCAAACCTGGTGCTCGGTCGCACTTACGCCATTTATGCCAAGCCCGGCGACGCCGCTTCGACCGCGCCGTTCCAGCGCGTGAGCGTTGTCTTCCAGCAAACCGACCCGCGCAACATTGAACCGTTGTTACGCCGCGCTGAAAATCTCGGCCAAGACCCGCTCAAGCTTGAACAGGACCTTCACGCGCTCTTTGAGGCGCTCATGCCCTCGCCGAGCATTTCGCGGGCGGAGAAGGTTTCCGCCGCCATTCGCGGATCGCTCGGCCAGGAGGAGTATTTCCAAAACCTGCTGCTCATGGCGCGGGTGCATCCGGGCGTGGCGCTGGCCCTGGGCGTGGCGTATGCGGACGTGTTGACGACGCAAACCACGTTCGAAGTGCGGCTGTTCGATCCGGCGACGCAAACCGACCAGGGCGTCATCGGGCGCGTGACCCTGCAACCGGGCGCGCCGCCGGTGTTGCCGCCGCCGGGCGCGCCGGTCGAAGTGCCCGATCCCTCGCCACGCGGCGACATCAACGTCAAACTGCGTTGGGCCACGCCCGATCCGCTCCGGCGCATGGGCTTCCTGCACTACGGCTTCAACGTCTGGCGCGTCACGCGCGCGTATGCGGAAGCCACGACCAACCGTTGGGACCTCACGCCGCCGCCGCCGGGCGTGCTTCTGGCCCGCGCCCTCACGGCGCCCCAGCACGTCAAACGCTGCAACAACCTGCCCATCCTCACGGAAAAGGATTTCACCACCGGCAACGTCGCCAACTTCAACCCGCCGCCCGCGGGCGATCCGGAAACGTTTTTCTACTCCGACGACGACGGGCGTTTCCGCCCCGGCTACGTCAACCTCGGCTTCACCAACGGCGCGCGCTTTTACTACTTCGTCACCGCCCGCGACATTTTGGGCCGCGACGGGCTGGTGTCGCCCGGCACGCTCATCACGGTGTGCGATCGCAACCCGCCCGCGCCGCCGGAGCGAGTGCGCGTGGTCAACGACTACGCGTTTGTCAGCGGCACGCCGCGCCAGTTCCTGCGCGTCATCTGGGATCAAAACACCAACGCCGTGGACGCCGTCACCAACTACTGGGTCTATCGCTGGACCAACCTCAACCAGATGCACGCCCTCTCCGGCAACCCCACCAACAACCGCATCGCCATCGTCCGCCACACCAACGGCGTGGCCACCGCCAGTTACCTGGACGACGGCGCGGGCGCGCCCTCGGTCGCCACCGATCTGGGCCGCACCTTCTGGTATTCGGTGCGCGCACAGGATCAGGGCGCGTGCGGACCGAACCTCTCCGGCAACAGCGCCCCCGCGTTCGGCGTGTTGCGCGACCGCGTCGGCCCGGACGCGCCCACGGGCGAAATCTGGATTCACTGCCTCAAACCCTTTGCCCGTTACGTCCGGATTGGCGATCCGATTGGCAACGCGTCGCCGGGCCAGATTGTCCTTCGTCTCCACACCGAGCGAAAAAGCCCTCAAATCGCACAACTCAGCTACGCGGTCACCATCCTCGACGCCCAATACCAGGTCATCCAAAGCTTTTTCACCGGCTGGATGACCTATGCGCCCGGGCAGAACGTTCACACCTACTCGCTCATCTCAACCAACGTCCGCTACGGCCGGTTTGCGCTGATACAGGCGGCGGTGCTCACCCACGACGGCCAGTTCGGCGCCATGCCCGAACCGGTGCCGATCTACCTGCTGGAAGCGTGGATCAACGACATCGTCCCGGTGTATTTCGAGGCGGATTTGATGGCTCAGCGAGCCCGTCCGGGTAGCGGTTGCAACCGCCATGATCCCATCACGCCCGCCGGCACCCGCACCAACATCGTGGTCATCGGCTTCCCCACCCCCGGCAGCCGTGAGTGGCGTCTGTATCGCAAGGTGGACGAGGGGCCGCTGACGTTGATCTGTTACGGCGCGATTGGCGGCGCACCGAGCGTGACCTGTCAGGACGACGGTTTGCCGCCGGGCGGCGCGACTCTTTGTTACTTCCTGCAAATGCTCGACGAACACGGCAACCCCAGTCCGCTGGTCAAGCTCGGTTGCGTCAGCAGCGCGCCCTCGGCGCCCCTGCCCGTGCCGTTGCTCTCACCGCTGGTGGCCGCCGGCACAACCAACAACCCCGGAATGACCATGACTTGGTTCTGTCCGCCGCCCGGACTCGAGCGTTTTGAAGTATGGGTCGCCGGCAATCCCAACCCCGTCAGGTCCAATCTCGCTCCCGGCTTCCTGAGCCTGCGCGCGCCCTCGATTCTCCAGCCCAACCCGGTCACGCAAACCGTGGTCATCGCCGGCCAGACCAACACCCTGGACTTTTACCTCTTTGACAGCCCGCGCATCGGGCCGGGCTTCGGCCCCGGGCCGCAGTTTGCCGTGCCGTGCAACATCGAACTGGGCAACACCTACACCGTCTTCGTTAAAGCCGTCGGGCGCGATGGCAACGTCAGCGAACCGAGCAACATCGAACAGTTCGTTTGGAATCCGGCCAACACCAACTTCCCGCTCTGCACGATCCCGTGGCCCGCGCGCGGCCTGCCGCCCCTCAACACCAACAATGTCTTCAAGTTGGGCGACACCAACCTGCCGCTGGGCATCAGCGCGGTGTGGCATGCAGCCTACCAGGCCCCATTCACCGGCGCGGTGGTGGTGGTCGGCTCGGCCCCTGTTCACCTCCAACAGCGCCGTGCAGGTTGCCCAGCGCCCGCAATGGATCAACGGCGCGGTGGACCCGATGAGCCTGGTCTATACCAACCCGGCGGGCGAAAAACTTTTCCCGATGATGATCTATCGCTTCCAGGTCACCAACAGCCTCTTTCCGAAGGTCTCCGGCGACATCGTGCAGGTCACGCCCCTGCTGGAAAACATCTCCTACCAGATCACCAACTACAGCATCGCCTTCGCCAATCAGATCCTGCGTTTCACCAACAGCCTGCTGCGCGATTCCTACATCGTGTATGACCGGCTGGTGCTCACCGACACGCTGCATCTGTTCTTCATGATGGTGCCCGACACCCAACCGGTCATCTCCGGCGCGCGCTACAAATACCTGCTGGTCCGCTTCCGCAAAAACGGCGAAATCGCCGAGGTCATCCCCACCAACGAAATGGACGTGCCATGACGCGGAAATTGGCATTCTCAGTGTGCGGCGCGCCCGAAGTCGGCATCACGCCCTGTGGCGCAGACTTCCAGTCTGCTGTATCGCGGGTTTCCAACCCGCTGGCCGTCGTGTCGGCCGCTGCGCTTTGCCGACTGGAAGTCGGCGATACGGCAGGTTGGAAACCTGCGCTACGGACAACGCTCGCCAGCGTGGCAATTCAATCCGAACCGACCGGCTCTTCCTCACCCCGGCCCTCTCCCGCTGGGAGAGGGAGAACGCGCGCCGCGCGCGGAGAGCCGGAACGCGCACGGGCAATCAAGGAGCGCTCTGTGACTGTTCCCTCTCCCTTGAGGGAGAGGGTCAGGGTGAGGGTGCGCGGGTTCGCCCGCTTTGTCGCGCAGGTGGGCAGCCTGCTGGATCGCGGACTGGCAGTCCGCGAGCCGTCGCTGATTGCAAATCCGCTTCACCGCAGATTTTCAATCGGCGCTACGAGCGGTTGGAAACTTGGGTTACCGCTGGCGTTCCTGAGCGCGGGAACTCAACGGCGCGCGGTTGGCTCTCCCTCACCCCGGCCCTCTCCCGCTGGGAGAGGGAGAACGCGGGCCGCGCGTGGAGAGCCGGCATGCGCCCGAGCAATCCAGGAGCGCTCTGTGACTGTTCCCTCGCCCTTGAGGGAGAGGGTGAGGGTGAGGGTGAGCGCGTTCGCCCGCCTTGTAGCGCAGGCTGGCAGCCTGCTGTATCGCGGACTGGCAGTCCGCGAGCCGTCGCTCACTCCCCATCGGCCTTACTGTAAATTCTCGATCGCCGCGCGAGCCCGTTGCAAACCTCCGCTCCCAATCGCGATCGCGCTCCTCGCGCTGGGGCTGACCGCACTCCCCACCCGTGCTTTCGTGTATGAGACGGTCACCGAATTCCAGGCCGCGGGCGATTTCGACGGCGATGGTCGCACCGACGTGTTGCTTGTGGACAAAGCCACCGGTGGCTACCGCGTCGGCTACCAAACCGCGTCCGGCGTGACCACCTGGGCCGCCACCCGCGCCAGTGGCATTCAAAACGCCTCCGGCCTGGGCGTGGGCCGGCTCACCACAACCACCCGCGACGCCTTCGTGTGTACCGCGCCCGAAGCCAATCGCCTGAACCTGCTCGATCCCTCCAGCGCTGCCGCCGTGCCCGTGCCGCTGCCGATTTACATTCCCTCAATCGGCCCGAACACCGTCGGCGTCATTGACATCGGCGGGGGCGGCAACACCGCGCTGGACGACCTGTTCGTGGGCAGCATTTGGAACAACAGCACGCCCACGCGCTTCACCGCCCTGCGCAACACCAACGGCGTCGCCTTCGGCGTGTGGTCAGACGCCGTGATTGCCTCACGCATCGAGCGCGCCAATCGCGTCAGCCTCAAGCTCGGCGCGACCGACCGACTGGGAGTGATGTTCCGCGGCGCGACCGACACCTTCCGCGCCTACGACCTGAGCACCGGCAGCGTCGTGCAAACGCTCATGCAAACCCTCGCCGCCGGCAGCGAATACGTGTTCGGCCGTTTCAGCGCCACAAATCCGCTCAGCCAACTGCTCTTCTACCGTCCGGGCACGGTGGAATTGATCTGGCATCAGGTGCTCGAACCCACGGCGGGCATCTTCAGTCTCGGCGCGGCCAACAGCTTCAACTTCCCCGGACGCGTGCTGCGCATTTACGTCGTTCCGGGCACCAGCACCCCGCGTCTGCTGGTCGTTTATGCCAACGGCACGCAGGCGGACGTGTTCGACTTCAATGGCGTCAGCGCACCCGTGCTGGCGCAAAGTTTCACCGCCGACGCCGCTCAGGAGTTCACCGGCGCCGCGTTGTTGGGCAACGGCCATTTCATGCTCCTGTCCGGCGACGCCGGCACGGGGCTTTCGACACGATTCCAGACGTGGAATTTCACCGGCACGAACTACATCGCCGGGCAGTCCGGCAGCCTGCCGTTTTTGGGGCGGGTCTCGGCGGCGGGCAATGTCCTGCTCTTCCGCGGCGAGCCGTTCGTGACCAACCAGCCGGGCCTGGTGCGCGTGCTCAACGCGGGCGATTGGACCTCGCAATTCCGCGCGACCGGCGCGCCGCCCATCGTCACCGTCAACGCCGAGCGTTACACCGGCCCGACCAACGGCCTGCGCAATCCCACTGCCACCGCGCTGGGCGAAATTCCCTCCGGTGTGAACTTCGGTCTCATCAACCAATACACCAATTTCATCTCCGTCTTCAGCCTGCGGGCGCCGGCGGGCGATGAAGTCAGCGAAGTGCGCATCGCGCCCGAACCCGGCCGCTACAATCGCGCCATTGACATGACGCTGACCCCTGGCGACCCGACGCATCTGGCCTTTTACCGCATCGGCAGCGGTGCGTGGGTGCAATACACCGCGCCGGTGCGCCTCTTCACCAACGTCACCGTGCAATACTACGCGCGCCCGCCCACCGGCCTGGCCAAATCCGCCATCCGCTCCGCTTCCTACGCCTTCACCGATCCACCCTCCACGCTCGATTCGGACAATGACGGCGTGCCCGACTTTGTTGAGCTGGGGCGCGGACTCGACCCCAACGGCGGTTCCGACTCCGATGGCGATGGGTATTCCGACCTGGAAGAACTGCTGCGCGGCACCAACCCGCTGGCGGCCGGCAGCGTGCCCACCAACGCGCCGCGCCTGGAATTCAACGCCGCCTTTGACCGCGCCGTCACCCCACGGCCCTACGACGGCCCGGCGGACACGCCCACCTTTGCGGCCACCGGCACGGTGCTGCGCGTCTTCACCGCCGCGGGCAGTCTGCTCGCGGTCGGCTCGGTCACCAACCTGAGCATCCCCGGCGTGCTCAATCCCGCCGCGCGCCTGACCAACATCATCGTTCAGCCCGAAGACCGCCTGCTGGTCGAGGCCACCGAGCTGCACTTCGACATCCTCACCGCCAACGCCGACAAACGCCTGGGCCGCGAACTGGTCGGCCTGCTGGTGGCCCCGCAGTTCACGCCGCTGTCGGTCAGCTACACCTTCGGCGGCGGCAACCTCGTCGCCGAGGCCAACGCCTGGATCGCCGCCGCCTCCAATGCCTGGGCCGGCCTCACCCGCCCGATCAGCAAGGGCGACCTGACCGTGCGCGACACGCTCACCGCCGCGCTGGTCGAGCGCAAGATCGGCGACATCCTCGTCTCGCGCGGTCTGCCCTGGGGCACGAACATCACGTTGTTCTCATTCCGGCCCGGCGACGCCGCGCGCACCAACCTCTCGCGCGAGCTGTTGCTCTGGCTGGAAACCGAGCCCACCAACGGCATCCCGGCCTGGCGGCTGAGCACGCTCTACCAAACCATCAGCAACCTGGTCGAAACCTCCAGCGCCGGCGCCATCATGAACTTGCGCGCCGTCGCCACGGAAATCTTCGACATCTGCAGCACGCACAACAACGCCAACCCCGCCCGGTTCACGCCGCCGCTGGACCAGTTGCGCCGTTTCCTCCGGACCGGCAACTACGACGCTGAATACAGCGACTTCTCGATCTTCCACGGCATCTTCGCCAGCGCGCACGCGGGCGCCGCGAGCATTTTGGCCGCCGTGCCGCCGCGTCCGGTCACCAACGTGTTGCTTACCGCCACGCTGCCGGGCGGCGGCTCCGCGCCGATTCAATTCACGCTGCATCCCGGCAGCACGCCCGTGAAGCTCTACAAAAACGACGGTTCGCCCTACGACCTGCCCGATTCCTTCGCCGTGTTGCCCGGCAGCCTCCTGCAGGTGCGCGCGTTTGCGGACCTGCCCAATCCGCCGGGCGGCCTCGCCCTGGAGGTCATCCGCGTCAACCTCACCAGCATCCCAATGGCGAGCGACTCCGACCTCGACGGCAACCTGTTGGTGGACACCTGGGAGCGACTGTTCTTCGGCTACGGGCAGGACGCGTTTGGCGACTGGGACGGCGATGGCTACCAAAATCTCCAGGAAATGTTCGAGGGCTCCGACCCGCGTGACGGGCTGGGCATTCCGGGCGTGCCGCCGGTCACCTTCGCCCGACCCAATTTGGAATTCATCCGCGAACCCGGACAATTCCGGCTGCGCTTCAACTGGCCCGGCCTTTACATCAACCGCGTCG
>JAOAIM010000001.1:0-19834 GCA_026414705.1 Verrucomicrobiia bacterium | reverse complement strand
CCTCTTCGGCGTCAAAGCCGCGCCGAGCGTGCACGGGCCGTTTGGCGACGTGCCCGCGACCGGGCCGCTGGCCGTGCCGCTGTTGCCGAACACGTTTGACCTGATCGTGCCCGCACCACCTGCCGCCAGCCACTTCTACCTGGTGTATGTGCGGCTGCCCTGAGCCGCCGGGTTTCGAGCCGCGGTTGCCGCGGCGGACATCTCGGCAGCGCGGGCGCGAAAATTTTCTCGGCAGCCGGTGGATTGCGGCGGATACTTCAGGGCGATGCAAACGCCCTGCGTCGCGGAGCGAGCCGGCGCGTCGGCAGTGCCGTCGCGCTGGCGCAAGGAGATTGCCCGCGTGCTCATCACCGAACCGCAAATCCGCCGTCGCATCCGCGCGCTGGCCCGCGCCATCGAGCGCGATTATCGCGGGCGCGAAATGGTCATCGTCTCGCTGCTCAACGGCACGGTGATGTTTCTGGGCGATTTGATCCGCCATTTGTCGCTGCCGTTGCGCCTGGACTTCATGGGCGTTTCGAGCTACGGCGCGGGTACAACCCCGGGCGAACTGGTCTTCACCAAGGAACTGCGGCTGGACGTGCGCGGGCGCGACGTGCTGGTGGTGGACGACATTCTGGACACCGGGCGGACGCTGGCCCTGGTGTTGAGCAAACTGCGAGCGCTGCGGCCGCGTCGGATTCGCGTGTGCGTGTTGCTGGACAAGCCCGCGCGCCGCGTCAAACCGGTGCGCGCCGATTACGTCGGGTTTCGCATCCCGGACGTGTTCGTTGTCGGCTACGGCCTCGATTTTGCCGAGCGGTATCGGAATCTGCCGTTTGTGGGCGTGTTGCATCCGCACATTTACAACGGCGCCGCTGCACCGCCCGCAGCCAGGGCCGGAGCATCAAAACCCGCGCGCCGACGCCAGCCCCGTTGACCGCCCGCGTGCGGCCCGGCGAAAAGCGAACCGGGTGCCGCCCCAACGCGCGACGGCCCCGTTGGGCGTGCGCACCAAAAAATTTCTGTGCCGGGCCGGGTCGTCCCGTTACCGTGTCGCCGCGCTATGGCTGAAACGCATCCCGAAGGGTTGCCGTCCGCGCGGCCTGACGGCCGGCAACCGGATCAACTCCGACCCGTCCGATTTCAAAACCACATTGCGCCCTACGCGCTGGGTTCAACGCTCATTGCCTGCGGCAACACGCAGGTCATTTGCGGCGTGACCTTGGAGGAGAGCGTGCCGCGCTGGATGAAAGAGCAGGGCGTGCCCGGCGGCTGGATCACCGCCGAATACTCGATGCTCCCCTACTCGACGCTCGAGCGCAAAGCGCGCGACAGCACGCGCGGACGCATCGAGGGCCGCACGCAGGAAATTCAGCGGCTCATCGGTCGCGCCATGCGTGCGGTTGTCGCCCTGGACAAACTCGGCGAGCGCACGCTCTGGGTGGATTGCGACGTCTTGCAGGCCGACGGCGGCACGCGCACGGCCGCGATCACCGGGGCATATGTCGCCCTGCGCCTGGCGGTGCGCAAACTCCTGGCCGAGGGACGACTGACCGAAGACCCCGTCCGCCACGCCGTCGCCGCCGTGAGCGTCGGCATCGTGGACGGTCGGCCGATGCTTGACCTGTGCTACGCGGAGGACAACGCCGCCAGTGTGGATTTCAACCTGGTGATGACCGACGCGGGCGAGTTCATCGAGGTGCAGGGCACGGGCGAGCAGGCCACCTTCAGCGAGGCGGCGCTGGCCGAGTTGCTCGCGCTGGGCAAGGCGGGCATTCGCCAGTTGTTGGACGCGCAGGCCGCAGCGTTGCGGGGAAGCGGGACGTGACCATGTCAGGTTTGCGGCTCATCCTGGTGCGGCACGCCGAGGTCGAAGCGCCGTATCAACGCGTCTTCGGCGGGCGCATTGACATGGGGCTGTCCCCGCGCGGCCACGAACAGGCCCGCGCGCTGGCGGAATTTCTCGCCTTCCATGCGCCGGTGCTCGACGCGGTTTATGCCAGCCCGATGCGGCGCGTGCAGCAAACGCTCACGCCATTTCAGAACAACGGCGCGCCGCAGCCCACCGTGCTGGCGGAGTTGCGCGAGGTGGATTTCGGCGACTGGACGGGCCTGACCTACGAGCAGGTGCTCGAACGCTTCGGCGTCTCGGCCGATGCCTGGCTGGATCAACTCTGCGCCGACGCAATTCCCAACGCTGAAAAAAGCGCGGCGTATCGGGCGCGCATTGCGGCGGGCCTGCAACGAATTCTGATTGCGCACCCGCGCGGCCACGTGGCGGTGTTCTGTCACGGTGGGGTGATTCGCATGATGCTGGCGCTGCTGCTGGAACTGCCGTTTGCGAAAACGGCGGCGTTTCAGATTGATTACGCGAGCGTGACGGAGTTGAGCCTGTCACCGGGTCGGGTCCGGTTGGAGTTTTTGAATCTTGTCCCGTGGCGGTTGGACACTGCGCCGGCAACGGCGTCGAGCCGTTTGGAAAATTCAGGTCAACACGACGTTCGAGGCGGCTGACGCCGTCGCCGAGGCGCTGGAACGCGCGCTGGGCGCAGCGGCGGGGATGGAAACCCGACCCGGCCACGCCCGGGCGCGCTTTGGTGCCGGCGCGCCGCCGATTCAGGGTTTGGCCTTGAATTCGCGGATGCGTTTTTCCACCTCGGCGCGCTGTTCGGGGGTGAGCTCGCGCAGAATCTCGGCGCGCACGTCGGCGCCGTTGGTGTCGCCGTGGCGCTCGGCCAGCGCAAACCATTTGGCCGCCTCGACCGGGTCGCGCGGCACGCCCTGGCCTCGGGCGTAAAGCAACGCGAGGTTGTTCTGCGCGCCGCCGTAGTCGCGCTCGGCGGCGAGGCGATAGAGCCGGGCGGCTTCGGCGAAGTCCTGCGGCACGCCGCGTCCGGTCTCGTAAAGTTTGCCGAGGTTGTTTTGAGCGGCGGCGTAGTTTTGATCGGCCGCCTTGCGCAGGAGCGATGCGGCTTTGGCGAAGTCCTGTGGCACGCCGCGGCCGGTCATGTGCATCCAGCCGAGCGTTTCGAGGGCGGCGGCGTAGTTTTGGTTGGCGGCTTGTTCCACCCATTTGAGCGCCTCGGCGTCGTCCTGCGGCACGCCCTTGCCTTCGAGGTGCAGGACGGCCAGGCGATGCTCAGCGGAGGCGTAATCCTGTTCGGCGGCCTTGCGGAACCAGCGGGCGGCTTCGGCGTAATCTTGGGGCACGCCGCGACCTTCCATGTAAAGCAGGCCGAGCAGGTCCATGGCCTCGGCGTAGTTGTTTTCGGCGGCGCGACGCAGCCAGACCACGGCTTCCTGAAGATTGGTGAGGGCGGGATTCCAGGCGAGCAGCGCGCCCAGGAGCGATTGAGCCGGCGCGAAGTTTTGTTCGGCGGCCTTGCGCAACCAGCGGACGGCTTCGGCCGGGTCGGCTTTGACGCCGCGGCCATCGAGATACATCTGGGCGAGGTTGCGCTGGGCGGGGGCGTGCCCGCGTTCGGCGGCTTTGCGAAACCAGTTCAGCGCGGTTTGGTAATCCTGGGGCACGGCGCGCCCGTTGCGATAGGCCAGGCCGAGGGCGTTTTGCGCTTCCAGGTCGCCGGCTTCGGCGGCGGCGCGCAATGGCTCAAGCTGGGCGCCGGCGGGGAACGTCAACGCCAACCATGCTGCCAGCACGGGAACGGCGAGTGAAAGCGATCGAGGGTTGCGCGAACTGACTCTCATGGCGTCATCTTAAGAGCGGGGTTCGCGTCGGCAACCGGAAAAAGGCGGTTTCGCGGGCGGGAGCGCAACGGGAACGCTTCGAACCTGCGCGCGGCTACGCGGCGGGCGGGGGAGTCATCCCTCCGGGCCGGGGCGAAGGCCGTATTCGTGCAGCTTGTTGCGCAGGGTGCGGACGCTGATGCCGAGTTTTTCGGCGGCGCGGGTGCGGTTGCCGTTGCAGCGTTCGAGCACCTGCAGGATGTAACGTTTCTCGATCTCGGCCAGGGGGAGGAGCTCGCCGGGGTCGGCGGGGGCCGTGTCGGGTGGGGCGGACGGGACGGGTTGTCGGCTGGGGGCCAGCAGACCCAGGTGGCGGGGCTGGAGGGGTTGACCGTCTTCGCAAAGGATGACGGCGCGTTCGATGACGTTTTGGAGTTCACGCACGTTGCCGGGCCAGTCGTGGGCCTGGAGCGCGGCGAGGGCTTCGGGCGAGATGCCGGTGACGGCGACGCCGTGTTTGCGGCTGAAACGGTGGAGGAAATGTTCGACCAGTTGGGGCACATCGCTGCGGTGTTCGCGCAAGGGAGGCACGCGGATGGGCACGACATTGAGGCGGAAGAAGAGGTCCTGACGGAATTCGCCGCGCGTCACGGCCTGTTCGAGATTGCGGTTGGTGGTCGCCAGCACGCGCACGTCCACCTTGATGGTGCGATTGCCGCCGACCCGCTCCAGTTCGCGTTCCTGGAGCACGCGCAAGAGTTTGGCCTGCACGTGCGGGGAGAGTTCGCCGATTTCGTCGAGCAGCAGCGTGCCGCCGTTGGCCAGCTCGAAGCGGCCCTCGCGGCGGCTGACCGCGCCGGTGAAGGCGCCTTTTTCGTGCCCGAAAAATTCGCTTTCGATGAGGTTGTCGGGGATGGCGGCGCAGTTGACGCGGATGAAAGGGGCCTGGGCGCGCGGGCTTTCGCGCCAGATGGCGCGGGCGACCAGTTCCTTGCCCGTGCCGCTTTCGCCGTGGATGAGCACGGTGGCCTGGGTGCGGGCGACCTTGCGGATGTGGGCGCGCAGGGTTTCCATCGCCGGGCTGTCGCCGATGAGTTCCTGCTCGGTTGGTTCTTCGCCGCTGAGGAAGCGGTTTACCTGCACCAACCGGGAAAATTCCTCGGCTTTGCGCAGCGTGACCTCCAATTGGTCGGCCGAGAAGGGCTTGATGAGGTAGTCGAAAGCGCCGTCGCGCATGCACGCGACGGCGGACTCGACCGAGCCGAATCCGGTCATGATCACCACCAGCGGCTTCTGAGGTTGGATTTGGAGATGACGCAGCAGGTCGGTGCCGTCGCCATCGGGCAGGCGCACGTCCACGAACATCAGGTCGCAGGCTTCCTGGGCGAGCAGCGCGCGGGCTTCGCGCAAGCAGGAGGCGGTGGCGACGTCGTAGCCCCGGCGGGACAACTGCCGCTCCAGCGTCATGCGGAGGGCCGGTTCGTCATCGAGGACGATGATCTTCTCGATGGGCATCAGATGTCCAAATTGCCCGGCGGGCTTGAGGCGGCGTCGGGGCTTCACCGGGCTGCCGGCGGTCGCTTCTGGTATGCCCGTGGCCCGGTGCGGTGTCCCTGTGTCGTCGTTGAGCCGCCATATGCCCGGCGTCGGTTTTTGCGGACGCAACCCGGCGCGCGTTCAACGGGCCATCAAGTCCGTTGTGGCGTGGCGCGGCTGCCGGTCGGCCAATCTGGCACGGCGAACGGGGCGCCGTTGATGACGGCGGTTGAGTCGGGCGCGCCTGTTGCGCGTTCCCCTGAAGTTCGCGTCGCCGCGATCCAGGCCGGCGTGGGTGGGGCTTCGGCTTCCGGCGGCAGGCCCAACAGCAGCTTGCGGTAGGTGGCCAGCGCCAGCAACGGCCACGCGTTCCGATACATGTCGTATTTGAGATAAAACACCTTTGGGAATCCGGTGCCGGTGGTTTCGTCCTCGCTCCAGGAGCCGTCCGGGTTCTGAGTGCGGAGGAGGTATTCGATGCCGCGCCGGAGGCTGGGCCGGTTCGGATCGCCAAACGCGCACAAGCCCATGACGGCCCAGGCGGTTTGGGAGGCGGTGCTGGGACCGCGTCCTTTGAAGACGGGGTCGTCGTAGGTGTTGCAGCGTTCGCCCCAGCCGCCGTCGTCGTGCTGAACGCTTTCGAGCCAGTCGCGGGCGCGCAGCAGCCAGGGTTCGTTCATGGGGTAACGGAGGGCGCGCAGCCCGCGGAGCACCTGCCAGGTGCCGTAGATGTAGTTGACGCCCCAGCGGCCGTACCAGGAGCCGTCGGCTTCCTGATGCGCCCGCAGGAATTCCAGCGCCTTTTGCACCTGTGGATGTTCGAGGGGATACCCTTGGTAGCCGAGGACTTCGAGAATGCGCGCAGTGATGTCGGCACATTCCGGGTCGAGCATCGCGTTGTGGTCGGCGAAGGGGACTTTTTCGAGGATGTTGTTGGTGCAGTCCTTGTCGAAGGCGGCCCACCCGCCGTCTTTGCACTGGAAGGTGAGCATCCACTGGAGGCCGCGGGCGAAGCATTCGTCCCGACGGCTCGGATTGGCGGTTGGCACCTTGCGCAGCGCCAGCAGCACCATGGCGGTGTCGTCCACGTCGGGATTCCACTTGTTGTTGAACTCGAAGGCCCAGCCGCTGGGTTCGACGGGGGCGGGGTTTTTGTGCTGCCAGCCGCCGCGGAAACGGATCTCGCGGTCCATGAGCCAGTCGGTGGCCTGCTGGATGCGGGGATGGGAGGCGGGCAGGCCCGACTCCCGCAGCGCGACCGTGACAATGGCCGTGTCCCAGACGGGGGAGAGGCACGGCTCGATGCGGACCGAGTCGGCGGTTTCGTGTTCGAGTTTTTTGAGTTCGTGCGTGGCGCGGACCACCTGCGGGTGGTCGTCCGGGTAACCGAGCGCGTGCAGGGCGATGAGGGAGTTGAGCATGGCCGGGAAAATGGCGGCCAGGCCGTCGGAGCCCTCCATGCGTTCGAGCATCCAGTGCTCGCATTTTTTGAGCGCGCGTTTGCGGAACGGATGCAGGTTGTGCTGGGCAAACCACTCGGCGAATTTGTGCAACCGGTCCAGCCACAGGAAAAAGTTCCGCCACGAAATCATGTCCGGGTCGGGCGGTAGCGCCAGGTCGCGCTCGTGGAAGCCTTCGGGGTAAAGCTCGTCGAGGTTGACGCCATTTTTTGGGGGGCGCGTGGGCTTGAAGTGATTGATGATGGCCAGGGGCACGAGCATCGCGCGCGACCAGTTGCTCATGTCCCAGAAGTTGACGTGAAACCACTTGCCCAGCAGGAGCACCTCGCACGGGATGGTCGGCACGTATTCCCAGGGGAACAAGCCCAGCAGCGCGAGGTAGAGTTTCGAGAAGGTATTCATCCGCGGCACGCCGCCGAGGTTGAGCGCCACTTCACGCGCGCGGAGCATCCGCGGATCGGTTACCGGCACGCCGGCCAGTTTGAGTGCCAGATAGGCTTTAATGGTGGCATTCACCTCCGGCGGGCCGCCGTAATAGATGTTCCAGCCGCCGTCGGGCAACTGGAGCGAGAAGATGTGGTTGACGGCCTTGCGCTGCCATTCGGGGTCCACCTTCCCGTGCCAGTGATGGTAGGCGATCATGTCGGACACGAGCGTCGCGTCCACGATCAGCTCGCCGATCCAGTAGCCCTCCGGCTTTTGGAGGCCCAGCAGGTGTTGCTGGGAGCGTTCGATGGCAGCGGTCAGGTCGGCCCACAGGGGGTGGGCGCTGGCCGCAGCATGAGGTTGCAGTTCAAGCCCTTTGGTTTTTTCGGAAACAGCCACGCGCATACTCTGGGAACTGGCCCAAAGGCTGTAAAGTTTTTAGTCGGCTGGCCGGGCGGCGGTTCGCGGCCCGGGCCGACTGTCGCTCAAGGGTGGCAACAGGCGGAGGGCGCGCCCGAAATCACCGGGCTGAGGAAGGGGACGCCCAACTCCATCCCGCGCAACACGAGCAGGCAGGCCATCAAGACCACGGCGACCGGGACGGCTTTGGCCAGCTTCAGGCGCAGGCTCAGCGGCACGAGCCGGCCTGACAGGCCCAGGGCCAGCATCATCGGCACGGTGCCGGCGCCGAACACGAGCATGTAACCGACGCCGCCCAACACGTCGCCCGTGGTCATCGCACCCGCCGCCGCCACATACACCAGTCCGCACGGCAACAGACCATTGAGCAAACCCAGCAGCAGCAAGGCGTCGGGCGAATGCCGTCGAAGCAGCGCCGTCATGGGCGCCTTGAGCCGCTCGATGAACGCGCCGAGAAACCGACCCGAAAAGCGCGGTCGCGCGAGCACCAGACCCACCAGGAGAGCGACGCCCAGGGCGATGGACACGGCGCGTTGCGCGCCGGCCAGCCACAGCGTGCGACCGGCCAAACCGAACACCGCGCCCATCGCGGCGTAGGTGATGACGCGGCCCAGGTTGTAGGCCAGACGGCCGAGGACAAACTCTGCGCGCGCACGGCGAGCGGGCGTGCCAGCCGACGGCGCGTCCAGGTGCGCGAGCGCGATCGCAATGGGGCCGCACATACCCGCGCAGTGCAGGCTGCCGACCAAACCCAAAGCGAATGCGGTCCAGAGTTCCATGCGCCCGGTTCGTTGCAGTCAGCGCGCCGCCCCGGCAACGGGCGGCGGTGGAGGTGACGCGGCCCGTTTCAAAACCAGGTTGCGTTCGAGGAAGTAATCCTGTCCGGCGGTGCGCCAGTGGAGGCGCACCTTCCAGAGGCCGGGTTCGAGGCCCGACACGTCGAAGGTTTGCGCGCCGTCGGCATCCGGCTGCAACGGCCAGGCGCGATCGAGCGGCGCGGCCGAGGGCCGATACAGTTCGATCCGCCCGGCGGTGTCCGGACCGAGCGTCTCGCGTGGCAGCGTGATCTGCAACTGTTGGCCGGCGGCATCGAGTTCGACGCAGATGCGTCCGGCGTAGGGCGCGGTGCGATTGAGCGCGTCCAGGCGCGTTTGGTAGCGGAGTTCCTGTTCGTAGTAGTCAGGGGTGACGAGGTCGGAGCGTTGGGAAGCGGCGATGGCGATGAGCGCCGCCGTGCCCGCGATGAAGAGGGCAAAGGCCAGGATCAAGCCCAACGGCCAGGGGTTGCGCACCGGTTTCATAACGTCATGAAGGATTGAGAGGGCATAACAAGCCCGCGGACACCACCCTCACCCTGGCCCTCTCCCTCAAGGGAGAGGGGAGCCGACGCGGTGCGTGCCGGCGAGTCGTCCGCACTTCTGCGTAGCGCCGTCTTGTCCGCCCTATCCCAGCGGGAGAGGGAAGGGGTGAGGGAGCAACTCTGGAAATGGATCAACGTCTCTCGCATTTGTGGAGGTTTCATTTGCGCTTCCTCACATCGTTGCGCGGGCCGATGAAGGTGGTTTTGACGGTTTGAAGTTTTCGACCTTGCGAATAGACGCCGATGAGCAGCGGGGTGGTGCCGGAGCGCATCACGCTGCGATCCAACTCCACCAACACGGCATTTTCAGCCAGTTGCGCGGGCGGCACGACGATGGCCTCGCCCATGACGCGCAGTTGGCCGTCGGGCTTTTCCAGGCGCAACTCCACCGGCATGGGGCGGGTGGTTTTGTTCAGGACGCGCACCGTGTAAAGGTTGCTGAAGCGGCCGTCGGGCATCTGTTGGAAGAGGGTGCCCTTGGCGCGGAGAATGGTCGTCTGCGCGTCGCTGCGGGTGAAGACCAGGGCGCACCAGACACCGATGAGAGCGAGCAACAGGACGGTGTAGCCAACCAGCCGGGGCGTGATGCGGAGGCGTTCGCCGCGTTCAATGCCGTTGAGCGAAGCGTAACGGATCAGACCGCGCGGGCGGCCGAGCTTGTCCATGACCGCGTCGCAAGCGTCCATGCAGGCGGTGCAGTGGACGCATTCCATTTGCGTGCCGTTGCGGATGTCAATGCCGGTGGGGCAGACGCTCACGCACTGGTGGCAGTCCACGCAGTCGCCCAGCCCGGCGGCGCGGCGGGCTTCGGGTGTTTGTTGGCGCCGCCAGGGCGCGCGCTTTTCGCCGCGTTTGTGGTCGTAGGCGACGACGATGGTGTTTTCGTCGAGGAGCGTGGACATGAAGCGGCCGTAGGGGCAGATGAAGGTGCAGGCCTGTTCGCGGAAGCGGGCAAAAATTCCGTAGAAGAGCAGCGTGAACAACAGCATGAAGGTCAGGCCGGTGAGGTGACGGCGCGGGTCGTCGGTGACGATGGCGAAGAGTTGCTCGGTGCCGATGAGGTAGGCGAGCAGCGTGTTGCCGACAATGAACGAGAGGCCAAAGAAGATGCCGTGTTTGAGGAGTTTTTTGGCGATTTTGCGCGGTGTCCAGGGCGCGCGGGCCAGGGCGCGTTGTTCGGGTGCGTCGCCCTCGATGGCGTATTCGATTTTGCGGAAAACCATCTCCATCAGAACCGTCTGCGGGCAGGTCCAGCCGCACCAGAGCCGCCCGAACGCGGCCGTGAAGACGATGATGCCCATGAAAAAGACCAGCAGCGTGAGCGCCGAGAGAATCATGTCCTGCGGCCAGAAGACCTGGCCGAGGATGATGAATTTGCGTTCGATGAAATTGAGCAGCAGCAGGGGGTTGCCGTTGATGCGGATGAACGGGCCGGCGAACATGATCGCCAGCAACAGCCAGCTCACGAGGGTGCGGGCGCGGGTGTAACGCCCGCGCGGCTTGCGCGGATAAATCCACACGCGCCGGCCTTCCGGGTCGGCTGTGGCCAGGTGATCCCGGAAATCGCGCCAGTCCACCGGCTGGATCGGGCCCTCCGGCGGCGACCGAACAGATTGCGTTTTGGGAGACGCGCGATTCATGGCCCTGGCAGCGAAACGCCGCGCCGGCGCGCATGCGTTTACTCAAACTCGCTGGGGCCGGTCTGGACGGGCGCGAGGTTTTCCGGCGGCTTGCCGGGTTTTTCAAGTTTGGCGCCGCGCAGCGTGTAGATGTAGCTGGCGACCTCGATGACCTCGTCGGGTTTCATGCCCTGCTCTTTCCAGGCCAACATGCCCTTCTCTTTGACGCCGTTCCAGATGATGCGGACGTTGTCGGCGAACTTGGAGCCGTGAATCCAGAAATCGTCGGTGAGGTTCGGGCCGACCAGCCCGCCGCCATCGTGGCGGTGGCAGGGGGCGCATTTGAGTTGGAAGGTGGCCTTGCCGCGCGCCAGCACGGCCGGGTCGGTGGAGGGTTGGAGGGTTTCCCAGGTGCCCTCGAATTTGGCGATGGCGGCGGCCTTGATGGCGTTGCCGATGCGCATCTCTTTTTCGTATTCGGCGGCGCTCAGGTCGCCCATCGCCAGCACGTGGTAGTAGGTCAGGTAGCCGACCGAAAAGAGGATCGTGACGTAAAACGTCCAGACCCACCACCGGGGCAGCTTGTTGTCCAGTTCGCGGATGCCATCGTATTCGTGCCCCGGCAGCAGGGGCTCAGGCGTTTCATTCAACGGTTCATTCATGGCTTGGTCCGGGTTGAGGTTGCGGGGTTTCGCCGTCGTGCAACGGCAGCGCAGCCATTGCGTCGGTGTGCGCGCGTTTCATCCGCGCCACGCGGAGCAGCACGCCGACAAAGACGGCAAAGAAAAGCAAAATGGAAATCACGCCGTAAACGCCGATGCCACCGATGTGTTCGAGAACGGCTTTGATCATGGGCTGAAAAAGTTGTGAACCGCGGATGGACGCCGGAGAAGGCGACCAACAGGTTGCCGTGCGAGCGCGCCGCTCCCCGGCAGAGCGCGCCCGGCGCAACGACGTCCATTCCTGCTCAACCGCGGTTTCATGGGTTTATTTCGACGCGATGGATTCAGCCGGTGAGTCCGGCTGCGGTGTCGTGGCGGTGGCCGGCGCGGCGGCCTGGATGTCCTTGCCCAATCGTTGCAGGTAGGCGATCAGGGCGATGATTTCGCGGTCCGGCTCGGCGTTGACCATGCCGGCCTGCAGGCCGAAGACGACGCGCTGAGCCTGTTTTTCGAGGTCTTGTTGGGCGGGGCCGTTTTCGTAGCCGGGCGGATACGGCACGCCGAGTTTGCGCAGCGCGCGGATGCGGGCCGGCAGCGAACTGGTATCGAGCTTGCGCGTGAGCAACCACGGGTAACGGGGCATGATCGAACCGGGCGAGGTGCTCACCGGATCGTCCATGTGGTTGTAGTGCCAGGCGTCGGGATACTTGCCGCCAACCCGGTGCAGGTCCGGCCCGGTGCGTTTCGAGCCCCACAGGAACGGATGGTCAAAGATGTATTCGCCCGCCTTGGAGTATTCGCCGTAGCGTTCGGTCTCGGAACGGAACGGGCGCACCATCTGGGAGTGGCAGGAAACACAGCCTTCTCGGATGTAAATGTCGCGTCCGAGCACTTCCAAGGGTGTGTAAGGTTTGACGGAGGCGATGGTGGGCACGTTTTCCTTGATCAGATACATCGGGATGACCTCCACCAGCCCGCCAACCAGAATGGCCAGCAGGGCCAGAACCGTGAAGAGCACCGGCTTGGCTTCCAGCCAGCGATGGCCGCGATACGGCTCGGCGCCGGACACGGCAACCGGCCCGCGGGTCAGCGGCGCGGCCTGCGCCTCCTGTTCGGGCTGGAACTGTCCGCTGCGCGCGGTGCGCCAGAGGTTGTACGCCATCAGGACCGCGCCCAGGATGTAAAGCGTCCCGCCAATCGCCCGCAGCCGATACATCGGCACGATTTGCAACACCGTCTCTACGAAGTTCGGGTATTGCAGGAAACCGTCCTGGTTGAATTGTTTCCACATCAGCCCCTGCGTGACGCCGCTGGCATACATGGGCACGACGTAGAACATCATGCCGAGCAGAGCGATCCAGAAATGATAGTTCGCAAGCTTGGTGGACCACAGCTTGGTGTTGTAGAGGCGCGGGAACAGCCAGTAGAGCATCGAAAAAGTCAGGAATCCGTTCCAGCCCAGCGCCCCGGTGTGCACGTGCGCAATCGTCCAGTCGGTGTAATGCGAGAGCGAATTGACGCTTTTGATCGAGAGCGTCGGCCCTTCCAGCGTGGCCATGCCGTAGGCGGTGACCGCCACGACCATGAATTTGAGCATCGGGTCCTGCCGCACCCGATCCCACGCGCCGCGCAACGTCAACAGCCCGTTGAGCGTCCCGCCCCAGCTCGGCGCGATGAGCATCAGCGAAAACACCATGCCCAGCGATTGCGCCCAATCCGGCAGCGCCGTGTAGAGCAGGTGATGCGGCCCGGCCCAGATGTAGATGAAGATCAGCGCCCAGAAATGGATGATTGAGAGCCGGTAGCTGAACACGGGCCGGTTCGCCGCCTTGGGCAGGAAGTAATACATCAGCCCCAGGTAGGGCGTCGTCAGGAAAAACGCCACCGCGTTGTGCCCATACCACCATTGCACCAGCGCGTCCTGCACGCCGGCATAGATCGAATAGCTCTTGAACCAACCCGCGGGCAGTTCGAGCGAGTTGAAAATGTGCAGCACGGCCACCGTCACCGCCGTGGCGATGTAAAACCAGATCGCCACATACATGTGCCGCTCGCGCCGTCGCAGGATCGTGCCCAGCATGTTGATCGTGAAGGCGACCCAGACCACGGCAATGGCGATGTCAATGGGCCATTCCAGTTCCGCGTATTCCTTGCTGGTGGTCAGTCCCAGCGGCAGCGTGATGGCGGCGGCCACGATCACCGCCTGCCAGCCCCAGAAATTGAGCCAGCTCAGGAAATCGCTGTACATCCGCGCCTTGCAAAGCCGCTGCAACGAGTAGTAGATGCCGCAGAACATGCCGTTGCCCACGAACGCGAAGATCACCGCGTTGGTGTGCAACGGGCGGATGCGCCCGAAGGTGGTAAACGGCAGGTCCAGGTTCAGTCCGGGCCAGAACAACTGGCAGGCGGCCAACAGGCCCGCGCTGAAACCGATCAACCCCCAAAACACCGTGGCGATCGCAAAGGCGCGGACGATCCGATTGTCGTATTTGAAGGTTTCCACGTTCATGGTGCTGCTCATTTTCTGTTTCCTGCTTCGGGTGCTGTTTGCCGATTCTCGTTGCCCGGTTGTGACGGGCAGCGCGGCCATCCACGGCAACGCGCCACCCGTCCCCGGAAGCACTCAGAACCGCCAGATCAGGTCTGCCGTCAGGCGACTGTCAAAAATGCCGACCGGCTCGGTCACACCGACCTCGTAAGCGATCCCCACGTCGAGCTGTTTCGCCAGTTTCGCCCGCGCACCCCCGCCCACGGTGATCTGGGTCCGGCCCTGTGCTCGCGTGCTGCCAAAGTTGATGAGGTCATACATTTCGGTGTTCAACTCCACGACGCCGAGCAGCCGGTTGTCGCCCTCGCTCAGGATCGTGTAACCGTTGACCACGAAAAACGGGATGAAATACCGGCAGACGTGGTAGTCGAGCTGCAGGCTGTAGTGAAGTTGGGCGGTCTGCTCATCGAAGTCGTTCGGGATCACGGTGCCCGCGTTGCCCGTGATGTGAAAATCGCCCCAGCCCTTGGCGGCGGAAACGAACAGATTCCAAACCCCCTTGCCCCGGCCCTGGCCGACGTCCCGATTGCCGGTCGGCAACTCAATCGTGAACCCTGGCGTCACCAGCACCTGTCGCTCCGGGTCATCCACCACCGCATACTTCAACCCCGCCGCCAGGTCCGCCCAGCCATATTCGCGCGAGAGCGTCTTGTCGGGACGGAACTCAATGTAACCGTCCTTGGTCGCAATCAACCCCAACCGCTCGCTCAACGCGTAACGCAACTGCACCGCATACACGCGCACCTCGCCGCCCAAGGGCACACGCCCCCCGGCGAACCGAAAGGTGTCCGGCAACCAGTGGTTGATGAAGATCGGGCGCACCTCGGTGGTGATCCGCGGGTCCTCAAACAAAATCGGGTTGGCCACCGGCGAGATCGCCTTTTCCCGCCAGTCCCCACTCTCGGCGCTCGACGCCGAGACCGCCAAAACACCGCACAATGTCATTCCCATCGCCACGGCCAGGCCGTGCCCGGTTCTTCGACTCAATCCCAACGTTCGCTTCATAACGAGTTGATTCATCCCTTTGCTGGAGTTGCCGCTCCGCTGGATGGACCAGCGCGCCAGCCCGAATGCGGAGCGGCCCGTGCTCCGGACTCGCGCGGGTCGAGGGCACGATCCGGTTCACCCGCCGGGCCGCGCGCCGACCGCGTCGTCTCCTCGGTCAGCACGCGCATCGAGGGCGTGATCGTGTCCTCAAACTGCCCGGACCGCACCGCCCAGACGAAGCCGCCCAGAAACAGCAGCGCCACCGCCAGGCTCGCCAGAATCAAGATCAGCAGCACGCTCATCGCTCGCCTCCTCCCCGGCCACCCGGGTTTTCCATGTCGGCCTTGAATCGCATGTTCTAATCCCTCCGGGCGATACACGTCCGGTCACCTAATCATTGAATCCATTTGTTTCGTTCGGTGCTACGCCTGGATTTGGGTTTGATTGACCTGGATTTCGCTGCGTCAACCGGGCCCGATACTCGGTGGGCGAGCAGTTGAACCAGCGGCGGAAGGCGCGGTTGAAATACGGAATGGACTCAAAACCCGCTTCAAACGCCACGTCGCTGATGCGCCGTGCCGGGTCGGCCAACAGTTCGCGGGCCTTCTCCAAACGCCGGCGCAGCCGATACTGGCTGAAGGTCATCCCGGTCTGCTTCTTGAACACGGTGCAGAAATGGCAGGGACTGAGATTGACGCGCGTGGCGACTTCCTTGAGGGACACCTGGCCGTCGGGGCACTCGGCCAGGAAGGCTTCAATCTTTTCGAGCATCGGCGAGCGAACGGGTGGAGCCGACGCCAGCAGTTGCCGGCCGCACTCCTCCAGATGCCGGGCGAACATCTGGAGCAAGGCATGCAGCGCGCGGCACTTGTCGGGGGAAAGCAGCGGACTAAATCGCCAGGCGTTCTTCAACTGCTCGACCCGTTCGCCCAATCCATGCCTCTCCAGCCGTTCGAGCAATCGCTCCAGTCGCGGCTCATCCAGGCTCTGGAGGGCAAAGGGCCCGGCCAGCAAACTGCCCACGTGCCGCCCACCGAGGAACACCGGCACGAGGATTTTTAACAGACCCGAAGGACAGGCATACTGCACCGGCTCGGCCCGCGTGAGCGCCCGCCGTTCGGCCCGTAGCAACTGTCGCTGGCAGATCGTGCCGCTGGGCGACCCCAAACATCCTCGCACACAAAAAATTTCATCTGCCGGTGCGCTCGCGCCTCCACTGGCCGGCACCAACGCCAGGGCCACGCCCGTCGCACACGTGAACGCCACCTGCAGCTCCCGCACCGACGGCAGCGCCACCAACCGACGCCACGCCTCCTGCTCGGGCGCAGCCGGGATGTACTCCGAAGAGCCGTGGCGCACCGTGCCAACCCCGTTGGCGGATCGAAGGGCAACCGTCGCCGGCTGCGCCCCGGCAACCGATGGCCACCGCAACATGGATTCAAAGCGCCTCATCCCTGAGCCCTCCCTGCCCATCCGCCGTGGCGCCGCGCCGCCCACGCCGTCGCCCCCGTCGCCACCAACACCACCGTGACCGAACTGATCGGCATCAGGACCGCGCACACCAGCGGCGAGAGCGCGCCCGCCGCCGCGATGCTCACCCCCACGACGTTGTAGGCCGCCGAAATCACAAACCCGGCGCGCACGATCCACACCGCCCGCCGCGCCAGCGTCAGCACCGACGCCAGTCGCGGCAGGTGCGCCGCCTCCACGATCACGTCGCTCGCCGGGGCGAACCCACCGAGTTGATCCACCACCGCCACGCCCACGTCGGCCTGCCGCAATGCGCCCGCGTCGTTCAACCCGTCGCCCACCATCAGCACGGTGCGGCCCGCACGTTGCAATCCGTGAATGAAGTCGAGCTTGTCGAACGGACTCTGGCGGAAACGCAACTCCGCGTGCGGACCGAACAACGCGCGAAACCGATCGCGCTCCCGTTCCTGATCTCCGGACAACAACGCGAGGTCATGCCGCGAGGCCAGCGCCCGCACCAGCGCCTCCACCTCGGGACGCAACGCCTGGCCCAGGACAAACGCGCCGCGATAACGCCCGTCAATCCCCACGTGCACCGCGCTGCCGGCGCGGTCGGCCTCTCCCGCGCGTTCGGTTCGCCCGACCCAGTGGGCCGAACCCAGGCGGATGCAGTGGCCCTCGACGCAACCCTCGATCCCGCAGCCGGGCACCTCGCGGAACGATTCAACCGCCGGCGCTTCGTGGCCGCTGTTGAACCACTGGCTGATGCGCACCGCGAGCGGGTGAGTGGAATGTCGTGCCAGTGAAGCAATCCAACGTGCCTGAGCTTCGGTCAGCTCACCCCGACCCTCTCCCTCAAGGGCGAGGGAATCCGATGCGCTGCCCGCCGACAAATCGCTGGCGCTTCCTCGTTGCGCCGCGTGGTTCTCCCTCTCCGAGCGGGAGAGGGCCGGGGTGAAGGATAAAGCCTCTTGCGAAACCGAAGTCCCAACTCCGCGCCGAGCCTCACCCTCACCCTGAGCCTCTCCCTCAAGGGCGAGGGAATCGCGCGCCACGCCGGGAACGAACTGCACCGCACTCGTTCCCGCCGTGGTCAGCGTTCCGGTCTTGTCGAACACCACCGTGTCCACCCGGGCGAGATGTTCGATGACCTGCGCGTTTTTCAGAAACACACCGTGGCGCGCCAGAATCCGATGCGCCGTGCCCAGCGTGAACGGGGCCGCCAGCGCCAGTGCGCACGGGCAAGCCACGATGAGCACCGAGGTGAAGGCCTTGATGCCGCGCGGCGCGTGGCCGCTGGCCAACCAAAAGACGCCCGCCGCCACGGCAATGCCCAGCACGATCCACGTGAACCGCCGCGCGTAACGGTTTGTGAGCGTGTGGAACTCGTCGCCGCGCGTTTTGCGAAATGCCTCGTGATTCCAAAGCGACGCCAGGTAGCTTTCCGAAACCGGCTTGACCAGTTCGACCTCGATGGCCGCGCCGACCTGCCGCCCGCCCGCGTAAAGGTGTTCGCCCGGGCGTTTGTCCACCGGCTGGGACTCGCCGGTAACAAAGCTGTAATCGAGTTGCGCCTGGCCACTCACCAGCCGCGCGTCGGCCGGGATCAACTCGCCGTTGCGGATGCGCAGCCGGTCGCCCACGCGCAGTTGCGAGAGCGCCACCCGTTCTTCGGCCGGCGCGTGCCGGCCCGGGTCCGCCCGAAGGCGTGTCACGGCCAGCGGGAAAAACGCCCGGTAATCCCGATCGAACGCGAGCCGCTCATGGGCACGGTTTTGAAACGCGCGCCCGCAGAGCAGGAAGAAAATCAAGCCGGTGAGCGAATCGCAGTAGCCGGTGCCGACGCCGGCGGCGATTTCGTAGGCGCTCCAGCCGTACAATGCCGCCAGCCCCAGAGCGATGGGCACGTCCAGCGTGATGATGCGCCGTCCCAGCGCGAGCCACGCCGCGCGCCAGTAATCGGAGGCGCTGACGATCAACGCCGGCAGCGCCAGCGCCAGACTCAACCAGCCGAACAGCCCGCCCACGGCCCCGGCGTTGCGCGCGTCCAAACCCAGATAATGCGGGAAACTCAGCAGCATCGTGTTGCCGAACGCGAAGCCCGCGATGCCGAGTTGCAACCACTGGCGGCGTCGGCCGGGACGCGGCCGCTCACGGTCCAGTTCGCTCAGTCGCAGTTCGGGGGCGTACCCCAGCGACGCGAGCAGGGCGACCAGTTCGCTGAGCCGGATGCGTTGCGGTGCGAAGCTCACGGCCAGTTCGCGCCGGGCGAAATTCACCTCCGAGGGCCCGATGCCCGGATGCAACCGGAAGAGATTTTCGAGCAACCACACACAGGCCACGCAATGAATGGCCGGCACGTGGAAGCGGACGCGGCTCTGGCGTCCGTCGGTGAAATCCAACAGTTGCTCCTGAAGCTCCGGGGCGTCGAGCCAGGCGAACTCGTTTTGCGGCACGCGCCCCGGCGCGCGCACCCCGGGCCGCTCGCTCAACTGGTAAAACTCCGCCAGACCGCTGGAGAGCAGCAGATCGTGCACGGTGTGGCAGCCCTCGCAGCAGAAATGCTTGCCGTCGGCGGAGGGCGCGCCGGGCGGACACGGCTCGCCGCAGTGAAAACAGGCGGTTCGCTGGCGGGGTCGCGCCGCCGTGCCTGCAGAAGGCGCTGCACGGCGTGTCGCGTCGGCCTCTTCCGGGCGCGCGCCCGGCGGTTGAGTTGCCAGCTCGGCTGTCGGCATTCGGTTGTTTGTCGTGTTGCGGGCGCGATGCTCTGCCCCCTGCCGACCCGCCCTGCCAACGTCCGGTCAGCCGCCCGTGCAACGCGCCGGCCCGCGAGCGTGGCTGCTGTGCAGCCGACGTCGGGGCGTGTTGCTGGCCAAAAAATGTCGCGCGTTGGAAACCGCGGCATGACATTCCTTGTCATCCATTCAACGAAAATTGCCCTTGCCGAGACGGCGTTGGCGGAACTTTGCAACGCCGGAACGATCGCATTAAACTCGGCGCGTGGCTGAGCGGTTGGCAACGTCCGAATCTCCAGGGCGGGGCGAGTTGCGCGCCCTTCTCGTGGTAGCGCTGTTGACAGGCCTGGCGCTCCGGCTGATTGGGCTTTCGTATCCCCCGTTTGACGACCACTCCTTTCGCCAGTGCCAGACGCTCTGGACGATCGAGGACTTCCACGCCCGTGGGATTGACCTGCTGCATCCCCGCACCAACTACGTGGGGTATCCGCAGACGTTTGTGCTGGAGTTGCCGTTGTTTCAGGCGTTGATGGCGCTGTGGTATGGGTGGTTTGGGGCGCATGTGGAGATTGTGCGGCTGTGGAACATCGGGATGGGCCTGGGCACGGTCTGGTTGTTGTATCGCATCACGAGTTATCTGTTCGGCCGGATGGCAGCGACCTGGACCGCTGTCATCTACTGGCTCGCGCCGTTGAACATCATCTACCAGCGTTCCACGCTGCTGGACCCGACGGCGGTGTTGTTGGCGCTGATTTCGTTTGACCAACTGGCCCGGCTGCTGGGCGTGGGGCGGGGCGCCGAGCTTGAGTCCGGACTCAACCGATCCACGGGCCGTCGCGCCCTGGGATGGGCGGTGTTGGCGGTGACGACCTGGACGGTGGCGTTGATCAAGACGCTGTATTTGTGGCCGATGGTGTGTTTGCTGGCGTGGCGGTGGTGGGG
>JAOAIM010000019.1 GCA_026414705.1 Verrucomicrobiia bacterium | reverse complement strand
CCCGCCGAAACCACCAGCCTCACCGCCCTGCGGCTGGCGCAGATTTGCCAGGAGGCCGAACTACCCGACGGAGTGGTGAACATCGTCACCGGCGCGGGCGAGACCGGCGCGGCCCTGGTCAATCACCCGGATGTGGACAAGATCGCCTTCACCGGTTCGACCGAAGTCGGCAAGAAAATCGCCCGGGCCGTGGCCGGCACGAAAAAGAAGCTCACGCTCGAACTCGGCGGCAAAGCGGCGAACATCCTGTTTGAGGACGCGCCGATTGATCAGGCCATTGAGGGGGTTATCGCGGGCATTTACTTCAACCAGGGCCATGTTTGCTGTGCCGGCTCGCGCTTGTTCGTGCAGGAGGGGATTTTTGGCACGGTGCTGCGCAAGCTCCGCGACCGCATCCGCACCTTGCGCGTGGGCAACCCGCTCGACAAAAACACCGACATCGGTGCGATCAACTCCCGCGCCCAGTTGGAGAAAATCAAAATGCTCGTTCAGTGTGGCGTTGAGCAGGGTGCGGAGCTCGAACAAGCGCCCTGCCGCTTGCCCGAACGCGGCTACTGGTATCCGCCCACGTTTTTGACGGGCGTGACGATGGCCCACCGGGTCGCCCAGGAGGAAATTTTCGGTCCGGTGCTGGCGGTGATGACGTTCCGGACGCCGGAGGAGGCGTTCGAGCGGGCCAACAACACGCCTTACGGCCTGAGCGCCGGGGTCTGGACCGACAAGGGCAGCAAAATTTTCCAGATGGTCTCCAGGCTGCGCGCCGGGGTTGTATGGGCGAACACCTACAACAAATTCGATCCGACCAGTCCGTTTGGCGGCTACAAGGAGAGCGGGTTTGGGCGCGAAGGCGGCGTGCAGGGCCTGGCGGCGTATTGCCGGATCGAATGATCATGCCCACGGTTTTCATCCAGAACGGCTATCGCGTCAGCTTTTACAGTTACGACCTGGCTGAAAGGATGCACGTTCATGTGTTTAAAGACCGGCATGAATGCAAAGTGTGGCTTGACGATCTGGCGGTCGCCTTCAACCACGGTTTCAACGCGCGTGAAATTGCCGAGATCCGCCGCATGATCGCCGAACGCCGCGCAGAGATTGTGGAACGATGGCTTGAACACGGACGCCACGGGAACTAGATTTTTGACGATGCAAAATCCGCCACTTATCACTGAAGTGCTATTGGACGATGAAGTGCTGGGCTTCCGACTGGAAGACGGGCGTTTCATCAGCGTGCCGACGGCGTTTTATCCGACGCTGGCGCTGGCAACGGCGGAGGAGCGCGCCAAGTTTGAAATCAACGGCTCGTCAGTCTATTGGCCGGAACTTGACGTCGATATCGGGGTCGAAGGATTGCTCGCCGGGGCACGCGAGCATCATTACTACGCGCGCAAAGCCGTAGAACGAGCTGTCCGCCTTGGTCGCCTCCCTAAAACGGCGTTGGAGGAGTTCGGGTCTCCGGTCCAGCCCGTTTAAGTTTTTCCGCCTTCGCCAACACCTACAACCGGTTCGCCCCCAGCAGTCCGTTTGGCGGCTACAAGGAGAGCGGGTTTGGGCGCGAGGGCGGGGTGCAGGGCCTGGCGGCGTATTGCCAGTTGGCGTGAAGGTGCGCGCGAAAAAGGGCATTTCTATTGCGTCGCGGCTCATTCCGTTACCCGGCGCAATAGGTCTTGGCTTTTTGCAGAACACAGTGCCCGGACTCGCAGCCGATCCTTCGATCTCAGAAGAAATCGCGATTTCGCGCGAAGCGGCCGATCGTATTGAATCGGCATCGTGCCATTCAGAAGGGCAAGTAGCTCGCGCACCCGATCGGGCATGGATTGGGCGGAGCGTTGGCCTGCAGCGGGTCTATTTTTGAGCCGTCCAGATTGCCGGGCGACCGACGTTGCCGACGCGGTCCACGGCGCTCACGGCGATGGCGTCGGGCAGTTTGGCCTCGAAAACCTCCGTGCGTACGGTGCTCGGGCGCGTGCGTTGTTCCCAGACACTGCCGTGTCGGGTTTGGAGCAGCCAATATGAAACGGGCTCACCCGGCGGGGCCGACCACGTGGCTCTGGGCGGGTTGGAACGCGCGTTGACCTTGAGGGTTGGGGGCCGCGGCGCGCTGGAATCCAGCCACGGCGAGGCCGGCACCAGCGCGGCGGCGGCGTAGAGGTCTTTTTGCAGTTCGGCAACCAGCGCGTTGTTTTGAAGCAGGGTATGAATGTTCCAATGCACGTGGCCGGTGACCCCGGCCGTGCGGCGGGTGATGCGGATTTGTTCAAGAATCTCGTCGTTGGGCCATTTGCGGTTGCCGGCGCCGGACGCGCCGACGGTGTTCATGCCCGGCCAGAGGTGTCGGCGCTTCGGATTTTGCTCCGTCCACCACTTCAACAGCACGGGGAAGCTCTGCTCCGGCGGCTCAATGCGCCAGTAGAGTTGCGGGGTGAAGTAATCCACCCAGCCTTCGACCAGCCACTTGCGCGCGTCGGCGTAGAGTTTGGCGTATTGATCAAAGCCTTTGATCTGCGGCGGGTGGCCCGGACGCCAGATGCCGAAGGGGCTGATGCCGAATTTAACCCAGGGCTTGGCGGCTTTGATGGATCGGTAGAGCCGCTGGATGAAACCGTTCACGTTCTGACGCCGCCAGTCATCGCGGCTCAAACCGCTGCGCAGGCCGTATTTTTTCCAGGTGGGTTCATCCGGGAAGTCCATCTCGGTGCCGTCGGAGCCTTTTTCCGGGTAAGGGTAGAAATAGTCGTCGAAGTGCACCCCGTCCACGTCGTAACGGCGCACGACATCCAGAACGACACTGATCGAGTAGTCCTGCACAGCGGGATCGCCGGGGTCGAGCCAGAGGTATTTGCCGTAGTCGCGCACCAGTTCGGGACGTTTGCGGCTCACGTGCGTGGGCGCGACCTCCAGGTCGGGCGACTTGACCAGGGCGCGATACGGGTTGAACCAGGCGTGGAGTTCAAGGCCGCGCCGGTGGGCCTGGGTGACGGCAAATTCCAAGGGATCGTAATACGGCTCGGGCGGTTTGCCCATCCGGCCGGTCAGGTAGGGTGACCAGGGCTCGATTCGCGAGGCGTAAAGCGCGTCGCAGGCCGGGCGCACCTGGAGAAGAATCGCATTGAGTTTGAGTCGCGCCGCCTGGTCGAGCATTGCGGTCAGTTCGGCCTTTTGTTGGTCGGCGGTCAAACCTGGTCGGCTGGGCCAGTCAATGTTTTTGACCGTGGCGACCCAGGCACCGCGAAACTCACGGGCTGGGGATGGCGGTGTGATGTCCCGGTCCGGCGCAGCCGCCTGCGCGTTGACGAGCCACCCGATCCACAGCACGGCGACGGTTCGACGAGCCCGGATGGTCCATGCCGGAGACGTATTTTTCCTCCACCCTGCGCGAAGCGTTTGGCGCACCCTCATAAAGGCGATATGCCGGAAGCACCGGCGGGACGCAAAACCTTTCACCTGCGGTCGGGTCACATGTTGATGTGGCGCGACCTGCGGACAGCAGGCGGTCAAATCGAGCCACGACCCGTGGTGATCCCCGGTGAAGTTACGGGAGCAGCTTGTCCAGTCGGGGTGCGAGGCGAGCCGTCGGGGCGCGAACGTGCGAAGAACAAGGCGCTTCGGCGCCCGGACGCCCGCTTCACTCGGCGCTGAGCCGGTGAAGCAACGCCGAGCGCACGGTGAGCGCCAGCAGGTCGTTGATGGCGTCGAGCACGATGAAGCCCCGCACTTGTCCCCACGTGCGCGTTTCGCTCGCCGTGCCGACATGCAGCAGCAGGGACTCCAGCATCTCCCGCGTGTCTTCGCGGGCGAGCAACCGCTCGAATCCGCTCCGGATGGCGGGGCGGGCGACGGCGACGACATTGGTGTGATCAAGCGCGGTCTCCAACGCCAGGCGCAGCAGCGTGCGCATTTCCTCGCTGGCGAGGCCGTCTTCACCCGCGCGCGAGCGGACGGCGGCGCGCGGCGAAATCAGCAGGCTCAGCGCGTGGAAACGCATCTTGCGTTCGGGCAGTTCGAGCCACGGCTCGTGCCGGAGTTTTTCCAGAACGCGTCGTGCCGGATCGCGCGGGTCGTTGACACGCGCCAGCAACGGCGTGCCCACGATGCGGTCGTCTTCCCACCAACCGGGGATTTCCTCCAGGCGCATGCGGCTTTCTCGGGCGATGCGCAGGTCAAAGTCGCGCACCCAGCGTAACGCCCGGTGCAGGTAGGCGAACGGCAGTGGCGCGAGCACGGCCTTGCGCAGCCGCAACGGCAGCGGCACCAGGTCGGGCACTTCCAGATTCACCTCCAGTCGCCCGCCGTGATGTTCCAGTGCGGCGCGCATCGCCACATCCCAACAACCCTCGATGTGGGGCAGGTGTTGATGCACGTTGACGCCCGCCAGCAACGAGACCGCCGCCGTGTGGGAGACCTCGCGGCTGAGCAACGGGGTCAGGCCGTGCGCGCTGGCCAGCGCGTAGAAAAACTCGTAGGCCGACACGCCGGATTCGAGCCGGCGCGCGCACCACTGGGCGAACTGGGCGTTGGTGCATTGCCAAAAGGTTCGCGGGCGCAATGCCTGCCGCGAACCGCTGCGCGCGTCGTGGGTGGCTTCGGATTCGGTGACGGTGAGGATTTCACCCAGGCCGGTTTCGTAGAGCGCGTAGGCGTAGGCACTCCGGAGCATGGCCCGGCCGCGCGGACCTTTCCATTTGCCGTGTTCCTGTTCGAGTTCCCACGGTTTGAGCTGCGACGGCCCCCAGCCGAACCATTCGGGCGCGACGCGTCGCAACGCGGTGAACGCCGACACACCAAAGCGCGAAAGAATGTTGGGTGAAACTTCATCGAACAACCGCACCCAACGGCGGAACGCCCGGGCGACGGGGAGATTCAATCCGCCGTTGCCATCGAAAAGTTGCGGCTCGCTCTGCTGCACCTGTTCGAGCACAGTGCGCGCGACGCGGTCGAGGACTTCCCAGATGGCCTGATGACTGTCGTGGCAGACCCGTTGCGGGACGGCGACGACGCGGCCGAGCACTTCGGGCGGGAGATTGCCCGTGCCAATCTCGTCCAGGCAGCGGGCGAGCACCGCGCGCCAGTCGAACAGCCCGCTGGGCCGGGTGAAGGCCGGCGGCACGCGCACGCCCAGCGACAGAAAGGCGTCCTCCCAGTCGGTGCGCTCAAAGGCTCCGATGTTCCAGTGCGGTCGGCCTGAATCGAATTGAACCAGGCGGAGGCCGTATTTGATCTGCCAAAGGGCCGCTTGAATGAGCAGTTCGGCGGCGCGCTCATCGCTCAGCTCCTGGCGTAAGGTCAGTTTCCACGGGCGCACGGGCGGGTCCTCACCGCGCGTGCAGCCGGGAAAGGCGACTTCGGGCACGGCGCTGGCGCGGATGAGGCGGAAACCGACGCTGCGAAGCAGGTGTCGGAGGTCGGCGTTTTCCAGATCGGCGCAGGTGCGCAGGCCGAAGCGCTGGCAGAGCAGATAGCGCAGGTAGATCGGCGCGCGCCGGTCAAACGTGGCGCGCTGCGCCGGGCTGAGCGATTCCAGCGCAATCGGGGGCGCAGCGTGCGAGAGCGGGCACAGCAGGGATTTGGGATAAGCACCCAGGAAACCCTCCTCGCCCGGTCGCACCGTGTGCCAGGCGCTAAGGATCAGCAGTTCGTCATAATCGCGGGATTCATGGACGCGGCGCATTCCGGCCAGCGCCGCGGCGATGCGGAAGACCTTCTCGAAGTGCGGCAGCTCGGGCGAGTCGGCACGCAGACGGCGGCCGCGCGCGCCGCGCAACTCGGCTTCAGCCAGCGGCACGCGCCCGGAAATGACCCGGGCCTGCTCGACCCGCTCAGGGTCAAACTCCGGCAGGTGAATGCAGGCTCGCGCCAGGTCCGGATCACTCGCAATGCTCGAGGGCACGGGCCAGCCGTGACGCCAGATCGGTTGCGACGTGACGGGCGGGGGACCGGACCGAACGGAAACATCTTCAAGCGGAGACAGCGAGGCCGGTTGCCCGGAGAGCGAGCTGAAGTCCTGCCTCGTCGAAAGAGGGGCTTCGCTGGGCGCGAGGTCGCTGCCCGGCGCTCGGGTTGGCTCAAGACCCGTGTGCATGGCCGGGCGAAGTGGTAGCACGATCCGGCCCGGCTGTCAGGTGTTTCGTGGGCGGTCTCAAAGCACCGGCGAGGTTTTTCAGGCGCGAGACCACAACGGATCGAGATCGTGGGGCCGGGGACATTTTGATTTCTGGCTCCTCGCCGTGAGGCGGCCGGGCGCGCAACCTGACAGGATGCTGCGATTTTGCCACGGGAGTTGACGGTCTCCCGGCAGGGTTTGTAGCCGGACACGCGGGGTTGTGGCGCGGCGGAACCCGGCGAGCGTCGCCACGGTTTTCACAAAAAAAGGCCGGCCGTTTTACCGGCCGGCCTGCGCAGCCCGTTGACTCAGCCATCAGGGCACGGTCACCGACGTTGAGAACGGCGATGTCTGGCCGAAGCCCGCCCCCGAAATGCGATAGAACGATGTGTTGGCGGTGTCCGCGACCGTGATGCTCTGACTCGTGCTCAGCGCCACTTGTGTCCAGGGACCGTTCACATCGGTCGCGCGCCACACCAGATAAGGCGGCAACCCGCCACTGACGGTAAGGATGGTGTTGTTCCCGGAGCGCGAGATGGAGGTAATGTTCGGAATGGCAGCCGTCCTGAGGTAGTTGGCCGTAATCGTGACTTTCGTGCCCGATACGATGCCCAGCGACGCGATATTGAAGGTGAAGGCGCCGACGGCCGGATTAGAGTCGGCGGCGGAGTTGTCCACAAAGCTGCCGCGATAGGCCAGGCCCTGCGGTTGTCCGAGTGTCTCGCCCTCCGGGTCAGCCTGATAAATGTCCACAATCACCTGGGCCACGCCCGGCAACGGCAGGCCGCAGGTGCCCGACAGCGATGTAGTGGACAGGGCCGTGATCGTGGGCGTGACGGAACTGTTCGTGGTGTCAATGAACTTGTTGAAAACGTTCACGTGCGCTGTAGCGTCCAGAGGCAAGGGGAGCTTGTTGCCCACCAGAATGTTGCCCCGCATCCAGAGCCAGGCGGTGTTGTCCGGCGCGTTGGCATTGACCGAGAAACCGAAGGTATCATACACCCGGTTCGCCTCCGCAGCGTCGTTGACGCCGTCCAGATTGGATCCGAACTGGACCTTCGTCCTCATGTCAAACCGGAATTGCCCGAAGGCGAAGTTGATGGTCCCGGGCCGGCTGCCGTCCCGATCCATGCCGAAGATATTTCCTGCAAGGACATAAACCTTGTTGCCGGTGTTGTAAAACGTGGCCGTGGACGTTGGAAACAGGTTGCCCTCGTCGGCGTCGTTCACCCCGTCACAATCGGTGCCAATGACGATGCTGGGCACCTGCGTGTCGTCATAGCGACCAATTTCAATCGGGGCGTAGAGGATTTGATTGCCCGCCACCCGGCAGCGAATCCCCTCGCCGGCAATCGCGTATCCCGCTGATTGGGCGTGCAGGACGTTGAATTCGGCGCGGGGATTGGTTGAACCTCGCTTCACGCCGATGGTCATGTTTTCCATGTTCGGCAATTCCGGGCGCGTGCCGCCGGTGGCTTTGTCCCGGTGACGAAACGCGGCGATGGCCGCACTGCTGGGATGATATTGGCCCGTCCCGGGATCCACACCGATCCAGCACCCGTGGATGTGAAAACCGCGACATGACCCCTCATCGTATTCGAGACGACCTTTGACCGTCGTGTCCAATCCGTAATCAATCGCCACAGCGACGGCATACTCGCTCAGCCCGTTGCCCGAGCTGTTGGCATAGTCGCCCAAAAACGCCAGGCCGCGAATTGTCACATTGGTCGCCCGGTAAATGCCCAAAATCGCCATTTCGTCGGGCACGTAGGGGCTCGTCGAAGTCGGCGTGAAGCCGCCGCGCTCAAACTGCCCGGAAGCTCCCGGCGGCGAGCCGGCCATGCTCGAGTTGTCAATGGGCGGGTCGGACGTCGTAAGCGTGCCGTAAAAAACATACGCCATGTCGCGCAAATTGTTGTGCGGGGCGCGGGCATCGAGCACGATCTTGATGACCGCGTTGTTCGTTTGTGTGATGGGCGCCGTGTTCACCGCCGAACCCGGCTGGCTGTAGCCGTCAATCGTGGTGTTATCCTTGATCAACAGGGGGAATCCACCCACCGGCGGGTTGATGTAATGCGGGCCGGGACCCGGAATGTTGAACACGATCGTATTGACGGGATCGGGGCTGTTGTTGGCGTCACGAATCGCCTGCGCAAAACTTCCAGCTCCGTCTGAAGCCGTGTTGATCACGGTGAAGGTCGCTGCCAGAGCGTTGCCCGCAAAGGCCAGACCCAACGATAGCGCTCGGAAGGAATGCATGGTTTTCATGGAGTGTGGTGTGTTTCAGGGTTCACGCGCATCGTAGCCAGCCGTTCTCATCAGTCAACAATTTTCTTTACCATCATTTAAGTTTCGTTTGTGGACATCACTCGAATGCGCGCCCGATCAGGGAATGGACTGATGTCACGCTCGCATGCCAACGACGGCGACCAATCCCCAACGAACTTCCCGGCCACGGCTTGACCCTCAAGCGGCACTCGACCGGCACTCCTGAAAACCACGGCACCGCTCCCGAAGGGAAAAACACCGAGGGCGAAACATTCGGCGTCCAAAAAGCGCATCCCGGTCGGCAGCTCGCCTGCGCCAGATGTCGAAGCTTCGTTTCCGCTCCCGGCCGCTGCCGCCGGCATCCCGTGTTTTCCCTTGCGCCGATGCGACTCGCGCTTTGCGGTTCGACCTCCTTGTGGTTTCATTCGCCCATGCGCAACGTCCCGCTTCACACACTCGTTGCCCATTGCGACCGCATTCTGCGCACGCGACAGATCAACGACTACGACCGGGCCGTGAACGGCCTTCAGGTTGAGAATCGCGGTCAGGTCACTCGCATCGCCGCGGCCGTGGATGCCAACCTCGCGACCGTGCGCATGGCGGTTGAAGCCGGAGCCGACCTCTTGCTCGTGCATCACGGCTTGTTCTGGTCGCCGCCACACCCCTGGACCGGCCGCCGCTACGAACTGCTCCGCCTGATGGTGGAAAACAACCTCGCCCTTTACAGCTCGCACCTGCCGTTGGACCTGCATCCGCGGTTGGGCAACAACGCGCAACTCTGCGCCGCGCTCGGGCTGCGGCATCTGCGTCCGTTTTTCCCCAGCCACGGGCAGCCCATCGGTTTTCAGTCCGCCACGCGCTTGCGACGGGACGAGTTGGTGCAGCGTTTACGTCGGGCCACGGGGGCCGAACCGCGTGTGATCGCCGCCGGCCCACAAATCTGCCGACGCATCGGCGTGGTCAGCGGGGGCGCGGGCAACGAGTTGCTTCGGGCCGCCGCCGAGGGGGTGGACACCTTCATCACGGGCGAAGGCGCGCACTGGACACGCAATCTTGCCGAGGAACTGGGCATGAACGTGCTCTATGGCGGGCACTACGCTACGGAAACATTCGGCGTCAAAGCGCTCGCGGCGCACCTCGCGCGCACGTTCCGCCTGCCCTGGACGTTTCTGGATCATCCCAGCGGGCTTTGACGTCACTTCGGCCCGCTGCGGTTGGTGGCGATGACGAACAGGCGCTTGGCTTCGGTGGCGACCATGCCCAGCAGCCGGAACAGCCCGCGCACCAGCCCGCGCTCCGGCCAGGCTGCCAACACGGCGCGCTCCAGTTCCGCCGCCTCGGCGTGGCGGCCCAGCGCGCGCAGACATTCGACCTTGAGTTTTTCGGCCCAGCGCACCCGCACGTCCGAAAGCAGCGTCGCGTCCAGATACTTCAGCGCTTCCGCGTGCTGTCCCTGGCGCGCAAACTCCTCCGCGAAACTGAGCAATCGCGCCACGGCCTGCGTTTCGAGCCGGAAATGCAGCGGGTCGAATCGCGCGCGGTCCTCCGGGCTGACCGCCGTGTGCCGTTCCTCTTGAAACAGCGCGTAAAGGTCGGAGAACTGCTCCTGTTGTTGCGCCAACCGCGCGGCCACCGTTTCCATGGCCCGCAAGGCCGCGTCGCGCGCGGCCCCCGCCTGCGGGTGCATGACCTCGATCAACCGCCGCGCCGCCTCGCGTCGCTCCGGCAGCATGAGCTGGAAAAAGCGCACCCAGAACGGCACGTTGCGCATGCGCTGCGTGCGCCCGCGCCCGCGGATCGGCGCGATCACGATCGGCAACTTCTGGTATCGCCCCACCATTTGACCGACGTGATCCACCCAAAGGTCATCGAACCAGAAGGGAAAATAACCCGGATAGAAATAGCCCAGCGTGCGCACCCACGCCCAGCCCACGATGGTGTAGGTGGCCTGGTCGGCCGTGTTCGGGTCATGCGGAAACGCCAGCAAAATGCCGTCGGGATACTCGGCGAACTTCGCCCGCACAACCTCATCCCAGCCCGGCGTGGCGAAGTGCGATTTGTCGGTCGAGAGCATGTAAATTTCCGCCGTCTGGCCGGACGCTTTCCAGAGCGCCTGATGCATCTGACCCAGCCCGGCGGTGCGCGGTCCGATGTGCCAGTGCAACGGCAGACCCGGGTCCGGAATCGCGCCGCTCTCGATCGCGCTCCGCGTCACCGCATCGTCCTCGTCCACATACACCCACAGGTGCGTGCGCGCCTTGTCCCGCACGGTGGCTTTCAGGGAAGCAAGACTTTCCGAAAACATGTCCGGCCGCCCGCGCGTGCCGCAGAGGATGGCAATCTCGCCCGGGTGAATCCCGGCCTGCTCGCGGTCCAGAACTGGAACTGCGTTGCCGTTCACGCGCGTGGAGGCTAGGAACGACACCGCGCCCGTCAATGGCCATTTGAGTTCGGCGCGCCCGCGGCTCGCGGCCACCGCGATGCGGAAGAGCAGGGGACGGAGCCAACCATCCGGTCTCGCCGCCGGGCCGCCGCCCTTCACGCGCTGCGGCGGAATCCCGCCGGTTCAATCATTCGGCACCCAGCCCTTGCCGGGGATGTATTCGCGGCTGCCGGACTTCTGGGTCTTGCACCCGAAGCCGCCCACCAACAGCGCCACCAGCAGCAACGCCACTGTGCAAACTTTTGACATGCGCCGAATTTAGTTAACATTACAGCGACTGGCAAACGTGAGGTAAGTCATGCCCGGCACGCGATTTCTTAAAGGACAGTTGCTGCTCGACAGCGGGCGACTGGCCGGATCGTTTTTCCAGCGCACCGTCGTGCTCATCTGCCAGCACGATGAGGAGGGCGCCTTCGGCCTGGTGCTCAACCGCGCCACCGGACGCACCGTCGGCGAGGTCATCGTGGCCGACCTGCCCGACTCGCTCAAAGAATGCCCGCTGTATTTGGGCGGGCCGGTGCAGCCCACCGCGCTGAGCTTTTTGCACACCGACACCTTCCTGCCCGACGCCAACGTCATGCCCAACCTCAACCTTGATCACTCGCTCGATGCGCTCATCGAAATCGGCGAGTCCTTCTCCCCCGAAAAGAAAATCCGCCTCTTCGCCGGTTACGCAGGTTGGGGGCCGGGCCAGCTCGAAAATGAACTGCGCCACAAAGCCTGGCTCACTCATCCGGCCTCCCTGGAACTGGTCTTCGACGTGCCCCCTGAAAAACTTTGGGAAACCGTCCTGCGCCGCAAGGGCGGCTGGCGCAACAAACTCCGCGCGCTCATGCCGGAGGATTTGTCCTGGAACTGAAACCGGCAAACGGTCGGAACGCACTCGCCGCCAATCCGCGCAGCTAGCGCCTCGCGTCCAGCTCGATCTCGAACTCCAGATCGCCCCGGCAAATCCCGCACACCGTTTCCACCACCGGCAGCCGACGCAACTCCCGACGCTCCTGCCAGGCCCGAAACAACGCCGCATCCGAAGCGCGCTTGAAATACGCCACCGCGCGCGTCACCTCGCCCCACCCGTAGCCGCGCGACTCCAAAATCGCCTCCACCACGCGCAGGGTGTGTTCGATCTGCGGGCGCGCCAGGCCCGAATACAGCGTTCGCCCGTCGGGCGCGATGCTCGCCGTCCCCGAAATCCACAACCGCCGTCCCGCGCCACCCGCGCCGCGCCCGTCCAGCACCTCCACCGCGCGACTGAACCAACTACCGTAAGCCCGCGCCGGCCCCTGCAACGGCGAGGGGACTTCGACCACCCGCGTCGCCCCGTGCAGCGGCTGCATCGCCCACGCCGCAGCCGTCAGCGGCGCGCCCGCCGGATTGCGCGCCGCCACGCCCGTGCTCGCCGGCAGACAACCCGCACGAAAGCGCGCCCGCTCATAAAACTCGGCCCGAACCCGGTTGAACGCCTCATACCACGCAAGCAGATCGTCCAGGAAAAACCACGTTCGCCCCACGTCGCCCAGCCCAAATCCCGTTCGCGCCAGCGTCCACTCCAGCAACTCAAACACCCGCCGCGCGGCTGACACCGGCGAATCCACCCCCAACGACGGCGACAGCCCCCCAATCACGCAATGCCGCCCCGTCTCATCGTGGAACACGCACGCCGCGACGCGGTTGCCGACGCGCACGCGCTCAACCTCCGCGCCTGTCACGGCAAACACCTGCATGCCCGCCATCGCACTGCCATCGCACGACGCGCCCTCAACCCACGTCATCGGACACTCGCGCTCGCCCAGAAGCTCCACCAGCGCTGCCGCCGCAGCCGACGCCTGCTGCACCGCGCCGAACGCCAGCACGTGCAACGGCTCGGCCTGGCGTGCCTCCAGTTCGCGCGCCACTCGGGCCAACAAAACTTCGACGCGCTCCCCCGGTTGTGGCTTGAGTGTCAGACAGAAATCCGAAAACCCCGTCGCCTGGGCGATGCGGTCGGCCCGCGCATCCACGGCGACCTGACCCGTTTTGTTCATCGCCATTTGAGACGCACCAGCCCCGCGCCCGGTTAGTCCACCATTTTTGCGCTCCGCGCGGCCAAAATGGTTGTGAAACGCGCCGCCCCCGCGCGTCGTCTCACCTTGCGATGAGGCGCCGGGGAACGAACAGTTGCGCCGGGGCGTGGCGCGTCGCCGCCCGCCTGGGCTGCATGGCAGCGATCCTGGGGGCGAACACATCCACCTTTGCGGCCGAGCCAAACCCGCTCCCGCAACTCAACCCGTTTGAAACCGACGCGCTGTGCACGCCACGCAACGTCGTGGACGAACTGGTTGAGCGCCGGCTGCGCGAGTTGGGCCTCAAGCCCGCCAAACTTTGCTCCGATGCCGTGTTTGTGCGCCGGGTGTTTCTGGAGACGACCGGCACGCTGCCCACTGCGCCGGAGGCGGCCGCGTTCATCCAGAGCCGCGACCCCGACAAACGCCGCGCGCTCATTGACCGGTTGCTCGAACGCGAGGAATTCGCCGACTACCAGGCCATGCGCTGGAGCGACGCACTCCGCATCAAGGCCGAATTCCCGATCAACCTCTGGCCCAACGCCGCCCAGACCTATCACCGCTGGGTGCGCGCGGCGCTCCGCGACAACATGCCCTACGACGCCTTCGCGCGAGAGTTGCTCACCGCCAGCGGCAGCAACTTCCGCGTGCCGCCGGTCAACTTCTGGCGCGCCACCCAAAACCGCGAACCCGTCGGCCTGGCCCAAACCGTCGCGCTCACCTTCATGGGCACGCGCGCCGAGCGGTGGCCCTCGAACAAACTCGCCGGCCTGGCCGCCTTCTTCTCGCAGGTCGGTTACAAATCCACCGGCGAGTGGAAGGAGGAAATCGTTTTCTGGAATCCCGCCGCCAGCAACGCCGCCCCGTCCGGCGTACTGCCCAACGGCAAAACCGTTGTCTTCGACGGCCAGCGCGATCCCCGCGCGCTCTTCGCCGACTGGCTCGTTGACCCGAAAAATCCCTGGTTCACCCGCGCTGTCGTCAACCGCATCTGGGCCTGGCTCTTCGGACGCGGCATCGTGCACGAGCCTGACGACCTGCGCCCCGACAACCCGCCCTCGCATCCGGACCTGCTCGCCCGGCTGGAGGTGGAACTGATCGCCGCGCGCTACGACCTCAAACAACTCTACCGCCTCATCCTCAATTCCCAAACCTGGCAGCGCTCATGCATCCCCACCAGCAACGACCCCCGCGCTGAAATCCATTTCGCTCATTACCCGCTGCGGCGACTCGACGCCGAGGTGCTCATTGACGCCATCTGCCGCCTCACCGGCTCGGGCGAGAAATACACCAGCGCCATCCCCGAACCCTTCACCGTCATGCCCGCCGACCAGCGCGCGGTGGCTCTGCCCGACGGCAGCGTCACCAGCCCGTTTCTGGAACTGTTCGGTCGCCCCCCGCGCGACACCGGCCTGTTTGCCGAGCGCAACAACCGCATCACCGCCGCCCAGCGATTGCACCTGCTCAACTCCAGCCACATCCAGCGCAAACTCGAAGACAGCCCACTGGTGCGCAACCTCGGCCGCAGCGGCCAGTCCCCGCGCGAAATCATTCAAGGCGTGTACCTCGCCATCCTGTCCCGGTATCCGACCGATGCCGAACTCAAAACCGTCGCCGAGCATTTCCGGGCCGGCGCCGGGCGCTCCCGCGAAGCCGCGCTCGACCTGGCCTGGGCGCTGTTGAACAGTCCGGAGTTTTTGTTCCAGCACTGAACCAATCCACCCATGAGCACGCACAACGCTCAATACCAGCAACTCCGTCAACTCGCCGCCGACGATCCGACCGGTTTGCTCGCCGCGCTGCCGCTCTCGCGCCGCGAGGCGTTGCGCCGCTGTCTCTTCGGCGCAGCCGGCTTGTTCCTCCTCAACGGTTGGGGACTGCGCGCCGCCGAATCGCGCGCGCCCGCCGCCGTCCCCCTCAAACCCGCCCGCGCCCGCTCCGTCATCCAAATCTGGATGTGGGGCGGCCCGGCGCATCTGGACACCTTCGACCCGAAACCCGACGCGGGCTACGACTACTGCGGCCCGCTCAACAAGGCCATCCCCACCTGCGTGGACGGCATCCAGATCGGCGAACTGCTGCCCGAACTCGCCCGGCAGGCCGACAAATTCGCCATCATCCGCAGCATGACCCACGGCAACAACGGCCACGAAACCGCCTCCTACATCGTCCAAACCGGCCGGCTCGCCGGCGGACGCGACGTCTTCCCGTGCGCCGGCGCCGTCACGGCGCTCTTCAAGGGTTACGACGCCGGTTACACGGGCTTGATCCCGCCCTACATCGTGTTGACCGAGCCGCAGGGCCGCTTCTCAGAAGCCGGGTTCCTCGGCTCGCGTTACAAACCCTTCGCCACCGGCGGCGACCCGGCGGCGACCCGCTTTTATGTCGAAGGCGTCGTCGCGCGCGGCATCTCGGACGAACGCCAGCGCGCCCGGCGCGAATTGCTCCACCGCCTCAACACGCTCGGCGAATTCCTCCCCGGCAACGCCTCGCTCAAAACGCTCTACGAATCCGAAGAACAGGCCTACAACCTCATCCTGGGCGACGCGGGCAAAGTCTTCGACCTCTCGCAGGAAAAGGACGAGCTGCGCGACCGCTACGGGCGCAATACCTTCGGCCAGTCCTGTCTCATGGCCCGGCGGCTCGTCGAACGCGGCGTGCCCTGGGTCACCATCAACTACAAGGGCTGGGACACGCACAAACAGCATTTCCAAACCATGCGCCGCAGGCTGCCCGAGCTCGACAAGGGCTTCGCCACGCTGCTCCAGGACCTCGCCGACCGTGGCCTGCTGGACACGACCATCGTCTGGTGGAGCGGCGAGTTCGGCCGCACCCCGCGCGTGCAATGGGAAGCGCCCTGGAACGGCGGCCGCAACCATTGGGGGCGCGTCTTCTCGGCCGTCGTCGCCGGCGGCGGTTTCAAGGGCGGGCGCGTCGTGGGCGCCTCCGACAACCGCGGCGAGGAGGTCAAAGACCGCCCCGTCTATCCTGCCGATCTGATCGCGACGATGTATGAACTGCTGGGCATTGATCCGGACGCGAAGCTGCCGCATCCGCAGGGCCTTGAGGTCCGCGCCGTGCCGGGCGAACGCGACGGCGTGCCGCGCGCCGGCAAACTCGTCGAACTGCTCTGAGCCGCAAACCATGCGCGCCGCATTGCCCCAACCCAAGTGCCTGACCGCGCTCATCGCCACTGCTCTTGCCCTGGCGCTGTCGCCCGCCTCCGCCCAGCAACCGCCCGCCCAGCGCACACCGCGCATCGCCTACCTTTTCCCGGCGGGCGCGCAGCCCGGCCAGACCGTCACCCTCAAACTCGCCGGCCAGTTCCTCGACGGCGTCAGCGGCATCGAGGTCACCGGTGGCGACCTTGAAGCGCGCCTGATCGAACACCAGAAACCGCTCACCGGCCGCGAACTCAACCTGTTCCGCGACCGCGTCCGCGATTTGCAAGCCGCCCTCCGCGCCGCCGGCTTCACGGCCGACACCGTCACGGTGCGCAGCGAGACCGACACCAACCGCGTCGAAACCCTCACCCGCGCCGCCGCTGAAAAAGAACTCGCCGAGTTGCGCCACAAGCTCGCCAATCCGAAAAACCGGATGCGCGAAAACCCGCAACTGGCCGAGGACGTCTGGCTGGAAGTGCGCGTGCCCACCAACGCCGCGCCCGGCGAGCGCCAGCTCCGCTTGCGCACCGCACTGGGCCTCTCCAACCCGCTGGTCTTCCACGTCAGCCACTGGCCCGAAGTCCTCGAAAAAGAACCCAACGACAAGTCCACCAACGCCACACCCGCGGCCCGCCTGCCCGCCGTTCTCAACGGCCAGATTCAACCCGGCGACGCCGACCGCTTTCGCCTCCGCCTGACGCGCGGCACGCGGCTGGTCGCCGTCGCTCAGGCGCGCGATCTGGTGCCGTATCTGGCCGATGCTGTGCCCGGCTGGTTTCAGGCTGTGCTCGCCCTCTACGACAGCGCCGGTCGGGAACTCGCCTACGCCGACGATTACACCTTCCATCCCGACCCGGTGCTGTTGTGCGAAATCCCGCGCGACGGCGAATACGTGCTGGAAATTCGCGACGCGCTCTATCGCGGGCGCGAAGATTTCGTCTATCGCATCGTGGTGGGCCAGTTGCCCTGGGTCACGGCGGCGTTCCCGCTCGGCGCGCGCGCCGGCCGCGAAACCCTCGTCGAACTCGACGGCTGGAATTTGCCGACCAATCGCCTGGTGCTCGCGCCCGCCGGAGACTCCGGACGCGAGGTCCTCATCGGCCAACTCGCCGGCACGCCGCTGATCAAGCCCCTGCGCTTCGCCGTGAGCGACCTGCCCGAGGCGGTGGAACGCGAACCCAACGACGCGCCCGACACCGCCCAGCCCGTCGAGCTGCCGCTCATCCTCAACGGTGTGGTGCGGCAACCCGGCGACCGCGAGTGTGTCCGGTTCCAAGGACGCGCCGGTCAGCGCATCGTCGCCGAAGTGCTCGCGCGCCGACTCGATTCACCCCTCGACGCCGCGCTGCGGTTTCGCGACGCCACCGGCCGCGTTCTGGCTGCCAACGATGACGCGGAGGACAAGGCCGCCGGACTGCTCCCGCACCAGGCCGACGCGCGGCTCGAAATCACGCTGCCCGCCGACGGCGAATACACGCTCGAACTGTTCGATGCGCAACAACACGGCGGCCCGGCCCATGCCTGGCGGTTGCGCCTGAGCGAGCCGCAACCTGATTTCGCCCTGCGCGTAACGCCCAGCGCCCTGAACGTGCGCCCCGGCGGCACGGCGACGCTTCGGCTTCACGCCATCCGCTACGACGGCCTGACCAACGACATCACCGTCGTGCTGCGTGACGCCCCGCCCGGTTTCCGGCTCGACGCCCCGCCGATCACCGGCACGAACACGACGGTCAAAGCCACGCTCAGTGTGCCCTTCCGTCTGCCCGAAACGCCGGTGCGCTTGGAGCTTGAAGGCCGCGCCGTCGTGGCCGGCCGCGCCCTCCTGCGGCCGGTCATCCCCGCCGACGAACAGATGCAGGCCTTTTTCTATCAACACCTCGTGCCCGCGGACGAACTGCTCGTGACCCTCGGCGCGCGCGGTCGCTTCGCCGGCTCGCGCCGCCCCTGACCCGGGCGCGCAAACCGAGTCGGCCTTTCCACCCGCCGACGCCGGAGCGAACGACGCCGGCCTTCAACAAGCCAAACCCAGACCTGCGCCGCGTCCTCGCGGCGAGCCGTTTTTTGCGATGTGGATTCGGCTCAGCCCGACTACACTGCGCCCGTGCAAGTGCGCTTTCTCCTCGGCCCCGCCGGCAGCGGCAAAACGCATCGCTGCCTCGCCGAGGTGCGCACCGAATTGCAGCGCGCCCCTGACGGCCCGCCGCTGATCTTCCTGGCGCCCAAACAGGCCACCTTCCAGGTCGAACGCCAACTGCTCGCTGCGCCCGAACTGGCCGGATACACCCGCCTGAACATCCTCTCGTTCGAGCGCCTCGCCGAGTTTGCCCTGCGCGCACTCCATCAGCCGCTGCCCGAATGCCTCTCCGAAGAGGGCCGACTCATGGTCCTGCGCGCCCTGCTGGTCCGGCATCAAAACGACCTCCAAGTCTTCCGCGCCACCGCCCGCCTCGATGGCTTTGCCCAGCAGCTCAGCGCGCGTCTGCGCGAGTGTCAGCGTCATCACCTCACGCCCGAACGGCTCGACGAACTCGCCCGCTCGGACCAACTCAACCCCACGCTTCGCGCCAAGCTCCATGACCTGGCGCTCATGGCCCGCGCCTACGCCCAATGGCTCCGGGCCGAGGGCCTGCGCGATGTCGAGGCCCTGCTCGACACCGCTGCCGACGCGCTCCGCGCCGCCCCACATTCCTTGCAGATCACCGGGCTGTGGCTCGACGGCTTTGCCGAGTTGACGGCGCAGGAGCTGGAGTTGCTCGCCGCGTTGCTGTCGCATTGCCAACGCGCCACGCTGGCGTTTTGCCTGCCCGCCCACGCCGAAGCCGACACCTCCTGGCGCTCGCCCTGGTTGCTGGTCGCCGAAACGTATCGCCGCTGCCGCGCGCGGTTGGAGGCGGTCCCGGGCGTGATGATTTCCGTCGAGCCAATCCAACCGGAAGCGACGCGCAACCGCTTTGTCGCCGCGCCGGCACTCGGCCAACTCGAAGCGTGCCTGGCCGCGCCGACGCCGAATCCCGCGCCCATCGCCGACGCCGCGGAAACGATTCGGCTCGTCCGATGTCACGACGCCGAGGCCGAGGCCGTGTTGGCCGCGCGCGAGATTCTTCGCTTTGTCCGCGAGCGCGGCGCGCGGTTTCGGGATTGCGCGGTGCTGGTGCGGCAGTTGGAGGCGTATCATGCCGCGGTGAGCCGCGTGTTTCGGCGGTATGGGATTCCGTTTTTCATGGATCGGCGCGAGCCGGTCGCGCACCACCCGCTGGCGGAGTTGACGCGCTTCGCGATGCGGGTGGCCGCGTTTGGCTGGCAGCACGAGGACTGGTTCGGCGCGCTCAAAACCGGCCTGACGCGCACATCTGAAGACGCCCTGGACCGGCTCGAAAACGCCGCGCTCGAACACGGTTGGAACGGCGCCGCGTGGCGGAAGGCGTGTTTCGGCCAGCCGGACTCGCCCGTGGCCGAGGCGTTCGAGAAACTCCGCGCGCGGCTCGTGCCGCCCTTTGAGAAGTTCGCCGACGCGCTCGCGTCGCAGCCGGGTTCGGGCATCAGCGGCGCGGCCCTGGCGGAGGCGATTCAAAACCTCTGGGTGGAGCTGGACGTGGAGACGACGCTCCTGCGCTGGGCCGACACGGTCGCGGAGCGTTTTGCGGTGGCCAACGTGCAGGCGGAGGTGCACGCCACGGTGCTGGAACAGATGCGCCGCTGGCTGGAGAACCTGGCGCTGGCGTTCGACCAGCAGACGTTGTCGCCCGCCGGGTGGCTGCCGATTTTGGAGGCCGGACTGGCGTCCCTGACGGTCGGTGTCATTCCGCCCGCGCTCGATCAGGTGCTGGTCGGCGCCGTGGACCGCTCGCGCAATCCGGATTTGAAGCTGGCGATTGTGCTGGGGTTCAACGAAGCCGTTTTTCCGCGTCGGCCCGCGCCCGGCCCGTTGCTGACGGCGGCTGAATGCGCCGAGTTGGAACAGCGCGGTGTGCGCGTGGGGCTCTCGCAGAACGAACAACTCAGCCGCGAGCGTTACCTGGCTTACATCGCCTGCACCCGGGCGACCGAACGGCTCGTCGTCACCTGCGCTGAACTCGACGCGACCGGGCAGCCGGGCAACCCGTCGCTGTTCTTCGACCAGCTCCAACAACTGGTCGGGCGCGAGCCGGAAGCCTTCGCAGGCTCAACCTCATGGCGGCAGGCTGAACACGCGTGCGAACTGGTCGGCCCCGTGGCTGCCACGCGGTTGGAAGAACCGGGCGCGCTCATCACCCCGGCGGACGCGGCGGCGTTGCGCCAGCTCGCGGTCCTGCCGGTGTTCGAGTCCCTGCTGGCGAAGGCCGTGGCGGTCGAGCGCGCGCTCGCTGCCAAAACTCTCTGTCCCGAAACCGCCGAGCGGCTTTACGGGCGCGAGCTGGAGTCGTCGGTCGGCGCGCTGGAAGATTTCGCGGCCTGCCCGTTCCGGTTTTTCGCCGCGCGCGGTCTGAGGCTGGAAGAACGGAAGGAATTTCAGTTCGACGACCGCGACCTGGGCAGTTTCCAACACGACGTGCTGCGCGAATTCCATCGCCGCGTGCGGGCGCAGGGCCGCCACTGGCGCCATCTCAACGCTGCCGAAGCGCAGGTCATCATCGGGAACATTGCGCAGGAGATGTTGCCGGGGTTCGAGCGCGGCAAGTTGGAAGCCTCCGCCGGCGCGCGGTTCGCGGCGGAGGTTGCCATCGCGCGCCTGGAGCGGCTCATCAGCGTGCTGGTTGAGTGGATGGCGCATTACGAGTTCGACCCTCTGGCGGCGGAGTTGAGCTTCGGCCTGGAAAAGGAGGGGCTGCCGGCGTGGCGGGTGGAATTGCCCGGGGGGCGCGCGCTGGTGCTGCGCGGGCGGATGGATCGGGTGGACGCGCATTTTCAGGAGGATGAGGCGTGGGTGGTGGTCATGGACTACAAGTCCAGCGCGCGGGAGTTGGACCCGACCAAACTGCATCACGGCCTGGAACTGCAACTGTTGGCCTACCTGCGCGTGTTGGAACGATTGGACGTGCTGGCCAGAAAGTTGGAGGTGCAACGCGTCGTGCCCGTCGGCGCGTTTTACGTGCCCTTGAACGGCGACGCCAACCCGGGCCACCGCCCGCGAACGCGCGATGAGGTGCTCGCCGCCGATCCGGCGCAACGCCGGCTGGCCTACCAGCACACGGGCCGTTTTTGCGCCGACGCGCTGCCGCTGCTCGACAACCGAAACGCCCAACAGGGCGAACAGTTCCGCTATCGCCGCAACAAGGACGGCGCGCTCGCAGCCACGGTGCGCGATGCCCTCTCATCCGGGGAGTTCACCGCACTGCTGGACCGCATTGAACATTTCATCGGCGACTTCGCGCAGCGGATTTTCGATGGCGACGTTGAGGTGGCGCCCTACCGCACCAGCCGGGAAACGGCCTGCGACTTCTGCGCCTTCCGCGCCGTCTGCCGGTTTGATCCCTGGACCGATGAGTATCGGGTGTTGCAACCGCCGCGCAAAGCGACGCGGCCCGCCGCCGCCGAAGCCGCAGCCGCGCCCGCGGACGCTCCCCCGGCGCGCAAAACCCGCTCCCGCAAAGCCCCATGAACCCCCTCACGCCGGAGCAACGGGCCGCTGTCAGTGCGCGCGGCAACACGCTGGTCACCGCCGGCGCCGGCACCGGCAAAACGCTCACGCTCGTCGAGCGGTGTCTGCGCCTGATCCTCGAGCAGCGCGAGTCGGTCGAAAACCTCCTGCTGGTCACCTTCACCGAGGCGGCGGCGGCGGAGATGCGCGAGCGCCTGCGGCAGGCGCTGCGCGAGGCTCAAGCCCAACGGCCCGACGATGAACATCTGGCCCGGCAACTGGCCCTGCTCGACACCGCGCGCATCAGCACGCTCCACGGTTTCTGCCGTCAACTGATCGGCGAGCATTTCCACGAACTGGGCCTGGACCCGCAGTTCAACGTGCTCGACGAGCAGCAAACCGCACCCTTGCGCCGCGCCGCGCTCGACGCCGTGCTCGAACGGTTTTACGCGGGCAACGACCCGGAGGCGCGCGCGGTGCAGGAGATGATTCGCGTCTTCGGGCGCGGGCGCGACCGGGCGATCCGTCAACTGGTGCTGCGAATTCACGATTACGCCCGCTCGTTGCCCGATCCCGACGCGTGGCTGGAGGAACAACAGCGTCAGTTCGAGCCGTCGGAGCCAACCGCGTGGCGGCGGCTCTGGTGGGAGGCCGTTGCGTTGTGGCGCCGTGAATGGCTTGAGGAACTGGAGCCGCGTCGAGCTGAAGCGCCGGCCATCGAGCTGTGTTTCGAGGCGCTGACGGCCTGGCAGGCGAACCCGTCCGGAAATTCGGCTGAACGCGCACTGTTGGCCATCCGCGCCGCCGATGAATCCCAGGAGGGCTGGCCGCGCGGTGTCAAAACCCGGGCACGCGAGCCGATCAAGGACTTCTTTGAGGAAGCGGCGTTTCTGGCGTCGTTGCTGCCCAAGCCCGACGGCAGCGATCCGATTGCCGAGGACTGGGCGTGGGCGCGCCCGCACGTGCTGGCGTTGCTGCGGTTGACCCGCGCCTTCGCCGAGGAGTTCGCCGCCCGCAAACGCGAGCTGGCCGGGCTGGACTTCGCCGACCTGGAGCAGTTTGCGCTGCGGTTGCTCTGCGAACGGGGCACCGGCCGGCCCACCGCCATTGCGCGCGCCTGGCGTGAGCGGCTGCATCACGTCTTCGTGGACGAGTATCAGGACATCAACGGCGCGCAGGACGCGATCCTCACCGCGCTGGGCTGCGAGGGCAACGGCAATCGGTTTCTGGTCGGCGACGTGAAGCAGAGCATTTACCGCTTCCGGTTGGCGAACCCGAAGATTTTTGCCCGCTATCAGGAAACCTGGCGCGCCGGTCAAAACGGGCGCGTGCTCTCGCTCACGGGCAATTTCCGAAGTCGCAAGCCGATTTTGCGGTTCATCAACGGATTCGTCGGCTCGCTGATGCGCCCGGCGGTCGGGGGCGTGGCTTATGAGCCGCTGGTGCCCGGCCACGAGGCTGACCCGTCCGATGGGCGCGATGCGTCGCCTTGCGTGGAGCTGCACCTGTTGCCGCGCGCCGGCACGGTGGATTCGTTGGAAGACGCCGAGGACAACGCGGGCGGCGAGTCGGTGGAATTGTCCGTGGCAGAGCGCGAAGCGCGGCTGATCGCGCGCCTGTTGCGCGAGTTGAAGGAGAGCGGGTTTCAAATCCGGGACAAAACCCAAAACTGCCTCCGGCCGGTGGAGTGGAAGGACATGGCGGTGCTGTTGCGCTCACCGTCGGGCCGGGCCGAGGCGTTTGCAGGAGAGTTTGAGCGGGCCGGCGTGCCGCTGGTGGCCGAACGGCCGGGGTTCTTTGCGACGCTGGAGGTCGGGGATTTGTTGAACCTGCTGCGCTTGCTCGACAATCCGTTGCAGGACATCCCGCTGGTGGCGGTGCTGCGTTCGCCGCTGGTGGGCCTTTCACCCGACGAACTGGCGCGCATTCGCGCCAGCTCCACCGCGCGGAGGTTCTGGACGGCGCTGGAGGAATTGGCCCGCGCGGAGGCGCAGCCGGCGGCGACGGAAAATGCGCCGGGCGCGGGCGAGCCGGAGGGTGAGTCGCTTCAGGCAAAGGTGGTGACGTTTCTCGAACAGTTTCGGCGCTGGCGCGAGTTGTTGCGCCACACCTCCCTGTCGCAATGCCTGGAAACGGTGCTGGCCGAAACGCATTACGAGGCGCTGTTGCGCGCCGGGGAACGCGGGCCAGAACGGGCCACCAACGTGCGGCGCCTGCTGGACTTGACGCGGCAGTTTGACCCCTACCAGCGGCAGGGGTTGTATCGGTTTTTGCGCTTTGTCCAGGCGCAGCAGGACGAAGAGATGGACCTGGACGCGCCGCCGCCGTTGAGCGACGACGCGGTGCAGTTGATGAGCATTCACAAGGCGAAGGGGCTGGAATTCCCGGTCGTCGTGCTCGCGGGCCTGGGCACGCGGTTCAACGAGGAAAGCCTCAACGGGCCGGTGTTGCTTCACGAGACCCTGGGACTGTGCCCGCGCATCCGGCCTTCCGAGCAGGAGCAAAGTTATCCGTCGCTGGCGTGGTGGCTGGCGCGGCGTGAGGAGCGGCGCGAGTTGCGCGGCGAGGAGTTGCGGCTGCTCTACGTGGCGCTGACCCGCGCGCGCGACCGGCTCATTCTGGTCGGCACGGCGTCGAGCCGGGGCGCGGAACGCGCCTGGATCGAGGACCCGCCCGTGCCGCTGACCACGCGGCAGGTGGTCAAGGCGCGACGGCACCTGGCCTGGTTGCTGAGGTGGCTGCCGCACGCGCTCAAGGGGAGCGTCCCCAACGACGATGAGCTTGCACAACGCCCGCCCTTCTCATGGCGGATTTACGATGAAAACGATCCGGTGTTCCAGCAACCCCGGCCTCCAACGCCGGCTTTGCAACAGACCCGCCCGTCCACCGAGGACCTCCAAACGATCGAGCAACTGAAAGCGCGCCTGCAATGGCGGTATCCGTTCGAGAGCGCCACGCGTCGCACGGCCAAGGCGTCCGTGTCCGAACTGCGTCGCCGCGCGCTGGAGGAGACCGATGAGGAGGCGCGCTGGTTGTTTCGTTGGCGGGAGCGCGTTTTGTCGGGCGCGCTGGCGCGTCGGGTGGTCGAAGCCGCAGAACTTTCTGCTGCGGAGCGGGGTCTGGCGCATCACCGGTTTCTGGAGCGCGTCGCGCTGGAGCAGGCCGGGGCGGTTGCGGCGCTGGAGGCCGAAGCAAGACGGTTGGTGCGGGAAGGCCACCTCAGCGCGGCGGAGGCGGCGGCGTTGGACCTGGAGGGGCTGGCGGCGTTTTGGGGATCGGACCTGGGCCGGCGGATTCGCGCCGAGCGCGAGCGCGTGCGACGCGAGCTGGCGTTCACGGCGCGGTTCGCGCCGGCGGAACTGGACGGCCTGCTGGGTGTGGCGGGTGGCGATGCGCCTCGGAGCCAGGAAGAATTTGTCGTGGTTCAGGGCGTGGCCGACCTGGTGGTGGTGCGGCCGGAGGATTTGTGGATGGTGGATTTCAAGACCGACGCGGTGACGCCGACGACGTTGGAGGAAGCCGTGCGGCGTTACGTGCCGCAGGTGAAGCTGTATGCGCGGGCGTTGGAACGGATTTATGGTCGGCCCGTGCGCGAGTGCGCGCTGCATTTTCTGGCGCTCCGGCAGACCGTGCCCATCGGGCTGCCGTAAAGGTTGGGAGGCCCCATCGGGCGGCGTGTTTGGCCGGGACATGTGTCGCGTCAGGGCTGACGTCGGCGAACGGTGCCCACGCTGAGTGGGCAGGTTGTTGACCTCGGTCGGTAAGCTGTCCGACTTTTTCCAGCATTCGATGTTCGATGTTCGGTGTTCGGCGTTCGATGTTGCGGAGCGCGCCCGCCCGCACTCCCTCTCCCAGCGGGAGAGGGTTGGGGTGAGGGAGAACGCGTCGTGGGCGTGAGGGTGTCCAAATGCTTGCGGTGCGCTCACCCTCACCCGTTCCCTCTCCCTCGAGGGAGAGGGAATTGCCCACGCCGCGCAAGGGCAACGCACTGACCTGTCACGCGCCCACGACTTCGTTCAAAGTTCAGAGTTCAAGGTTCAGAGTTCAAAGTTTTGCAGGCTAGTGTCGGGGCTTTGGTGGGACTGCCGACTGCCAGTCGGCGACTGGCTCCCTCGCTTCCGCTCGCTCGGCCCTGCGGGCCTTGCCGTCGCTGCGCTCCCGCAATCCCTTTCGCCGCTCCCCAAGCGGCTCAAGTCAGCAGATTGCCAATCTGCGCTACGCTCCCACGCTCTACGCTCTGACGCTCCGCGCTCCGACGCTCCACGCTGCACGCCCTCTGCGCGCTCAGGCCGCCAGGGCAGCGCGCAGTTGTTTGAGCAGCGGCGGCACCGCATCCCACGGGTCTTCGGGCGCCTCATATTCCAGCGCCACGTAGCCCTGATAGTTCGCCTCGCGCAAAATGCGAATCACCCGCGCCAGGTCGGCGGGCTCCTTGTCGTCGCGACCGCGCCGCTGAATTTGGGACTTGTATTGAACGTTGACCGCATACGGTGCGCAGCGCGCCAGGTCCGCATACGGGTCGTCGGTGTGAAAGTTGCCGGTGTCGAGGTTGATGCCGACCCACGGCGACCGCACCGCGCGGACGATCTCGAGCAAACCGGCTGATTCGGCGGCGAGATCGTGATGATTTTCCAGTCCCAGGAACACGCCCTTTCTGCCTGCGTATTCGCCACATTCTTCGAGCGCCTCGATGCAGAGTTTTTTGGCCGTGGGCAGGTCGAGCTGGCCCGCCGGCCCGGCAAACACCCGAATGTGTGGCGCGCCGAGCACCGCGCAGTGATCCACCCACTGCTTGACGGTGGCGATTTGCCTGTCGCGCTCCGGCCCTTTGGGCAGGGCAAAATTGTTGCGCACCGCCGAGCCGCTGATTTCGATCCCGCGCAAGAATGCCCGTCGCTTGAGCTGCACCAGGTAGTCGGTGCCGAAATCCGGCGGGAAGTAATAACTCGTCAACTCGGCCGCATCACAACCCTGATCGGCGCAATATTCGATGAAATCCTCCAAGGTGATGAGCGGTCGGCCCGCACGGCGCGTGCCCCCGGCCTTGGTGGCGGTTTGGAAATACTGACGGAAGGAATAGGCCGCCAGACTCAGCCGCATCCGCGGCCCGCCCCGGCGCTCAAACGCTTCAATGGCGCCGGCCACGGCCGGCCCCAACCCGCCCAGCGCGGCGGTGGCAATAATCGTTTTGATGCCGCCGGAGAAAAACGCGCGGCGAGACAACCCGTTGTTCATGGCACGCCAACATTGTTGCAATCGCGCCTCGCTGAAAAGCGCAAATCCCCGGCCGCGTCCCCAGCCCGGAATCCCTCGGTCTTACGGCAAAGCGCGGAGATGCGGCGCGGTGGCGACGCCGCATCGCGCCGTGGCGAATCCGGTTCGAACCCGGCGCGTCAACGAATCTCAAGCGACGATCAGCAGGGCGATCTCCGGCGGACAGTTGAATCGGATGCCATGCAAGTTGCCGACGCCGCGCGTGACGTAAATCCAGCGCCCCTCCCAGGGATGCAGTCCTTCGGCGAACCGGCGATCCCGGATCGGCAACAGCAACGGGCCGAGCAGGGGCAATTTCACCTGACCACCGTGCGTATGCCCACACAGAAGCAGGTCCCAGGCATACTCACGCAGGGCGGTTCTGGCGTCGGGATTGTGCGCCAGCACCAGGCGCGTGGCGCCTTCATCGGTCAGTCCCTCAAACGCCAGGGCCGGTTGGAGTTCGCCCGCCCACAGGTCGCCCAGGCCGATGAGGGTCAGTGGCCGTCCGCGCACTTTGAGGCGGGTGGCTTCGTTGTGCAGGAGCGTGACGCCTGCGCGCGCGAGCAGTTCGCGCACCCGATGCGTGGTGGGATAGCCGCGCCGTTGTGCGGCCCAGGCGCCGCCGTCGTGATTGCCCAGACAGGCGAACGTCGGGGCGGCCCTCGCCAGCCGGCCCAGCACCTCGGCGTAACCGTCCAGCTTGTCGTAACCGCGTGTGATGAAATCCCCCGTCAGGCAGATCACATCCGGGCCCAGGGCCAATCCTTTCCTCACCGCCGCGGCGATGAAGTCCAAACTCACCACGCGCGAGGCGTGCAAATCCGACAGATGCAGGATTTTCAGCGGCGGGGTATGGCCGCGCTTCACGGGCACAGTCCAGCGGCTCAGCGTCAACCACTGCGGTTCGATGGCGGTTGCGTAAATCCCGCTGCCCGCCAGCCCCAATCCCACCGTTGCCAGGAATTTTCGCCGCGTCATTTGCATCGGAATCCATCTTCAACCTGCTCAGACAACGGCCGGCCGAATTTTGCACAAACGCCGGCGCAGAAAAGAAGAGGCGGCGTTACCCCGCCCGGACACGCTCGTGCAGCGGGGCCTTTCTCTTCTGGATTGGCGCGCGGGGCTCCGTCTATTTTCCGGGCGCGACAATGGCGCCACGTTTCTTCAACACGCTCACCCGCTCGGTGGAAGAGTTTGTGCCGCTGGACCCGGCGGGCCGGCAGGTGGGCCTCTACTGCTGCGGGCCGACGGTGTATGACTTTGCGCACATCGGCAACTGGCGCACGTTCGTCTTCGCCGATCTGGTGCGGCGGACGCTGGAGTTCGCGGGCTTCACGGTGCGGCACGTGATGAACATCACCGACGTGGAGGACAAAATCATCCGGCGCGTGCGCGAAACCGGCACGCCGCTGCGCGAGTTCACGGCGCGTTACGAGGCGGCGTTTTTCGAGGACATGCAAACGCTCCACTGCCTGCGCCCGCACGTGACGCCACGCGCCACCGAACACATCGCCGACATCCTCGCGTTGATCGAAAAGCTCATGCAACAGGGCTTCGCGTATCGCGCCGCCGACGGTTCGGTGTATTTCAGCATCGAAAAATATCGCGCCGCCGGGCGGTCCTACGGGCGGTTGGTCCGGTTGAACCTCGAGCAGTTGCGTCCGGGTGAGCGGGTGCGCAGCGACGAATACGCAAAAGAAGCGGTCGCGGATTTTGCGCTCTGGAAAGCGCGCGCGCCGGAGGACGGCGAGGTGTTCTGGCCCAGTCCGTGGGGCGAAGGCCGGCCCGGCTGGCACATCGAGGGTTCGGCGATGAGCATGAAATGGCTCGGCCCGAGCTTCGATTTGCACCTGGGCGGGGAGGATTTGATTTTCCCGCATCACGAGGACGAGATCGCCCAAAGCGAGGGCGCCACAGGTCAGCCCTTTGTGAAATACTGGCTGCACGGGGCGCATCTGCTCGTCGAGGGCGCGAAGATGAGCAAGTCGCTGGGCAACTTCTTCACGCTGCGGGATCTGCTGGCCAAGGGCTTCACGGGGCGGGAGGTGCGTTACGCGCTGATGCAGGCGCATTATCGGGAAACCTGCAACTTCACGCTGGAAGGGCTGAGCGGCGCGCGCACCGCGCTGGGCCGGATTGACGAATGCCTCGACAAGCTGCGCGAGGCGGCCAGTGCGGCGGCGTCCGGCACGGTCGCGTCGGCCGGTGCCGACGAGGATTTTTCCGCGCCGTATCTGGCGCGGTTTGGCGCGGCGCTGGAAGATGATCTGAACATTTCCGCGGCGTGGGCGGCGGTGTTTGACTGGGTGCGCGAGGCGAATCGGCGTCTGGCGGCGGGCGCGGTGAGTGCGGCGGGCGCCAGGGCGGCCCTGGCGGCATGGACGAAAATGGATTCAGTGCTGGGCCTGGGCGGGCGCGAAGAGCCGCCACCGCCGCCGGAGATTGTGGCGTTGCTGGAGGCGCGTCAGGCGGCGCGGCGGGCAAAGGACTTCGCGCGGGCCGACGCGCTGCGGGCGGAGTTGAAGGCGAAGGGCTGGCTGGTGGAGGACACGCCCCGGGGGCCAAAGTTGAAGCGGGCGTGAGCGCCCGAATGAATCCGATGAAAGGTCTGTTCATCAGTTTTGAGGGCACCGAAGGCAGCGGCAAATCCACGCAGGTCTCGCTGCTGGCCGGGCGGCTTTACAGCCTGGGTTACACCGCCCGGGTGTTGCGCGAGCCGGGTGGCACGCCCATCGGCGAGGAAATCCGCCACACGCTCAAGCACAGTCACGCCAACGACGCGATGACGCCGGAGACCGAGTTGTTGCTGATGAACGCCAGCCGCGCACAACTGGTGCGCGAATACATCCGCCCGGCGCTGGCCCGCGGCGAAATCGTCATCTGCGACCGGTTCTACGATTCCACCACGGCGTATCAGGGTTACGGGCGGGGGTTGGACCTGAACGTGGTGCGTCAGATCATTGATCTGGCGGTGGGGGAGACGCGGCCGGATTTGACGCTGTTGTTGTGGGTGCCGCCGGAGGTTGCCGCCGAGCGACTGCGTTCACGACAGGCCACGTTGCCGTTTGTGCGCGACCGGATCGAGCAGGCGAACCGGGAATTTTTTGAGCGCGTGGCGCGCGGCTACGAAAAAATCGCGGCCGCCGAACCGCAGCGGATTCGAAAGATTGACGCGACGGGCGACATTGAAACGGTGCGGCAGGCGATCTGGCGGGAGGTGGAGAAGGTGTTGCCGCCGCGCGCGAGCAGCAACCCGCCGGCTCACGGTTGAAACCGCGCACGCGGCAGGTAGGTTGTTTCGGCGAAGCGCAGCGGAGATCGGTCATGGTGGACGAGACACTGGCAAAGATTGAGGCGCGCATCCGGGCCTCGGATTCCCTTGGTGACGAGCGCAAGGGCGAGTTGTTGGCGCTGCTGGGGCAGTTGCGGCGCGAGGTGGGCGCGCTGCCGCCAGCACACGCCGAGCAGGCGCGGAGCATTACCGGGTTTACGGACGTTTCGGCACACGAGGCGACGCGCGAGCGCCGCAATCCCCGGCTTCTGCGGCACGCGATCGAGGGCCTGCGCGCCTCAGTGACCGAGTTTGAGGGGTCGCATCCGAACCTGGTGCGGATCGTCAACTCGATCTGCAACACCCTCTCAGGGTTGGGAATCTGAGCGCGAGCGTCGGTTCGTGCGGGGCGGGGAATTCCTTGCGAAATCCGAGCGGTTTCGCTCCCGGCTCTCAGGGCCGGGCCGGAGGCAGCGGCAAGGTTTCGCCCGAGGCGTCCTGCGGCGAGAGCAGCGTCGGGGCGATTTGACGCAATGGATCGCGTTGAGCGCGGTGTCGCCAGAACCAGTAGGCTGTGGCAACGAACGCAAGGAGGATCAGAATCACCAGCGTGGGGCCGAGTCGCCGCCAGTTGAGCCGGGCCAGGCGAACGACCAGCAGATCGAGCGCGCCCTGGGGCGGGGGTGAGAGCGAGGGCGGTTCATTGAACTTTTCGGTGCGTGCCAGTTCGGCGTCGAGCGCGGCCATGACCTGGGGCACATCGAGCTTGAGCAACGTCGCGTAGGTGCGCACGAACCCGCGGATGTAAACCGGCGCGGCGAACATGTCGTAGTTGCCCTCCTCCAGCGCGCGGATGTGGTCGGTGCGGATTTTGGTGATGTCGGCGACCTGCTGGACGCTGAGATGGCGGGCTTCCCGGGCCGCGCGGAGTTGTTCGGCAACCGTCGGCATCGCGCGCTCATTAAAGTGGCAGGCGCGCGGGTTTGGCAATTCGGAAAGCCGCAGCGCGATGACGACCGGAGCTTTCCCGTGCCAACTCGAGCCGCGCCAGCGCCAACGTTCTGGAGAGCGGCGACTTGCCACCGCTTTGGATTTGCCAACTACCAGTCGGCGACACGGCAGATTTTCAATCTGCGGTACGCTCCAACGCTCCACGCTCCACGCTC
>JAOAIM010000200.1 GCA_026414705.1 Verrucomicrobiia bacterium | reverse complement strand
CGGCCGCGAATTTCCGCTCCGCATCAAACGCTGCGAACTCCTCGCGCAAGCCCAGCCCGCTTTGGGGAATCTCGCCAATGCCGCGCCATTTGCGGGGCACCACGCAGAAAACGCGTCGGATCAACTCCTGCGCCGCCCGATTGCCCTCGCGGCGCACCGAGCGCGCATACTGGTTCTCGACCTCGGCGCGGCCCGACTCGAGTTGCAGCACGCACATCAGCACGCCCTGCAAAATGTCCAGCGGCTCGAAGCCCGTGACCACGATCGGCACGCGATACTTGGCCGCCAGCGGCACGTATTCTTCAAAACCCATGACCGTGCAGACGTGCCCGGCGGCCAGAAACCCCTGCACGCGGCAGTCGGGCGCGGACATCAACGCTTCGATCGCCGGAGGCACCAGCACGTGCGAGACGAGCATCGAGAAATTCTTCAACCCCTTCTGCGCGGCCTGAAACACCGCCATCGCCGTCGCCGGCGCCGTCGTTTCAAAACCCACGGCGAAAAACACCACTTCGCGTTGCGGATTTTGTTCGGCCAGGCGCACGGCATCCAGCGGCGAATACACAATCCGCACGTCGCCGCCATTGGCCTTGACCGACAGCAGATCGCCCGCGCTGCCGGGCACGCGGAGCATGTCGCCGAACGACGCGAAAATGACGCCGGGACGTGCCGCGATGGCCAGCGCCCGATCGATCATCTCCAGCGGCGTGACGCAGACCGGACAACCCGGCCCGTGGATGAGCGTGATGCTGCGCGGCAACAGCTCATCAATTCCAAATTTCACAATGGCATGGGTCTGGCCGCCGCAGACCTCCATGATGGTCCAGGGCCGCGTGGTGACGCGGTGGATTTGCTCGGCCAGCCGTCGGGCCAGCGTGGCGTCGCGGTATTCGTCCAGAAATCGCATGGCGCGTCGCCCACGGTTCAATCGTGTTCCACAAAACCGGTGGACACGGGCAGCATAGCATTTGCGACCTCCGGTTGCACGCATTCGGCAGCCGGGCTTTCTACGGCGCGAACACCTGCGTGAGTTTCGCTGGCGCCCGGGCGTTGAGAGTGCCGAACCCGCGAGGTTTGCGTCTTCCGGAGAATGGGCCGGTCCGGGTTTGCGCAGGGACGGAGGGGCGCAACCGCAGTCCGCTTCAGCGCATGAGCTGTTTTTCGAGGTAATGCACCAGTTGGCGAACGTTCGGGTCCACTTCCATCCGGTCTTTGACCAGGCGACAGGCGTGCAGGACCGTGCCGTGGTCGCGTCCGCCGAAGGCCTCGCCGATGGCGCTGAGGGAGTTTTCAGTCATACGGCGGGTCAGATACATCGCGATCTGGCGCGGGAAGGCGATGTTTTCGGGTCGGCGTCGGCTGGTCATGTCGGCCAGCCGGATGTCGAAATGCTCGGCGACCTTTTTCTGGATGGCCTCGACGGTGATGGTGTGGCGGCCCTCTTCGTGGAGGATTTCGCGCAGCAAACCCTCAACGACCTCGATGGTCAGCTTGCGTCCGGTGAGCGAGGCGTAAGAGGCCACGCGGATGAGCGCGCCTTCGAGTCGGCGGACGTTGGTGCGGATGCGGTTGGCGAGGAACTGGAGGATCTCCTCCGGCAGGGTGATACCCATGATCTGGGCCTTTTTGTGGAGGATGGCGAGGCGAACCTCCACGTCCGGCGGTTGGAGGTCGGTGACCAGTCCCCACTCGAAGCGCGAGACCAGGCGCTGTTCGAGGTTTTGGATTTCGCTGGCGGGGCGGTCACAGGTCAGCACGATCTGTTTGCGGTTGTCGTGCAGGGCGTTGAAGGTGTGGAAGAATTCCTCCTGAATCCGCTCCTTGCCCGCCAGGAACTGGATGTCGTCAATCAGCAACACATCGGTCTGCCGGTATTTTTTCCGGAAGCGGACGAGCTGGTTGTTTTGGATCGCGTCAATGTATTCGTTGGTGAACTTCTCGGAGGTGACGTACGCGACCCGTGCGGCGCGACGATGGCTCACGACATACTGGCCGATGGCGTGAAGCAAATGGGTCTTGCCCAGACCGACCCCGCCGTAGAGGAACAGCGGGTTGTAGGCCTTGCCCGGCGCCTGCGCCACGGCCAGAGCGGCGGCGTGCGCAAAGTTGTTGTTGTTGCCAACCACGAACGTGTCAAACGTGTTCCGGGGATTGAAAACGAGGTCATGCGAAGCACTGCGTTCGGAGGCGTGGGAGGTCCGCGCACCGCCGCTCTGGCCGGCGCGGCCTTTTGCGGTCGTTTCCCGGAGTGCCGCCGCTTCGGACTTCTCGGCGGCGACTTTGAATTTGATCTGGAGCGGATGCCCGGCGGCGTGGCTGACGACCTCCTGCAACAGGCCCAGGTAGTTGTCCTTGAGCCAGACCTCGCAGAAGTCGTTGCTGACCTCGAGCACCAAACTGTTGCCCTCCAGCGCCGCCGCCCGCAACGGCGCAAACCACAGTTTGTAGGTGTCGGGCGCGAGCATGGCGCGCAGTTTTTCCTGCGCGACCGACCAAATTTTTTCAGCGGAAGCGTGCATGGACTCGGAGCGTGGTGGCCCGCTTTTTGGCCACTTTATTCACGTGGGTTGGATTGAAGGTTGTGGCGGGTCAACCGCGACCCGCGCTCAAAAGCAAAATCCGGTTCCTCGGCGCCGCCCCTCGGAGGGCGCACGCCGGTTAACAGAACTGTAACAATGCGGCTGCGACGCAAGTTGTTGATTCCAAACAACTTGCCGCAAGCGAAGCGAACATTCGTCCGATGTTGTTCCATCGTCCTCGGTTTAACGTCTGATCCCGAAATCGAAACCCGGTGCCCTTTTATTCAAAGACCTCGCGGCTGCCTAGGACAACATATTAACTTTTATCCACGACTTATTCACACGCGGATTTTTGGCGAAAAATGGCGCATTTTGGCTTCGCCGAAAAACCGCGTGCGCCTCAACGGAGCCATCCCTAAACGGCTTGTTCACCAGTCTCCTCGGTGCGAATGCGGATGGCGTTTTCGATGGGGCTGACGAACACCTTGCCGTCGCCGATTTTTCCGGTCTTGGCCGCTTTGATGATCGCTTCGATCGCGGCCGGCACGCGCGCGTCCGGCAACACGACCTCGATTTTGATCTTGGGCAGAAAATCCACGGTGTATTCGCTGCCGCGATAAATCTCGGTGTGGCCTTTCTGGCGACCGAACCCCTTGACCTCCGATACCGTCATGCCTTCGACACCCAGGGCCGAGAGCGCCTCTTTGACGTCTTCGAGCTTGAAGGGTTTGATGATGGCCTCGATTTTTTTCATGCGCTGGTGAAATCTCCGGGCGCATCTTAACAGCGACGCCGCTCATGTAAACTGGAATCCGCCTCCGGCGCGCGCCAACGACCGCCGCCGCGCAAAATTCTCGGCGCCCGCCGCCCAACAATTCACTGCACGCGAGACGAAATTTTGTTTTGGCGGGTCAGGCCGACTGGCTAGTGTGCAACCGATGCGACGCGATACGAGTTGCACACGACGGGCGTTTCTCAAGACAACGGGCTGCGCGCTGCCGCTGGCCCTGGCGACACCCGGTGCGTTGGCGGCGGCGGCAGGTGGCACGCACGGGGGCATCTCGCCGCGCCTCTCGCGCCGGCGGGCGCGCGAACTTCAGGCCGATTTGGTCATCATCGGTGGCGGGCTGGGCGGGTGTGCGGCGGCGCTGGCGGCGGCCCGGAACGGTTTGCGCGTCATCCTGACCGAGGAAACCGACTGGATCGGCGGCCAGTTGACGACCCAGGCCGTGCCGCCCGACGAAAACCCGTGGATCGAAACGTTCGGCGGCACGAAGAGCTATCAGGAACTGCGCACGCGCATCCGCGACTACTATCGCCGCAATTATCCGCTCACGCCCGCCGCGCGTGCCAACGCGCAGCTCAATCCCGGCGGCGGCAACGTGTCGCGCTTGTGTCATGAGCCGCGCGTGGCGCTGGCCGTGCTCCAGGAGATGCTCGCGCCCTGGATCGCGGGCGGCAAGGTGCGTCTGTTGCTCCGCCACCGGGCGATGGCGGCGGAGGTCCACGGCGACCGCGTCGGGGCGATCAGCGTCCGCAGCGCCGAGTCGGACCACGAACTGGTGCTGCGCGCGCCGTGGTTTGTGGACGCGACCGAGACCGGCGACCTGCTGCCGCTCACGCGCACGGAATACGTGACCGGGGCCGAATCCCAAGCGGAAACGGGTGAACTGCACGCCAAGCCCAGGGCCGAACCGCACAACCATCAGGCCTTCACGGTGTGTTTTCCGATGGAATACGTGCACGGCCAGGATCACACCATCGAGCCGCCGCGCGAATGGCGGTTCTGGCGGGAGTTTGTTCCGAAGCTCACCCCGCCCTGGCCCGGACGGCTGCTGAGCCTGGAGTATTCGCATCCGATCACGCTTCAGCCGCGCAACATCGGCTTTGATCCGGTCAAGCGCGAGGGCCTGTTCCGTTACCGGCAGATTGTGGATCGGACGAACTTCGTCGAGGGCACCTACGACGGCGACGTGACGCTGGTGAACTGGCCGCAGAACGATTATCTGCTGGGCAACCTTTACGAGGTGAGCGCGGCGGAAGCAGCGCGGCATCTGGAACGCGCCAAACAACTGAGCCTTTCGCTGCTTTACTGGTTGCAAACCGAAGCGCCGCGGCCCGACGGCGGCACGGGCTGGAAGGGGTTGCGCCTGCGACCTGATCTGGTCGGCACCGAAGACGGCCTGGCCAAAGCTCCCTACATCCGCGAGAGCCGCCGCATTCGCGCCGAGTTCACCGTGCTCGAACAACACGTCGGGGCCGATGCGCGCGCCGCGTGGCTCGGCAGGCCCAAAACCGAACTGCGCGCCGAGATTTTCCCCGACTCGGTCGGCATCGGCTACTACCGGATTGACCTGCATCCGAGCACCGGTGGGGACAACTACATTGACGTGGCGTCGTATCCGTTTCAAATCCCGCTGGGCGCGCTGCTGCCGCGTCGCGTCGAAAACCTCCTGCCCGCGTGCAAAAACATCGGCACCACCCACATCACCAACGGTTGCTACCGCCTCCACCCCGTGGAGTGGAACATCGGCGAGGCCGTTGGCGCGCTGGCGGCGTTTTGCGCCATGCACAAGCGTCAGGCGCGCGAAGTGCGCCAGAAGCGCGACCTGTTGGAACAGTTTCAGGCAATGCTCCGCGATCAGGGCGTGCCGCTGCGCTGGCCCGACGACCTGAAATTTTCCGTGGGCTGACGCATCCCGGAGCGGCATTTTACAAGCCATGAAAACGGCAACCGGCTTTCTGGTGGTGCTGGTCACCGCGCCCGACCTCCAAACCGCGCGGCGACTGGCGCAGGCGGCCTTGCGCGCGAAGCTGGTCGCGTGCGTGAATCTCGTTCCCAAGGTCGAGTCGCATTACTGGTGGCAGGGCAAGTTGGAGCGCAGCGGCGAGGTGCTGTTGCTGCTCAAGGCCACGCGGCGCGCACTGCCCGAATTGGAACGGCTCATTCGGGAACGGCATCCCTACGAGACGCCCGAGTTCATCGCGTTGCCGCTCACGCACGGCAGCGCGCAGTATCTGACCTGGTGGGCTGAAGCCTGTGGCGCGACCTCGACGCGGGGTTAACGGGCGGCGGGATCGCGGCTGCGAGCAGCCTTCCGCCGCGGCGGGCTGATTGAGTCTTGCACGGCGCAACCGCTTTCGGCACTGTGGCGACGGCTCAACCCGGACGTGTTATGTCGCTGGAACTTGAACTGCAAAAATTTCCCAAGGACATCGCGCTCAAAGACGGCACGCGCGTGACGTTGCGTCCGCTCCAACGCGACGATGAAAAGAAGCTGCACGAGTTTTTCCAGGCAGTGCCCGAGTTGGAGCGGATGTTCATCAAGCACCGCGTGACCGATCCGGCGGTGATCCGGGATTGGTGCCAGAACATTGACCTGGGTCGCCATCTGCCGCTGCTGGCGCTGCACCGCGACCGGATCGTGGGCGACGCGACCCTGCATCAACAACTCGGCGGCTGGAAGCGCCACATCGGGCGCGTCAGCGTTCTGGTGCACCCGGAGTTTCGCGGACGCGGCCTGGCGCGCGCGCTGGTGCATGAGATCGTGGAAATCGCCCGCAACATCGGCCTGGAAAAAGTCGAGGCCGAATTCATCGCCGAGCAGAAGGCGGCGATTCATCTGTTTGCCATGATGGGCTTCAGCGAACTGCTCCGGCTTGAAAACTACGTCAAGGACATGCAGGCCATTTCGCACGATTACGTGCTCATGGGACTGAACCTGACCACCGACGAGGAATACGCCGGGGTTGGCGGCTGAGCGACGTGACCCGCGGGTGTGGGGCCGTTCGCCCCAACGCAACGCGCCGAACAGCACCGGTGTGGCCGGAGCAACCGAGACTCGCGCGAACCCGGAAAGGCGACAGCGTTTGGTTTGCGGCCCGGTGGACGCCGTCGCTCTTGATTGCCTGACGTGCCCCAGATTCAAATCCAACTCCGAGCCGTCTCGCGCAAAAGCCGATGACTCCGGAAATCTGCCCGGTTTGCGGCGCCGAGGTGCCGCGCGGGGCCAAAGCCTGTCCCGAATGTGGTTCGGATGAACAAACCGGCTGGTCGGAGCAGGCGCGCTACGATGGGCTGGATTTGCCGGAGGAGGAGTTTGACCACGAGGACTTCGTGCGGCGGGAGTTCGGCAGCCCATCGCCCCTGTCTCTTATACACATCTCCG
>JAOAIM010000199.1 GCA_026414705.1 Verrucomicrobiia bacterium | reverse complement strand
GGCCCGCAATCCAACCGCAGGCAATACACCCGCTCCATGCCCGCCACCGGTTCGAGCGGTAGTTCAAAATCGTAGGCGTCGCGGCACATCGCTTCCAGCTCGCGGGGCGCGAGCACGCCCTCGACGTAAGGTCGCAGGACGCGGAAGGCGATTTCGGCATACGGCAGGTCAGCGAATGCGGCGATGTCCTGGCGGCTGAGTTGGGGGAACTCCACCGGCATGTAAAGGCCGCGGTCCGGCGCCTGACCCTGCAGGAGCGCCTCGCGCAAGTTGACCGGCGGCGATTGCCGGTTGGTGCTGCGAAAAAGCATCACGCCCATCGTTGACTCTTGAAAAGTCACAAGCCGAGCCAGCGCCGCATTGTTTCTTCAACGTCCGCCATTTGAGTCGCGCTCAGCGTGCCGAGAGGGCGCAACAAATTCCTTCGGGTCACGGAAACACCGCCCTGAACGTTGAACACTCCCGCTGCCAGCCAGGGGACATCCACCCGAACATCAAATTGCGAATCTCGAACCGTCGTGGTGTGCGGCACGACATGGAACAACGCGTAATCCCGATCAGAAAACGGGACGTTCATCACGAGCACCGGGCGCACCTTACCCACCATGCCCAAATCGGCCAGCCAGACTTCTCCGCGCTGAGGCACTCTCATGGCGCGGCGTCGGGCTTGTTCCGGGTTTCCTCGGCGTCCAGCAACCTGAACACCTGATCCGCCGCCGCAGCCTGGTTTTCTTCCGTCCAGACCCCGTGCGCGTCGTCGTAGAGAATGCCCGTCTTCCTTTGCCGGTAAATGCTGATGAGCGAGCGCTCAATCTGCTGCAACTCCTCGGTGCTCAAGCCCGCCAGCAAACCGGTGATGTCTGAAACCGTGCCCATGCCACGACGCTAGCGAACTTATGAGAGGGTTTCCACCCGAAACATCACCGGTTTGGCGCGCACGACCGGCAGCCGCGCAATTTGCGCCAGCGCCCGGCGCATCGCCGCGTTCGGCGCCTCGTGCAACATCAAAATCAGCGGCACGCTCTCGCCTTCGTGACCTTCCGGTTGCACGACCGACGAAATCCCGATGCGTCCCCGGGCGAAAATCGCCGCAATTCGCGCCAGCACGCCGGGCCGGTCCACCACGTTCAGTCGCACGTAATAACGTGAGACGATTTCGTCCATGGGCACGATGCGCCCGTCGCGCGCGTGGTTCACAAACGGCGGCACGCGCACCTGACCGCCGAGCTTCAGGTCCAGCGCCGCATCCGCCACGTCGCTCAACACCGCGCTGGCCGTCGCATCCTTGCCGGCGCCGCGCCCGTAAAACATCGTGTCCCCCACCACGTCGCCCCGCACAAACACCGCGTTGAACACATGGTTCACGTCCGCCAGCACGTGCCCGCTCGGAATCAGCGCCGGATACACCGACACTTGAATCCGCTCGCCATCGCCGCGCGGCTTGCCGCCCCGACCCTCGACCCTCGACCCTCGACCCTCGACCCGCTTCACAATCCCCAACAACTTGATCGTGTAACCGAGCTGCCCGGCGAACTGCATGTCCAGCCGCGAAACCTCGCGGATGCCCTCGGTGTGAATCTGCCCCGCGTCCACCCAAAAACCGTGCGCCAACGAGGCGAGGATGCCGATTTTGTGTCGCGCGTCGTGGCCGTCCACGTCCAGGTCCGGCGGCGTCTCGGCGTAACCCTGTTTTTGCGCGTCCGCCAGCACGTCGGCAAACTCTGCGCCCTCCTGCTTCATCCGCGTAAGGATGTAATTGCACGTGCCGTTGACGATGCCGTAGAGGGCGTCGAAGCGGTTGATGACAAAACCCTCGCGCAGCGCCTTGATGATCGGAATCCCGCCGCACACGCTCGCCTCGTAATAGAGATTGACCCCGCGCCGGGCCGCCGCCGCGAACAGCTCCGGCCCCGCCGCGGAAAGCAACGCTTTGTTGGCCGTCACCACGGTTTTGCCACGCTCCAGCGCCGCGAGCACCATCGTTTTGGCGATCGTCGTGCCGCCGACCAGTTCCAGCACCACGTCCACCTGCGGGTCGTTGACAACCTCCTCCCAGCGCGTGGTCAGCAGCGCGCGCGGAATCGGGTAGGGCCGCGGCTCGTCAAACGCCTTGACGGCGATCTTCCGGATGCGCACCTGCACGCCGATGCGCGCGGCCAGCAAATCGGCGTTGCGTTGAAGCGCGTGAAACACGCCGCTGCCCACCGTGCCGCCGCCCAACATGCCCAGATTGACCTGCCGAAGCATGGCCGCAGCGTGCCGAAAACGACACACCCGGACAACGCATTTCTGAATTCACTCCGCGCGCAAGGGCGCCTTCAAACTTGCCTCGCGTCCGAATCGCCCGCATTGCTTCTGTCATGAGCCAGACGCCGGCGCTTGCCGTGTACTGCGAGGAGTTCGACGTGCCGCAGGAAGCAATTGACGGCAACGGGCATGTCAACAACGTCGCTTTTGTGCAATGGATGCAGGATGTGGCCACGCGGCACTTTGCGGCGGCGGGCGGCGTGCCGCTCATGCGCCAGGCAGGCGCCACCTGGGTCGCCCGCTCGCACCGGATTGATTACCTGGCGCCCGCGTTTGCCGGTGACCGCTTACAGGTGCGCACGTGGGTCGCCGACTTCGGACGTGCCCGGTCGTTGCGACGCTACGAGTTTCGCCGCGCCCGCGACGGCGTGCTGCTCGTGCGGGCTGAAACAGACTGGGTCTTTGTGCGTGCCAGCGACGGGCGACCCTGCGCGATTCCCGACGCGCTCAAGGCGGCGTTTGTCCCTGTGCCCGACCCGCCGCAATCGCAGCCGCTTTGACCCCCAAGCACCCGCGCTTTTGACTTTGCCCCGCCCGCCCGCTAGTCTCGGAGCATGGAATCGCTCCATGCGCCCTGGCGCATCGAATACATCCTCGCCCCCAAGGATGAGCAGTCGGAGCACCTGTTTGAGCGCATCGCGCAGTCCAACGACGACGAGGCGAACCTGGTGATCGCTCGCGACCGCACCTGCTTTGCGCTCCTGAACCGCTACCCCTACAACGGCGGTCACCTCATGGTTGTGCCCTACAAACGCGCGGCGGATTTGAACGAATTGACCGACGGGGAACTGACCGACCTGTGGGTATTGACGCGCCGCTGCATCAACGCCGTGCGCCAGGTCATGCGCCCCGACGGCTTCAACATCGGCATCAACCTCGGCCAGGTTGCCGGCGCCGGCATCCTGGGGCATCTCCACATCCACGTCGTGCCGCGTTGGCGGGGGGACACCAACTTCATGCCCGTCATCGCGCACACATCGGTTGTGCCCCAGGCCTTGCGCGAACTGGCCGCCCAACTGCGCGCCGCCCTGGCCCAATGAACCGCTCCCGCCCCCACCAGTCCCCGGCGCCCTCTCCTTAAGACGATGCCCGTCGAAACCCTCCACTTCGAAAACGCGCGCGTCGCGCAACAACTTTTCAACCACGAACCGCGCAACCTTCAGGCGCTCGAAACCGAACTGGGCGTCAAAGCCACCGCGCGCGAGGGCTGGATCCGACTCGAAGGCCCCGCCGAGGGACTCGAACGAGCCCGGCAACTGTTCCTCTCGCTCGAACAACTGCTCAAGTCCGGCGCGCCCGTGCGCAATCGCGATTTCGTCCACGCGCTCAACGTCGTCAAACAGGAGGGCGCCGCCGCGCTCGCGGAACTGGTCGGCGACCGCATCCTCACCCACGAACGCAAGCCCGGCGTGATTGCCCGCACCCTCGGCCAGAAACGCTACGTCGAAGCCATCCGCCGCCATGACATCACCTTCGGCATCGGCCCGGCCGGCACGGGCAAAACCTACCTGGCTGTGGCGATGGCGCTGGCGGCGCTGCGCGAGGGCCGCGTCTCGCGCATCATTCTCACCCGCCCGGCGGTCGAGGCCGGCGAGGCGCTGGGCTTTTTGCCCGGCGACCTCTACGAAAAAATCCTGCCCTACCTGCGCCCGCTTCACGACGCGCTGCACGACATGCTCCCGGCCGAGGACATTCAAAAACACACCGAACGCGGCACGATTGAAATCGCCCCGCTCGCCTACATGCGCGGGCGCACGCTCAACAACGCCTTCGTCATTCTCGACGAGGCCCAAAACTCCACCACCGAGCAGATGCTCATGTTCCTCACCCGCCTGGGCCACGGCTCCAAGGCTGTCATCACCGGAGACGAAACGCAGATTGACCTGCCACCTCACAAAAAGTCCGGCCTGCTCGAAGCCCATCGCATCCTCAAAAACGTCGAGGGCATCGCCATCGTGGAGTTGACCAAGCGCGACGTCGTGCGCCATCCGCTGGTGCAACGCATCATCACCGCCTACGAGGAACACCGCGCCCGCACCAAATGAGCCAGTTGCTCCTGCGTAATCGGCAGCGCGCCCGAACCCTCCACGCGACCGCCCTGCGACGCCTGCTGACCACGCTCCTGGCCGACCTGCTCGGACTCGACTCCTGGGAACTGGGCGTGCACCTGGTGAACGACGCCGAAATGACGCGCCTCAACGAGCGCTTCCTCCGCCACGCCGGAACGACCGATGTGATCGCCTTCAACCATGCCGACGCAACCGTGCCCCTGCCCCGGAGCGAACCGCGCGCCGCGCTCTACGGAGAATTGTTCGTGTGCGTGCCTGAAGCCCTGCGCCAGGCACGACGTTTCCGCACCCATTGGACACGCGAACTGGCCCGCTACATCGTCCACGGCACTCTGCACTTGCTGGGCTACGATGACGCCACCCCCGCTGCGCGCCGCCGAATGAAACGCGAGGAAGACCGTCTGCTCCGTGCCCTGGCCCGGCACGTCAGCCGGCTCCGCACCCGGAGCAAACCGACCCGACGCCCCAAAACCCGAACCAGGCTTTCCGGCGCGCGTTGACTCAGCCGCGCTTCCGCACCGGTCGGTTCGCGCGTCGGTCTCCGCGTTCCGTCACTCCGCCGCGCGAGCGCGCCCGGCCCGAAATTTTTTTTGCCGGCGAACCCGGTGAGCCGCGTCCGCGACGTCGCCCACCGCATCGAAGACCCCGATGCTCATCGCCCAGCGCGCCGTTTGGGAGCCACCCGGCGGCAACGCGGTCCCCTCGAAGCCTCTGGCCATCGCGCCGCGCCCCTCGATAAGCTCCGGGCATGGCAGTCCAAAACCGAATCGTCAAAGTTCAAAAGCGCAACCGGGCGCTGGTGAAGTTTGACGCCAGCCGCATCTGGCGCGCGATTTACCGCGCCGCGCAATCCATCGGCGGTTGCCGGCAGGATTACTTGCCGGGCATCAACGACCGCATCTTCGAGGCCTGGGGCAGCGACGAGAAAATCTGCGAGTTCCTCGCCGACGCCGTCATCGTGTGCCTCAACTCCGACCCGCACCATCACATCTCAAATTTTCCGCCCACGATTGAAATCATCCAGGACGAGGTGCTGCACACGCTCCGCAGCTACGGTTTCCAGAACGTCGCCGACGCCTACGAATGTTACCGCTGGGGACGCCACTGGTTGCGCGAGGGCGCGCTCACACCCGAAACCTTCGTGGGCAACGGCTTTCCCGAAAAACGGCTCGCCGAAAACCTCGCCTGGAATCGGGCGCGCGGCGTGGACACGGTCGCGGGGCTGAACGAAGCCGTCCGCAGCGGGCGCATCCGCGGCGTCATCGCCGAGTCGCTCGCCCTCTACGAGGCATCCCTCGACGCGGCAGCCGGGAAAATCCTCGCGCGCCTGCGCGCGGGCAATCCGCTGCGCATGATTTGGATCACCGGGCCGAGTTCCTCCGGCAAAACCACCACCACCGTCAAGCTCACCCAACGACTCCAGCGCCACGGTCTCCGGTTCTTGATGCTCAACCTCGACGACTATTTCTGGTCGCTGGTTGAGCACCCCACCGACTGGATCAACGATCGCAACTACGAGGCCCCCGAGGCCCTCGACATCCAACTGCTCAACGAACACCTGCGCGCGCTGCTGGAGGGCAAAACGATCGAAAAGCCCGTTTACAGTTTCAAGGAAGGCCGCCGTGTCGCTACCAAACCCGTCAAAATGTCGCCCGACCAGATTTTGTTGCTCGACTGTTTGCACGGGCTTTACCCACCCATCTCCGAGGGCATTGACCCGGCGGCGCAATTCCGCCTCTACATCGAAACCCAGAACATGTTGTTGGAGGGCGACGGCAGCACCGGACGCCGCACCCACTTCACCGACGTGCGCCTGCTCCGGCGCATGTTGCGCGACGCCCGCCATCGAAATCATCGTCCTCTGCGCACGCTCCTGCACTGGCACTATGTCCGCGCCGGCGAATTGTTCAGCATCATTCCCCTTCAGGGCCTCGCCGATCACGTCATCAACGGCGGGATGCCCTTCGACCTGCCCGTGCTCAAGCCGTTTTTCAGCGGGCCGGACGGGCTGCTGCCCGCGCCGGAGGAACTCGCCGACTACGCCGGCTTTCTGGATGCGCGCATCCGTTACGACCGCGTCCGGGCGCTGCTCGATTCGGTCGTCGGCTTCTCACCAGAACAGGTCCACGACCACACGCTCATTCCGGGCGATGCCCTGGTGCGGGAGTTCATTGGCGGCAGCACGCTCCAGATTCCGCACAACGAGTGACCCGGTTTTTCACTTCTTTTCGCAACTCGCGTGACTACACTGCCCCCGTGACCGTCGAGACGTTCAAAAAAGAAATCGCCGCCGCCCTCAAGGCCTACGAGAAATACGTCGTCTGCCTCGAAAAAGACCGCGACGACTTCGAGGCGACCGTCGTGTCGCTCGTTCAAAAAGCCATCGTCGCCTACGAACGACGCGGCCCGGACCTGCGCCA
>JAOAIM010000198.1 GCA_026414705.1 Verrucomicrobiia bacterium | reverse complement strand
GATCAATGACCCGCGTCTCGATTAGGTCCGGGCTGGTCTCGAGCTTGAACTTCTCGATCGGATCAATGCTGGTCAGGTTTTCGAAGCGGACCGACCTGGTGTATTCCTCAAAGGTCATGCCGTTGATGCGGTCCACGGCCTTGAGTTGCGGGCTGGTGCCGCGATGGGGCGGCTGCGTCGGCCCGCACACGAGGCTGCCCTCGCGCAGAAAGTGGCGCTTGATCGTGTCCGGCGTCACGAAAATGTCGGTCGGCTTCGGATGAAAATGGTTCGCGGCGGTTCGGAGGAAGCCGAAGCCCTTCTCCGAGATTTCCAGGTATCCCGAGCCGTAATTGTTGCCGCCGTTCTCCTCGGCTGTGTTGCTCATAACTCCGTTGTGCTGTGACTCGAAGGTTGAAAACGAATCCGAAAAACCCGTTTGAACGTTGAACTTGGAAGTCCTCGCGCCGCGAGCGGTTTTGCCCTGCCGGCCCGGCGCGAGCGTCAAACCTTCGATTCGCCGGTTAAATACGGCACGCGCCCGCAAAATGCAACAAGAAATTTGGCCGGTTTTTAGCGCAGATCCAACTCTTCCGGGCATGGGTTTGCCTGGCATTCGGCTTGAGCTTGGCGTGGCGAGCGGGCTGTTTTAGCCTCCCGGGGCAAACCGAATGGCTCAAAGTCCGATCAAGGTCGCATGGTTCTCCTATTTCCCGGTGGAATGGTTGCCGGGCATGCCCGATGAGGTGAGCCGCCTGCCCCGGCAACACGCGGCGTCCTGGCAGCGGGTGCTCCTGAACGAGTTGCAAAGCGATCCGGAACTCAAACTCCACATCGTCGTGCTGCGCAAACAATTTCCGCGCAATCTGACCTTCGATCGGAACGGCGTCACATTCCATCTGGTGAAAACGCTGGGGGGCACGCGCGCACCATCGCTTTTCTGGGCCGACACGATTCTCATCGGGCGCGTGTTGCGGCAGGTGAAACCGGACGTGGTGCACGCCTGGGGCACGGAGCACGGGGCGGCTCTGGTCGCCAACCGACTCGGTTACCCGCGCGTGGCGACCGTCCAGGGCTTGTTCACCTGGTATGTGCGGGTGGCGTTGCGAGACTGGCACAGCCGACTGGCGGCGCGACTGGAAGACTACACCCTCAGTTCTCCCAAGACCCAGTGCGTTACGACCGAGGCGCGGTTCTCGGTCAACTATCTGCGCCAAAGATATCCGCGTTTGCGCGTCGAACAGGTTGAACACGCGCCCGACCCGGTGTTTCACCGGATCGAGCGCCGCCCACAGACAACGCCGGTGCGATTTGTCTTCGTTGGCGCCTTCGACCATCGCAAAGGCGCCGACGTCCTGGCCGGCGCCCTGGACGCCGTGCGCGAAGAGATTCCTTTCGAGTGCATCGTCATCGGCAAGGCGAGGCCGGATTACCTGGAGCAGGTGCGACAGCGCGTTTCACCCGCCCTCTGGCAACGGATTTCATTTCGGGAAAACCTCACGCATCTGGATGTGGCCGGCGAGTTGAGCACCGCCACGATCATGCTCTGTCCGACGCGCGCGGACGTCAGCCCTAACGCCGTCAAGGAAGCCGTCGTGGCCGGTGTGCCGGTGGTGGGCACGAACGTCGGCGGGATTCCGGATTACGTGTTCCCGGACAAGAACGGAGTGTTATGTGCGCCCGATGACCTGCCGGCCTTTGCGGAGGCCATCCGCTGCGCATGCCGGCATCCGCTCTTCGGACAGGGCAGGGTGGAGGAGACAACTCTCGAGCAGGTGCGCGAGTATCTCTCGCCCAAGCTCATGGCGCGCAAGTTCCGGGACATTTACCGGCGACTGGCGACCGGCACATTTTGAACGGTGCGCCTTCCGGGCCGCGCTCCGGCTGCGAACCGCTCAACCGGGCGGCCAGCCCATCCGCCGTCCGCCCAGGATATGGCAATGCAGATGCGGTACAGCTTCTCCCGCGTCGGGCCCGTTGTTGAAGACCAGGCGATAACCGGTTGGTTTGAGGCCGAGTTTCTCGGCGACTTCAGCGGCCTTGAGCAGCAGATGCCCCAGCACCGGCGCGTCTTCCGGCCGGGCCTCGGCAATGCGCGGGATCGGTTTCCGCGGCACGATCAACACGTGCGTTGGCGCCTGCGGATTGATGTCCCGGAACGCCACGACCAGGTCGTCTTCATACACGATGTTTGCGGGCAGTTCCCGCGCGATGATTTTTTCAAAGATGGTTTTGCTCATGATTGTCCCGGCTGTTGGGTCGGGGCCGCGGCGCTCACTCGACAACGAGCACGCACTGGCTCGCCGGGGTTTCGGCACCCAGGCAATCGCGCAAATAGGCCAGAATCTGTTGCTGCAACCACTGGCAACGCGGACTCCAGCGCCGCGCACCCGTCAGTAATTTGACGCACGCCCGCAGGCCCGAAAAGACCACCCGCTCGGGCGTCCGGCGCAGTTGCGCGCGCAGCGCCTCGCGCAACCGTTGAAAGAAGACCAGTTCGCCCGCGTCGCCGGCTTCGCGCGCCAGTTGGTGCAGGTCGGCCGGGCGCGTCGCGCCCGGCGCGCTCACGCCGGCCGTCGGCATCCCTTCCGGCTGCACTTTGTATCCCAGCCCTTGCAGGACTTTTTCGAGCGCCTCGGCAAACTCGCCCAGCGACACGGTCTCCCGTCCCAGGTCGTGCTTGAAGTAATGGACCACCGAGGCGGCGGCGTGGCGCACCACGTCGGGATTAATGACGCTCAAGCCCTCGCCCACGACCTCCACCGAAATCATCTCCGGCGTGAACGGCACGCGTTCGCCCGTGGGCAGTTCAAACAGCAGAGCATTGGCCGCGAACGCGATCATGCTTTCACGCCGAGCTTCTTGACCTCCTGCACAAAGTCGGTGGCTTCCTTGAACCGCCGATACACGCTGGCGAAACGCACATAGGCCACCTCGTCAATCTGCCGCAGTTCATCCATGACCATCTTGCCGATGAACTCCGAGGGCACTTCGCGGTCGAACTTGTTGGCGGCGGTTTCCTCAATGCGATCCACCAGCTCCTCAATCACCTTGGGACTGACCGGGCGTTTCTGGCAGGCCTTGCGAATGCCCGAAAGGAGTTTTTCCTTGGAAAACTCCTCGCGCCGTCCGTCCCGTTTCAACACCACCAGGTGCTCGTGCTCGATCTGCTCGTAGGTCGTGAACCGGTGATGACAACGTGCGCATTCGCGTCGGCGGCGGATGAGAGCGCCTTCGCGGGATGCCCGCGAATCCACGACCCGGTCTTCCAGAGCGCCGCATTTCGGGCAACGCATGACCATGCCCCAGCTAATTGGGGCAAGGCCCTTTTAACATACCAAATCTTGTAGCGTCAAGCAGCCTTGTGGTCGGCATGGCGCGGCGGGCGCATCTGACTTTCTCGCGGAGCACCTCTTCGATCCTCCGCACCTGGCTTCAGCCGCGTGAACAGCAGCGGCGGTGACCAAGACCGGTTTTGAAGGTTTTCCGCGATCCCGGTCCAAACGGTCGAAGTGGCTTGGAGCTTGCGCGCGACTGCCCACCGGGCTGAAGCACGGGATGCATGAGAAATTGCGGGAAACTGACATGCGCCCCAGCGCGGCTCCGTGCGCAAACCGGTCGTTTCAAAACACCCGCGGCACGCCTTCCTCCAACACGCACACGCGGTCGGTGATCCGGTGTTCGGCGGCAAGTTTACCGAGCCAGCGCGGCGGTTCGTCCAGGTCCTCGAACGACAATTTGAACGTGCCGTAGTGCATGGGAATGAGCTTGTGCGCCCGCAGGTCATGAAACGCCCGCACCGCTTCATCCGGGCCCATGTGCACGTTGCGAAACGACTCCGGGTGATACGCGCCAATGGGCAGGAGCGCGATTTCCGGCGCGAGCCGCTCGCCGATCTCGCGGAAACCCTCAAAATAAGCGCTGTCGCCCGCGTGATAAATTCGCCGGCCCTGGTTCTCCAACACAAAGCCGCCGTAGCCGCGATGATGATCGTGCAGGGTGCGCGCGCCCCAGTGTTTGCCGGGCGTAAGGGTCACCTTCCAGGCGCCGTGACTGAACGTCTCCCACCATTCCAGTTCGATCACGCGCGAGAATCCCAGATCGTGCGCCAGCTCGCCCACGCCCCAGGGCATCACGCCGATGCGCGGGTGCGGTAGCCGCCGCAACGTCGGTTTGTGGAAATGATCAAAGTGCGCGTGGGTGAGCAGCACCAGGTCAATCGGCGGCAAATCCTGAATCCGCAGGCCCGAGCGTTTGATCCGTTTGAGGAGAAACAACCAGTTGGCGAAGTTCGGGTCCACCAGCACGTTCAGGTCCGTGAACTGAATCAGAAACGAGGCGTGCCCGATCCAGGTAATGGCCACCTGTCCGTGGCGGAGTTTCGGAAACTCGGGCCGTTTGTGCTCGCCGCGGCGGGGCATCAACAATGCCTTCCACACCAGTTCGCGGAAAAACAATCGCGGACTGAAGTGCCGCGCCGGAGTCAACTCGCGGAACGAGCGCGGCAACCGGCGTCGCCCCGCCGGTTTGTGGCTCGCGGTCTTGCTCATTCGCTGCCGCCGAAATTAGCCCGTCGGGCCTGTTGAATAAATCCCAAAGCCGCGCGTCTCACCGGCAGAAATGCGAAACGAAAGGTTGCCTATGAAAACACTGGTCGTCGTTCTGAGCGTCCTGGCCCTGGCCGGGACAAGCCTTCAGACCGCGCGCGCGGGCGACCGCGAATGGGCCACCGTGGGGAAGATTTTGACCGGGGTCGCCATCGGCGCCGTCGTGGCGGGTGCGCTGGACGCCGCGCCCGTCCACGCATCGGTCAGTTACACCTGTGTCGCGCCGGCACCCTGTCCGCCGCCCGCTGTCGTTTACTGTCCGCCACCGCCCCCTCCGGTGGTGTATTGTCCGCCGCCACCGCCACCGCCCGTGCTCTATTGCCCGCCGCCGCGTCGGATCGTGGTTTATGAACCGGCCTGCCCGCCGGCGCCGGTGGTCTTCGTCAAAAAGACTCATCCCCGGCACGGTTGGACTCGTTGCCGGTAGGGCCGACGGAGGAACCGGCCCGAGTGCCCGCTCGGAAACATTTCCGCGCGGGCTTTTTTTGTTTGGGCGCCGCACGGACTTCGGTTTAACAACGGCCCATGCGCCGACTTAAAGAACAGTTCGAACGTTTTCTGCACACCTCGCCCCGGTTGGGCCGCAACGTCTTCATCGCCCGCACCGCTGTGGTGTTGGGGGATGTGACCCTGGGCGACCGCGCCAACGTTTGGTATGGCGCCGTGTTGCGCGGCGACATCAACCGGATCGTGGTCGGCGCCGACACCAACATTCAGGACAACGCCGTGGTGCACGTGAGCGATGATTTTGCGTGCGCGATCGGCGAGCGGGTCACGGTCGGGCACTCGGCGATCGTGCATGCCTGTCGCGTGGGCGACGAAGTGCTCGTGGGCATGGGCGCGATCGTGCTCGACGGCGCGGTCGTGGGTGAGCAGTCCATCATCGGCGCCCAGGCCCTCGTCAAGCAGGGCATGGAAATCCCGCCCGGTTCGCTCGTGCTGGGCGCGCCCGCGCGCGTTGCCCGAAAACTCACCCGCCGCGAACGACAAGGCCTCAAACGCTTCGCCGCCAAATACGTCGCGTACGCTGCCTATTGCCTCAAACACGGCATCAACGTCGGCGCGCCGCTGTCCATTCAAGCAAACGTGCGCTTGCCATAAACAGCACCCATGTTGACCGATTCCACATTTGCCGCCCATTGCACCGCCAATCCCAGCCTGTCGGCGCGGCCGCGCCTGCTCAAGGGACTTCTTTCGCAGGCCGCGCTCGCGCTGACGTGGAGCGTTGTGGCGGTTGCCCGCGCCCACTGGCCTGAATTCCGCGGCCCGTTTGCCAACGGCCACGCCGCCCCGCCCGGCTCGACCAATTCAGTTGGCCTCCCGTTGCGTTGGAGCGAAACGCAGAATGTGAAATGGAAAACCCCCATCCCGCATCGCGGCTGGTCCACACCCGTGATCCTGGGCAATCAAATCTGGCTGACGACGGCAACCGAGGAGGGTCACGACTTTTTCGCGCTCTGCGTGGACGCCGACACCGGCCGCGTGTTGTTTAACGAGCGAGTGTTTCATTGCGACGCGCCCGAACCCCTCGGCAACCGCCTTAACAGCTACGCCTCGCCCTCGCCGGTCATCGAGCCGGGCCGCGTTTACGTGCACTTCGGCAGCTACGGCACCGCCTGCCTGGACACGCGCACCTTCAAGGTGCTCTGGAAACGCAACGATCTGCCCTGCCGCCACTATCGCGGGCCGGGCTCCTCGCCGATCCTTTTCAAGAATCTCCTCATCCTCACGATGGACGGCGTGGACGTGCAATACCTTGTCGCGCTCGACACCAAAACCGGGCGCACCGTCTGGAAATCCGACCGCACCGCCGAGTGGAACGACCTCGACAGCGACGGCCGCCCCATCGCCGAGGGCGACTATCGCAAGGCCTATTCCACGCCCATCGTCGCCGAGGCCAACGGTCGCACCCAGATGTTCAACATCGGCGCCAAGGCCGTTTACAGCCACGACCCGCACACCGGACGGGAATGGTGGAAAGTGCGGCATCCGGCGTTCTCTGCCGCCGCACGCCCGCTCTACGCCAACGGCCTGGTCTTCATGCCCACCGGCCACGGGCGCAGTGAGCTGCTCGCCATCCGCACCGACGGCAACGGCGACGTGACCGACACCCATGTGGTTTGGCGCACGTTGCGCGGCGTGCCGCGACTCTCTTCCCCGGTGCTGGCGGACGGATTGTTGTTCATGGTCAGCGATGGCGGCACGGCGAGCTGTCTGGAGACCGCCACCGGGCGCGAGTTCTGGCAGGAACGGTTGCCCGGCGAATACGCCGCATCACTGCTCTACGCCGACGGCCGCGTCTATGCATTCAATCAAACCGGTGTCGTCACCG
>JAOAIM010000197.1 GCA_026414705.1 Verrucomicrobiia bacterium | reverse complement strand
GCGCCGGGCCACACCGGCCGTGGCGCGCAAGCTCCAGGACGCTTTCGCCCGTCTTTGCCAACGCGACACCGGGCCGATGGTCGAGGAAGAATTCATGGAGTGCCACTCTATTGTGCGCGCCCGCAAACTGGCCCAAAAGCCCGTCAGCCTCCCGTCGGAGCTGCGGCAGCCCGACCGCCGCGCGCTGGACCTGGCGGTGTTCGAGTTGCTGGGCGTGACCAGCGCCCGCGAGCGCGAGGCGCTGTGCGACGAGCTTTACCGGGAGACCGCCGGGCATTTCCGGCAGATTCGGCTTGTGGAAATTCAGAAGCAGGAACAGCGTGCGCGGGCCGAAGGCCGTGAATTCCGCACCGACGAGCTGGCCGCTGATCTGTGGGACGCGCTCACCGAAGAGGAACGCCAGCCCGTGGCCGAGTGGTTGGCCGCGCAAACCGCCGGCCGCGGCGGGGCGCGCTTCGTCATTCCCGAAGGCCGACCTCATTTGCCCGACGCGAGTGATTTTCTGGACGCCTCGACGGTGTTCTTTCGGGTGTCGGGGGAGCGCAAACCGGTGGCCGTGCGGCTGCCTTCCCGCACCCATGCCGAAATGGTGTTCACGCTGGCCCGGCTCGGTTTGCATGGTGCGATTCGTCTGCCGGAAAACGAGTCCGACGCTGCCGCGCTCAAGGCGCGGCTGGATGCGCGGCTGGCGGCCAATCACGAGCGAGCGCAGCAGTTGGCGCGCAGTCGTGCGAGTGATGAGCGGCGCGTGAACGATCTGGCCGGCCTGCTCGAACGCTGGCTCATCCACGGCCGACCCCGCGACGAGAAGCGCAACGACACTTCGCGCTCCGAGACTGCGGGGGAAACCTAGTTCTTCGCGAAGCCGCTGCTTTGTGCGCGGTGTGCTCGGAGCTTCCGCCGGCTGCGGCTCGGCAATGCGCTCTTGAGCGCGGGTGGCTCCGAGGCATGCGCGAATGGCTTTGGGTTCAGCGGTGCGCCACCGCCTCCGTCCCCGCGCCCGGTGCGGGTCGCCATTGCGGCAAGTGTCAACTTGGACACGGCATTGCGCTTCGGATGAAACCCGGAGGAGGTTTTTTTCATAGGAACGGCAGCCAACCGGTGGGCCGGGCTGTTCTGCCGCAAAAATCCGTGCTGAATCGCTGTTCCATCCGTTGCCCGGCGTGTCATCTCGCGGCAACGCCCGTTTCGAGGATCACACAACACCGCCGGACCAGCACTCATACCCGGCATATTTCACACTCGTTGATTTATTAACACCGCGCCTGAGCGCGGTGAACCGGGGCAAGTCGGCCTGCCAGCCGTTTCAACGGCTTGCCCCACTCCAAAACGCTGGCGCGCTGGCGGTGGACGGCTGGGCCAATTCCCTCTCCCTCGGAGGATAGGCGAAGGGTGAGGGTGAAACACCACCAGCATTTGGACACCCTCCTGCCCGCGACGCGTTCTCCCGCACCCCGGCCCTCTCCCGCTGGGAGAGGGAGCGCGGACGGACGCGCTGCGGAACATCGAACAACGAACACTGAACATCGAAGGTCGAAGGAGGCCGGGGGCGCGGAGCCTGAGAAAGCAAATTGCCACCTACGATCGGTTCAGCGCGCTGAGGACCGCGCGCACCGACGCCAGTTCGATGTTGGTGTCCACGCCCGCGCCCCAGCGTGTGCGCCCGTCAGCGTGCCGGATTTGAATGTAGGCAATCGCGCTGGCCTCTTCGCCCTCGCTCAGCGCGTGCTCGCTGTAGTGGATGATTTCGAAGCGCGGCACGCCGAAGCCCACCAGCCCGTGCACCAGGGCCGCCAGCGGGCCGTTGCCCTCGCCGCGAATTTCCACCGGCTCGCCGTCGCGCAACAAGCGCGCCCGGCAACGCACCGTGCCGTTGAGGCTCTCGGTGGCAAAACTCTGCAACTGCCAGGGCCACGTGCGTTCGATGTATTCGCGCCAGAACATGTCCTTGAGCTCGGCGGCACTGCCCTCGCGGCCGAGCCGGTCCACCTCGTCGTTGGCAATCGGGCCGAACTCGCGCTGCAGGTCTTTGGGCAACTCGATCCCGAACTGGGTTTCCAACAGGTAGGCCACGCCGCCCTTGCCCGACTGGCTGTTGACGCGGATGACCTCGCGGTATTCGCGGCCGATGTCGGTCGGGTCAATCGTCAGATACGGCACGTCCCAATACTCGCGCCCGCCCGCAGCCCATTCGCGCAGGCCCTTGCGGATGGCGTCCTGATGCGAACCGCTGAAGGCGGTGAAGACCAGTTCACCCGCATACGGATGCCGCGGGGGCACAATCATGCCCGTACAGCGCTCATAGACCTCGACAATCGCGTTGAGGTCGGAGAAGTCCAACCCCGGATCAATCCCGTGCATGTAGAGGTTCAGCGCCACGGTGACGATGTCGAGGTTGCCGGTGCGCTCGCCGTTGCCGAAGAGCGTGCCCTCGACGCGGTCGGCGCCGGCCAGCAGGCCCAGTTCGGTCTTGGCGGTGCCGGTGTTCCGGTCGTTGTGGGTGTGGAGGCTGATGATGAGGGCGTCGCGGTTCTTGATGTGCCGGCACATCCACTCGATCTGGTCGGCATACACGTTGGGCATCGCCACCTCCACCGTGTCGGGCAGGTTCAAAATCATTTTCCGCTCCGGCGTCGGTTGCCACACCTCCATGACCGCCTCGGAGACTTCTTTGGCGAACTCGACCTCCGTGGCGCTGAAACTTTCCGGCGAATACTGCAGCCGCACCTCCGTGCCCGCCAGCCGCGGCAACCGGTCCTTGATCATTTGCGCCCCGCGCACGGCGATTTCGATGATTTCGGCCTTCGACTTGCCGAAGACGACGCGCCGCTGCGCCGGCGAGGTGGAGTTGTAAAGATGAATGATGACCTTCCGGGCGCCGACCAGCGACTCGAATGTCCGCTCGATGAGGTCCTCGCGCGCCTGCACCAGCACCTGCAACCACACGTCCTCGGGCACGCGCCCCTCCTCGATGAGCCGACGGTTGAAGCGGAACTCCGTGTTGGAGGCGGACGGAAAGCCGACCTCGATCTCCTTGAAGCCGATTTTCACGAGCGTGTTGAACAGCTCCAGTTTCTGCGAAACGTTCATCGGGATGGCCAGCGCCTGATTGCCGTCGCGCAAATCCACGCTGCACCAGATCGGCGCGCGCGTGAGCACGCGGTTGGGCCATTGCCGGTCGGGCAACTCCACCGGCGGAAACGGGCGATACTTTTTCCAGGGTTCTTTCAACATACGCTCAATGGGTTCTGAGAGTTTGGTCGGACTGGTCTGACAAATCCGTGTTCATCCGTGCTTAAAAACGAAAAACCCCACGGCCGATGCGGCAGTGGGGTTCGGGCAAATCGGCGATTCGCACCTAGAACCCGACTGCCGCGCTGCACAACAGCAGCGCGCCCGCCAGCAGCAGATTCAAGATGCGAATCACGCCCAAAAGTTAGGCCGCCGCCCCTGCCCGGTCAATGCTCATTTCCGGGCCGCCGGACATCGGGCCGGGCAAAAAGCCTCCACCAGGCGGCCGCAAGTCGCCCGGTTTTTTTCGCAGGTTTGGCGAGCCGTTCGAGCCCACGGCGAGCTGTGCCGCCCAGCTTCACCGCACTCCAGCCCGGTGCTCATCAAATCACATTCAACGCTTCCGAACCATGTGGTTTGGACGATGGCAACGTCGGGCATCCGTGTTCGTCCGTGTGTATCTTGGGTAGAACAGAATTTCTCAGGTGAACGGTTTGGGCATGTCGGCAAGGGTCGGAGAGGGGGCGTGGCGACTGCGCACAGCGTTTCGGCGACTGACGCAAAGCGTTTGACAGGGCGGGGAGCGGTTTTAAGCTCGGCGCCAAACCAGCCGAAACACCAAAACGTTGGAGCCGGAACATGCCACCCAAAACCGCTGAGAAGGCCGTCCCTGAAAGCAAACCGGCGGAGACGCCCAAAGCCGTCGCACACCGCCGCGACCTGGAAGCCGCCATTGCCAACATCACCAAGACCTACGGTGAGGGCAGCATCATGCGGCTGGGCGACGCGCGGGCGCTCAGTCGCATCGAGGTCATCCCCACCGGGTCGCTGGCATTGGACCTGGCGCTGGGGGTCGGCGGCATCCCGCGCGGGCGCATTGTTGAAATCTTCGGCCCGGAATCCTCCGGCAAAACCACGCTCATGCTCCACGTCATCGCCAACGCGCAAAAAGCCGGCGGGCTGGCGGCGTTTATAGACGCCGAGCACGCGCTCGACCCCGCCTACGCGAAGAAACTGGGCGTGAACCTTGACGATTTGCTCGTCTCGCAACCCGACAGCGGCGAGGAGGCGCTCACGATTTGCGAGACGCTCGCCCGCTCCAACGCGCTGGACGTGATCGTGATTGACTCGGTGGCGGCGCTCGTGCCCAAAGCCGAGTTGGAGGGGGAAATGGGCATGGCCACGATGGGCATGCAGGCGCGGCTCATGTCGCAGGCCTTGCGCAAGCTGACCGCCATCCTCGCCAAGGCCAAAACCGCCTGCATCTTCACCAATCAAATCCGCGAAAAGGTGGGCGTGATGTTCGGCAACCCGGAAACCACCCCCGGGGGCAAGGCGCTCAAATTTTACGCCAGCGTGCGCATTGACATCCGCCGCAAGGACACGATCAAGGACGCGGCGGGCAACGCGATTGGCAACCACGTGAAGGTCAAGATCGTCAAAAACAAGGTCGCCCCGCCCTTCGGCGAAGCGGAGTTCGACATCCTTTACAACCAGGGCATCAACAAGGAGGGCAGCATTCTGGACGTGGGGCTCGAAACCGGTGTCATCGAGAAGAAAGGCGCGTGGTTGCAGTTTGCGGGCGAATTGATCGGACAGGGCAAGGAGGCCGCCCAAAAGACGCTCGCGGACAATCCGGCTCTGGCGCAGAAGATCGTGGACGCGATTCTGGCGAAGCGCAACGCGGCGACCGAGCCGGCCCCGGCTCGCTGAAAGCTGCTCAGCGGTGAACCCGGACGCCGGAAAGCTCTCGGAGCACAGCAGTCGAACGGGTCGAGACTTTCTTGCGCCCGGTCTGTTGGCCCGCTGGTGTGGGCCAGCCGACCCAATCCTCGGGGGATGTCCGGTCCGGCAATCCCGTGCCGATTTTTCGCTCGTTGCCAGGCCTCGGAACGGAGCGCGAGCCGTCGGGCGGCAGGATTCTTCGGAATCGGTTTGGGCTCAGGCCAGGATGTCGTGCACGACGTGCCCGTGCACGTCGGTGAGGCGGAAATCGCGCCCTTGGAACCGATAGGTGAGTTTTTCGTGGTCGAGGCCCAGGCAGTGCAGGATGGTCGCGTTCTGGTCGTGGATGTGCACGGGGTTTTTGACGATGTTGTAACAGTAATCGTCAGTCTCCCCATAGACGATGCCGGGTTTGATTCCGCCGCCGGCCATCCAGATGCAGAAGTTTCGACCGTGATGATCGCGTCCGTAGTTGTCCGGCTCGATCTTCCCCTGGCAATAGACGGTGCGCCCGAATTCGCCGCCCCAGACGACGAGCGTGTCGTTGAGCAGGCCGCGCTGTTTGAGGTCCTTGACCAGTCCGGCGCTGGGCTGGTCGGTGTCCTTGCATTGTTCGCGGATGCGTCGCGGCAGGTTGCCGTGCTGATCCCAGCCGCGATGATAAAGCTGAACGAACCGCACGCCGCGCTCGACCATACGGCGTGCCAGCAGGCAGTTGTGCGCGAAGGTGCCGGGTTTTTTCACGTCCGGCCCGTACAGTTCCAGCACGTGCTCCGGCTCGTTGGAAATGTCCACCAACTCCGGCACGCTGGTCTGCATCCGAAACGCCATCTCGTATTGCGCGATGCGCGTGTTGATTTCGGGGTCGTGATAGCGGGCGAAGTTTTTCGCGTTCAACGTCGCCAGGCTGTCGAGCATCCGGCGGCGCGTTTCGGGGCTGACGCCGGGCGGGTCGGACAAAAACAGCACCGGATCATGGCCGCTGCGGAACTGCACGCCCTGATGTTCGCCGGGCAGAAACCCCGCGCTCCAGAGCCGCGCGTAGAGCGGCTGGTCGCTTTCCTTGCCACTGGAAATCATCACGATGAACGCGGGCAAATTCTCGTTTTCGCTCCCCAATCCGTAGCTGAGCCACGAGCCGATGCAGGGCCGACCCGGCTGTTGAAACCCGGTCTGAATGTAGGTGATCGCGGGATCGTGGTTGATCGCCTCGGTGTGAACGGTCTTGATGATGCAGATGTCGTCCACGATCGAAGCGATGTGCGGGATCAGTTCGCTGAGCCAGACGCCGTTTTGACCGTGCTGGGAGAATTTGAAGATGGATTTGACCACCGGCAGCGATTTCTGGCCGCTGGTCATGGTGGTGATGCGCTGGCCCATCCGCACCGAATCGGGCAGTTCGGTCGAATGATATTTCTCCAGCGCCGGCTTGTAGTCGAACAGGTCCATTTGCGAGGGCCCGCCGGCCATGAACAGATAAATGACCCGTTTGGCACGCGGGCGGAAATGCGGTCCGCGCGCGGGGCCGGTTGCGCCGCCGGACGTGGAGACCGACGCCGCCAGCGCCTGGAAAAGGCCCGGGTTGAGCAGCGACGCCAGCGCCGCCGTGCCGAGGCCGAGGGTGGTGCGACTGAAAAAATGCCGCCGCGTCATCAGGAGCTGATGCTCATGAACGGGGTTCATGCCGTTATTTTCCGCGCGAATCTTCTGGCGTCAACGGGGAATTCTCCAGGTTCAGTTTTCTTTGGGAAGGTGAGCTGGTGCGCGCGAGTAACCCCATTTCTCTGTGGCGCAAGCGGTATGTCCCTGGGTTGTAATCCCGGTCTGTTCAGAGCGGGGGGCACGGTCGTTTAAGAAACATCTGTTGAAAACCGAGGCGATTCCATCCGCTTTAGAATCAAGGATCACTTGGCCGCTCAACTCCTCACAATTTGTGAAACCGTCCGTGGCCCACGCTAAGGCACGGTGTTTATAC
>JAOAIM010000196.1 GCA_026414705.1 Verrucomicrobiia bacterium | reverse complement strand
GGCCAACAACGGCACGCGAGACGCACGCGTTTCGCGATTCGATTCCCGCTGAACAGCGGTTGCCTCGTATCTCAGGCCGACACCAGCTCGGGTGTCGCACTGGGGCGGGGTGTTTCGCCGACGGATTCGGCCGGCGCGGGCGCGGGCGTTCCCGCTTCGCGGATGCTGCCCGCTGCGCCGAGCACCGTGCCGTCGGGATTCATCAAAAGTTGGGCATACACCTCCATGCGCCGCACCGAACCGTCTCTAAGTTGGAAGCGCGTGATGCGGCGGCAGGTGTCGGCGCGTCGCGCGATCAAGTCCGCAAACGCTCGCGCGCAGGAGGCGCGGTCTTCCTCGAGGATGTAATCGAGGATGGGCGCGCCCAAAGCCTGGCGCACCGAAAAGCCGGTCACGCGCTCCCAGGCCGGATTCAGATACGTCCAGCGCCCGGTCGGGTCGGTTTGAAAGACGATCTCGCCGAGGTTTTCCACCACGCTCTGATAGCGCCGGTTGCAGAGCTGATAGGCGATCTCGGCCTGCTTGTGGCCGATGCACAGTGCGACGCCGTGGGCGACCGAGGCCATTTCCTGCAACGTTTGCTCGGTGAGCGGCGCGGTCGAATAAAGCGTCATGAGGCCGACCAGCCGGTTTTCCAGAATCAGTGGTTGCGCGGCCAAGGCCACCACGCCGCTCGCGCGTGCCCAGCCGGGTTTGTTGAATCGCGGGTCTTCGGCCAGCCGGTTGATCAGCACCGGCTCGCCCCGGGCCAGCGCTTCGACGTCGAGCACCACCGTGGGCGTGTCGCCCAACAGGGCGTGTGGATCGTGCAGCGGCCCGGCCTGGGCGCGCGGCAGCCACTGCCGGGTCTGCGAATCGTAAACCCAGATTTGCGCGAGCGCCGCGTTGAGGTATTGCACCATCGCCCCGGCGCAACGTTCCAGAATCGCATCCAGGGGGTCGGGCTGGGTGAGGTTGCGTCCGACCTCGGCGCCGAACGCTGCCAGGCGCGCCTGTTCGAACGCCGCGCGCGCGGCGGCGCGTTTGCGTTCGATGGCGTAGCGGATCGTCCGCTCCAGTTCGGCCGCCTGAAGACCGTTTTTCACCAGATAATCGGCGGCGCCGGCGCGCATCGCCGCCTCGTCCACCTCCGGCCGCCCCAGACCGGTGAGCATGATGATGGGCATCTGGCAACCTCCGGCAATGGCGTCGCGGAGCAACTCCAGGCCGTCGCGGTCGCCGAGCCGGTAGTCGAGCAGACACACGTCGTGGCGGTTGGCCAGAGCGGCCTGCAAACCGGCCTCGCCGGTGCGCACCCAGTCCAGCTCGTAGCGCGCGGTGCGCACTTCGCGCAACAGATCGTTGGTCAGCAGGAAATCCTCCTCATCATCCTCGATGAAGAGCACCTTGATGATGGGGCGTTCGCTCATGAGGTCAGCGGGTGGGCGTGGGTTGTTGCACGATGCCAAACCAGTATTGCGCCAGGCCGCCCACGATTTTGACCAGCGCATCGAACGCGACGGGTTTGACAACAAACGAGTTGGCGCCGAGGTCGTAGCTCATCTCCACATCGGCCTCGGCCTTCGAGGTCGTGAAAACGACCACCGGGATGCGGCGCAGTTCGGGGTGAGATCGGATTTCGCGCAGCGCCTCCCGGCCGTCTTTGCGGGGCATGTTGAGGTCCAGCAGGATGAACGTGGGCCGCGGCGCCGCTTCGGGCGTGAGGTATTTGCCCCGGTGCAGCAGATAATCCATCAACTCCTCGCCGTCGGCGACGAAGCGGATGCTGTGGGCCAGACCGCACTCGGCCAGCGCCTCCTGCACCAGCAACCGGTCGTCGGCGTCGTCCTCGGCCATGAGGATGATCTGTTGGCGATTCGGGATCACGCGGTGGCTTTGGGTTTGGGTTGCCGCATCGGCAGGCGCACGATGAAGGTCGCGCCCTGGCCCGGCTGGCTGCGGGCGGTGATGCTGCCGCCGTGGCGCTCCACGATGCGCCGGCAGACGGCCAGGCCGATGCCCGTGCCCTCGTATTCCTGCCGCCCGTGCAGGCGGGTGAAGACGGCGAAAATTTTGTCCAGGTATTTTTCGTCAAACCCGATGCCGTTGTCCTGCACGGTCAGTTCGCAAAACTCCTCGCCCAGCGTGACCGTGCCGCCGTCGGCGGCGCGCCCGCATAGTATTGCCGTGTCGCCGCGGCCGCTGGGTTGCAGCACGACGCGCCCCTCAATGCGCACGTGCGGCGTTGCGCCGGGCGGCTGGAACTTGAGGGCGTTGCCGATGAGGTTCTGGAACAACTGCCGCAATTGCATCGCATCGCCCTCGATGGTGGGCAGCGGGCCGACTTGGATGTGTGCGCCGCTTTTCTCGATGGCCACTTCCAGGTCGCCGAGCACCTCGCGTGCAACGGCGTTGAGGTCCACCGGCGCGAACGGCTGCGCGCGGCTGATCACGCGCGAGAAGGTCAACAGGTCGTTGATGAGCCGTTGCATTCGCGCGGCGGCGTTCTGCATCCGCTCCAGGTAATCGCGCCCGGCCTCAAGCCCCACCTCATCGCACTTGGCCTTGAGCCGGTCGCCGAACGCCTGAATTTTGCGGAGCGGCTCCTGCAAATCGTGCGAGGCCACGAACGCGAACTGTTCCAGTTCGGCATTGGAGCGCGTCAGCTCCTCCAGGCGCTGGGCGAGCAGTTCAGCGGCGCGTTTGCGTTCGGTGATGTCCTTGAACACGAGCACCTCGCCCACGACGCGGTCGTTTTCGTGGATCGGCGAACGCACGTATTCGGCGGCAAACACCGAACCGTCGGGTCGCGGCGCCACGACCTCCAGAGGTTGCGGCGCGCCGCCCGACGCCGCGTCGGCCGTCGGATTGGGCTTGAACGCCGGGAACAGTTTCTCGGCGGATTCACCGACCATTTGAGCGACGCTCAAACCCAAAATCCGCGCCGCCGCCGGGTTGGCGAAGGTGATTTTGCCGTTGAGGTCAAAGCCGCAAATGCCGTCGGCGGCGGCGTTAAGGATCAACTCCGAGCGGCGCTGAAGTTTTTGAAGCTCCTGGGTGCGGGCGCGCACGTGAACTTCGAGCAGTTCCTTGGTGCGGGCCAGTTCCTGGCGCTGGCGGCTGAGCGATTGCTCGGCCTGCCGCCGGTGTTCCAGTTCCACTTCGAGTGTGGCGCGCGTGCGAGCCATCTCGGCCAGTTCCTTGCGCAACTGTTCGGTTTCCAGCAACGCCCGGGCGGCGGCCTGGTCTTTCGCTGCGGCTTCGGCGCGGAGTTGCCCCAGCACCTCCTGCCACTCGGCCTCGCGCGCGGCCAGTTGACGGGTCTGGCGTCGGGTTTGCCGGAAAAAAATCAGGGCCAGTGCGACACCGCCGAGCGCGACGGCTCCCGTCGTGGCCAACTGCCACCGGCCCAAATCCCGCAACATCCGAGTGTCCGTGGTATGCGCCGGCGGGGCCGAAACGTCGGACGGGCCGGACTGATCGGACACGGGGGACGCCCCGGTCTGTAAAGCGCCCTGGCTCTGCGTGTGAAAGCGCATCGCCACCGTAGCGCTCCACCACACCCAAACGCTGCCGGCAACCAACCCCAGCAGCACCAGCAACGGCCCGCGGCCCAGCGGTTTGACGCGCTCCGCCGGAACGCGAGGCTGCATCAGCTCGCTGTGGCCGAGACTCAACGTGGATTCGGCTTTCATCGCGCGCGCCCTTCCGGCGCGAATGGACTTTGCTCCGTCGAATGTGGCCGCATGGCAAATCTTCTCTACGCCCGACCCATGTCAGGCATCGGCAAAACAGCACGCCAAAGGCCATTCCGGCGGGAAGGGTTTTCCGTCCGGCGGCGTGCGACTTGCCGGAGCGTTCGCAGGTTTACATCCCCGGCGGCCTGTCCTTAAATGAACCAGCCGATGCACGGAGACCAGACACAGCCGGGCCGCATCGGGGCGGCCCACGCCCCTGCCCCCAGGGTCGAAACCCTGGGCTTGATCGCGGGCAACCGCAACCTGCCGCTGGTGCTCGCCCGCGAAGCGCGCGCGCTCGGCGTCAAACGCCTCGTCGCCGTGGCGTTTGAGGGCGAAACCGAACCGACGCTGGCCGAACTGGTGGACGAGATCGTCTGGGTCAAGGTCGGCCAACTGAACCGGATGATCAGCGCCTTTACCGAGCGCGGCGTGCGCCAGTGTGTCATGGCCGGCCAAATCGCCCCGCGCAACCTCTACGAGGTGCGGCCCGACCTGCGCGCCCTGGGCGTGCTGTTGCGCCTGCGCGAAAAAAACGCCCACACCATCTTCAGCGCCGTCGCCGAGGAACTCCGCAAAGACGGCGTCGAACTGGTTGAAGCCACGCCGTGGTTGCGGCGGCTCATGCCGCCCGCCGGATTCCATCTGGGACCGAACCTTTCGGCCCAACAGCGCGACGATGTCGCCTTCGGCCTGCGCATCGCGCGCGAAATTGCCCGGCTCGACATCGGCCAGACGGTCGTGGTCAAGGACGGCGCGGTGCTGGCGGTGGAGGCGTTTGAGGGCACGGACCGTTGCCTGGCGCGCGGCGGTGAACTGGCCGGCCCCGACGGCGGTGCGGTCGCCGTCAAACTCGCCAAGCCCGATCACGACATGCGTTTCGACATTCCCTGCCTGGGCCCGCAAACGCTTGAGACGTGTGCCGCTGCGCGCATTGCCGTGCTGGCCGTGGAGGCCGGGCGCGCGCTGCTGCTCGAACAAGACGCTTGCGCGGCGCTCGCCCGACGGCACAACATCGCCCTGACTTTTTTGGGCAAGGGAGATTGGTTCAACGAGTGACCGGTTCAACGGGTGATGCGTTAAATGAGTGATGGGTCAAATGAGTGATTGGTTTCATGGGGAAACGGTTTGTCAACGCGCCGGCAGTTTTGGCGGACTTCCATTCGCGCGTCCGCACGCCGCTCGATCTTCCACTGATCACTGATGTAACCGGTCACCGATTGAACGCATCACCGATTGAACCCTCACAGATTGAACAACGCTCATGCTCGCTGCGCACGAACTGATCGGTTTTGTTTCGCCGGCACTGGCGAACGACATCCTCAATTTCACCTACGCCTCGGACAAACCCGCCTACAAGGCGGCGCTGGCAGCCGTGGCCCAGGCGCGGCGCTTCCGGCCCGTTTATCTGGAACGCCAGCCGCGCACGCAACGGCATGTGACGATGCTCGCCACCCTCACGCGCCCGTCGCTGGAAGCTGCCGCAGCAGCCCTCATCCGCGCCTGGCTCATCGGCAAACACAAACCCATGCTGGTGGACTTCCTCAACGCGCTGGGCATTCCCCATGAGGACGGCGTGGTCGAGGACCTGCCCGAAACCATGGACGACGCCAAACTCCAGGCGGCCGTGGACGCCCTGCTGGCGAAATACCCCGCCGAGGTCGTCACCGTGTATCTCAACGCCTTCAACCAGATGAACGAGGTCAACTGGACCAACCTCAAAACCATGCTCGAACGCGACCCGCGCCTGCAACTGGGCGGCGGTTGAACCGCCCGCCCCCCCAAAGGCCCGCTGACGTTCAAGCTCCGATTTTTAACGCTGCGCATTTCATGGAACCGAAAGCCGACATCGCCGTCATCGGTCTGGCCGTGATGGGCCAGAATTTGATTCTCAACATGAACGACCACGGCTTCACCGTCGTGGCCTACAATCGCACCGTTTCCAAGGTGGACGAATTCCTCGCCAACGAGGCGCGCGGCACCAACGTCCTGGGCGCGCACTCGTTGCAGGAAATGGCCGCCCTGCTCAAAAAACCCCGTCGCGTCATGCTCATGGTCAAGGCCGGCACGCCGGTGGACGAGTTCATCGAACAACTCCTGGGCGTGCTCGAGCCGGGCGACATCATCATTGACGGTGGCAACTCGCTCTTCGAGGACACCATTCGCCGCTGCAAATACGTCGAAAGCAAGGGCCTGCTTTATATCGGCACCGGCGTCAGCGGCGGCGAGGAAGGCGCCCGCCACGGACCGAGCATCATGCCCGGCGGCAGCCCCGCCGCCTGGCCGCACGTCAAACCCATCTTCCAGGCCATCGCCGCCAAGGTGACCGATCCCAAGACCGGCGCCGTCGAGCCGTGCTGCGACTGGGTCGGCGAGGGCGGCGCGGGTCATTACGTCAAAATGGTCCACAACGGCATCGAATACGGCGACATGCAGCTCATCTGCGAGGCCTACCACATCATGAAGGACGGCCTGGGCCTGAGCGCCGACGAGATGAGCGCCGTCTTCGGCGAGTGGAATCAGGGCGAACTCCAGTCCTACCTCATCGAAATCACCCGCGACATCCTCGCGTTCAAGGACGCCGACGGCCAGCCGTTGGTGGACAAAATCCTCGACACCGCCGGGCAGAAGGGCACGGGCAAATGGACGGTCATTTCCTCCGCCGAACTGGGCATTCCCATCACGCTCATCGCCGAGGCGGTTTACACCCGCTGCGTCTCGGCCATGAAGGACCAGCGCGTCGAGGCCGCGAAAGTTTTCAAGCCCGGCAACCCGCGCTTTGCGGGCGACCGGCCGGCGTGGATTCGCGACCTGCGCCGCGCCCTTTACGCCTCCAAGATCGTCAGCTACGCGCAGGGCTACATGCTCATGCGCGCCGCCGCCCAACAATACGGTTGGAATCTCAACTACGGCGGCATCGCGCTGATGTGGCGCGGCGGCTGCATCATCCGCAGCGTGTTCCTGGGCGAAATCAAGAAAGCCTTCGACCGCAATCCGAAGCTGGAGAACCTGCTGCTCGATCCGTTTTTCCGAAAGGCCGTGCGCGGGGCACAACGCTCCTGGCGCAAGGTCGTGAGCACCGCCGTGCGCAAGGGCATCCCTGTGCCCGCGTTCAGCACCGCGCTGGCGTTTTTTGACGGGATTCGGAGCGAGCGGTTGCCGGCGAATTTGCTGCAGGCGCAACGCGACTATTTCGGCGCGCACACCCACGAGCGGGTGGACGCGCCGCGCGGGCAGTTCTTC
>JAOAIM010000195.1 GCA_026414705.1 Verrucomicrobiia bacterium | reverse complement strand
TCCGCGAGCACCCAGTCCTCCAGGGTCAGCGGATGATCCGGCAACCGGTCACGAAACAACGTATAAGCGTGCTGCCGCACCATCTCTTTGGTGATCCCCGGCGTGAAGGGTTCGGGTTGCTCGACCGCTTTGGTCTGCTGGGTTTTCATAGCCGCGAACTCCGTGTTCCCACCGCAACAATAATCCAGTCCTGCCAACCTGCAAGGGCTGTCGCACCGAGCGCCGATGGCGGGCGGTTCATCCCGGGCGCGGTGCGATTCCGCTTTCGAGAAGCGCGTTCTTGATGCGCGCAGTTTCCAACTGTTCGATTTTCTCGGCGATGGCGTCGGGCGATTCTTCCACGGCGTAAAGGAGATTCTGCGCCAGGAGGACGGTGGTGCTTTTACCCTCGGTCTCGATGTAAACGATGTGATCGCTGTTGACGAGGATTGCGCCGCCGCGATTGATGCGATTGAGTTTGATCAAGGGCATGGCGGTAGTCTGGCGCGGGCCAACCGCAAGGCAAGTCCCTGAGCCCGTTCGCCACCGGCGAAGGCCAAGCGGCGGAGCCTCCCGGGTGAATGGGAAAATCGCTTTCAGGCTGCGCACGCGCGGGGTAGCTTTGGGCCGTTGATTCAACCACCCAACTCCAGACACATCATGAACACGATAGTGCCCCTGATCAGTTCCGGCGTCGCCGGGCCGCTGGGTGTGCTGCACCTGCCCCGGCTCTGGCTCAAGGTTTCGCTCGAAGCGGTCGGCAAACTCGCCCCCGGCTACCCCGGCGCGGGCAAGGGCTTCGACCAGATGGTCATTGACGGCCTGGGGCTGGAGCGCGAAGCCGTGCTGGCGTTCATTCGCCGGAACAAACCCACCTACCCGCAATTCGAAGCGTGGGTGAAACAGAACGCCACCCGACTCGACCGCGCTTCGATCGAAAAGCTCAATGCCGCCATCCGCGGCTACCACCACGACGACGCCACGCGCAAGGCCATCCTCAGCGCCAATGGGATTCCCGACGACGCCAGCGCGCCGCGCGACGCCATCAGTCTCAACAACCTCGACGACTGGAAGGAATTCCACGACGCGGTGCTCAAGTGACGCGCCCGGCGAGGCGACGCTTGGCAAACGCACGCGCCCGGCCTAGGTTTGCACCGTGACGCGAAGGCATCGCCCGACCTGTCCGAGGTTGCCGGTGGCGACCGGGCCGGGCAGCGCGTCACGTTCAACCCCGTTCCGCGACATGAAAAAAATTCTCCCGCTCTGTTGTTCGTGCGCCTGGCTGGCCAATGCGATGGCGCCCGATGCGTTTGCGGCCGATTACGTCGTGCCGCGCGTTGCGCCCGTGGCGGCGGCTGCGCCAACGTTCCACCCGCCCCCGCCCTTTCCGCCCGGCATGCAGTGGGTCACCACGCCCACCGATGACGGTCCCGGCTCGCTGCGGCGTGCGATCGCCAACGCCGCGCCCGGCGACACCATCCGCTTTGCGCCCACGTTGCCGCCGTTCATCCTGCTGCGCAGCACGCTGGAGATTGACAAGCCCCTGACGATCCTCGGTCCCGGCCCGCAAAAGCTGCTGCTCATCCGGCACTTCGGCGCCCACACGCCGAGCTTCCGCATCTTCGAGGTGCGCGCAGCCAACGTCACGATCGCCGGGCTGACCATTGCCAACGGTCGCGCGGTCAATCCCGACGGGCAGAGCGACAATCTGGGCGGGGGCATCTTCAACGCCGGTTCGCTCACGGTGAGCAACTGCGTGATCGCGCACAACGTGGCGCTGGCCGAGGCGGGCGGCAACGGCTTCGGAGGCGGCATCTTCACGCTCGGCCCGCTGACCCTTGTGGATTCGACGCTTCGTGCCAACTGCGTCAACTACGCCGGCGGTGGCCTGTGCACCTTCCACGCCGAGCCGGTGCGCATTGAGCGGTGCACGATCAGCGACAACTACGCCGGCGTGCAGGGCGGCGGCGTGAATTTTCAGGGCCGCGCGGGCGTGCTCAAAAACTGCACGATCAGCGGCAACGCCACCTCGGGCGCGGGCACGGCCAGCGGGCTGTTGCACCTGACGTTTGTGAATGAAGACTCGGCGCTGGACCTGGCCGCGTGCACGATCACGCGCAACGGCGGCAACGACATCGGCGCGGTGGTGCTGGCTGCCCTGCCCGGCAATCGCGGCAACCTCACCCGCCTCATCAACACGCTCGTCGCGCAAAACGACTCGCCCAACTTCTTCCTCGATGGCAACCCGATCCTCCAATCGCTCGGGCACAACCTCGACAGCGACGGCACCAGCGGCCTGGTTCACGGGGTCAACGGTGATCAGGTCGGCTCGCCGTCGGCGCCGATTGACGCGCGGCTCGGCCCGCTGCTCGACAATGGCGGTCGCACGCGCACGCACGCGCTGCGACCGGGCAGTCCCGCGCTGGACGCGGGCATTTGTCAGGACGCCGACGGCGCGCCGTTGAACGAGGATCAGCGCCGGTATCCGCGTCCCTCCGGCGCCGCGTGCGACATCGGCGCCTTCGAGAACCAGCCGCCGCAGGTGCGCTGCCCGGCCGGGGGCGTCATCAAGTCGGGGAACGATCTGCTCACCGGCGTGGTGCAGGACGCCGACGGCGATGCGTTGAGCGTGGTCTGGTGGGTGGACGGCGCGCCGGTTCAAACCAATTCGCTGCCAGAAATTCATCCGTCCGTGCCGCTGCCGGTGTGCCTGAGAGTGTCGCTGGCCCCCGGGCCGCACACGGTGGGGCTGGTGGTTTCCGACGGCAAAGCCGCCCCGGCGCAGTGCTCGGCGAACGTCGTTGCGCAGCGACCGAGACACTGACCGCACGCGCCCGCCACTGCCACCCACGGTTCGAGCCATTGGTTTCAAATCCGGCTTGAACCGCCGGACTGCGCCGCGCGCAGACACGTCGTTTGACGTCCTTCAAACGCGGTGGTTGCCGGCGGCGTCGGCTGATCCGGCGTTGCGCGGGCGGGACGCGGGTTAGAAACCAAGTTGTCGCAGCCCGCTGACGGTGAGCAGGACTTCGGCGAGCGTCCAGTAACCCAGCACGCAGAAGGCCGCGCGGAAAAACGGGGTTTGGGCCAGCCGCGCCAGCCCGTTGGAAATCACGACCAGAAACCAGATTTCAAACAGGCTCGACACCCAGAAGAGCGTGCGCGCCCGGGCGCTTCGCGCGTCCGGATCGTCGGGCGCGATCCATTCCAGGCCGTTCTCGCCCGGTTGCGTCACCAGCGCCAGCGCAGCCACCGAACCGACGACCAGAATCATGCTGGCCAGGCCGGCGATCTCGATCGCTTTGGGCAGTTGGACCGGCGCGCGCAGGAGCCAGCGGCCGAGCAACCACAGCACCAGCCCCCACCAACACACGCGGGTCAGCGCGCCCAGCAGCGCGCCGAAGGCGCCCAGCAGTTTGAGCGCGCCCGGTTCCGCCAGCCGCCCCAGCCACGCCAGCGTGCGGTCGGCCTCGGCGCGCGTCATTTTGCCGGCCTCGACCTGTTTCTCAATCATGCGCTCCTGCCGCTCGCGCACCGTTTTTTGGAAGTGGGGCTGCGCCGCCACGAGCACCGCGCCCGCCGCGCCCACGGCGGCGGCCAGCAACACCGGCACGAGCCAGTTGAGCACCCGATGCCGCGAGGGAATGACCTCCTCAAACACCCGACCCGGAATCGCCAGCACGTTGAGCAGGCGCGCCAGCAGCGACATGCGGGGCGGTGCTGCCCCGGGCGCGGGTGACTCCAAAATCGGCGGCGATTCCACGGAGCCGGAGCGTAAAGGCGCGCCAACGGGCCAGCAAGCGTTGGGAGCCGGCGTGGGCTGACGAAGGGAAATCGAACCCTACGGCGAGCCGCCAACGCCGGGTGACGCGGCGTCGCCGCCGGAGGGGGCGGTTTTGATGTCGCCGGTGGTGTCGGGGGCCGACGCGTGTTGGCGCAGTGCTGCCAGGTCATGGTAGCCGATGAGCACTTCCTGGATGACACCGCGCCGGTCTATGAAAAACGTCGTCGGAATTCCGCTCACCTCCCGGTAAGGCGCGGGCAGATCGTCGGCCGACGCGATGGGATAGTTGATGCCCTTGCGCCGAACAAACTCGCGCAGCGTCGCTTCGTCCTCGTTGCTGATGCCCACGATCGCCAGGTCGCCCTCGGGGATTTCTTTGCGCAGTTGAATGAAATGCGGGATTTCCTTCACGCAGGGCGGGCACCACGTCGCCCAAAAGTTCAGAATCACGCGCCGCCCCCGCAGGTCGCTGAGTTTGAGGCTCGTGCCGTCGAGCGTTTTCAGGGTGAAATCCGGCGCCTCGACACCTTTCCAATCCTTGAACGGGTGGGTCTCCTGCTCCAGCGCAACGGCAAAACTCTCCCACATCGCTTTGGCCCTCGGTAACACCCATGCGGCCACGCCGATGCTGACCAGGATGCCCAACGCCGAAAGAGCGATGCCCGCCCACGCCAGCCCGTTGCGACCGGTTCTCCGCGCCAGATGCAACGCGCCAAACACCAGTCCGATCAACCCCAGAAGCCCGCCGACCAGAAGCACGCTGCTCAGCAGCGCGAGGATGCCCACCACCAGGCTGACGATCGCGAGGCCCAGGCCGGGCGACGGAGGCGGCGACGCTGGACTCAAGGGCGGCGGCTGAGGTGCGGTATTCATGGCGACCAGGTCAATTGCCGGTTTGCAGACTGAATCGCGCGCGCTTCGAGCTGGCTGTCCGGCCTGGATTCGAACCAGGACTAAGGGCTCCAAAGACCCCTGTGCTACCGTTACACCACCGGACAAACCAACCCAATCGTAGTCATCGGGCGAATCCGGCGCAAAAAGATTTCGCGCCCCCCGCGTGCTCGCGATTTGCTGGCCGGGCCGGCCTGAACGCGATTTTTGTCGCAGACGGCAAAAAAACCGCCGGCGCGCCAGGGCAGCGCCCAGCCCGCAGCCGCACGGGCGCCTTTGCGCTTGCCAAACGCGCGCGAGGTTTTTCACCTTCCGACATGGCAACTTCGCCGAAATCACTCGACGCACAATTTTATCTGCCGGCGGACGTTTTTTTCCCCGCGCACGCGAATTTGGGGCTGACGTTCGACGACGTGACGCTGGCGACGCTCTACTCGGAAATCCTGCCGCGCGACGTGCAACTGGAAACCGACCTGGCCGAGGGACTTCGCCTGAACATCCCGATCCTCTCGGCGGACATGGACACGGTGACCGAGTCGCGCATGGCCATTGCGATGGCACTCAACGGCGGCATGGGCCTGATCCATTACAACATGCCCGAGCGCCAGCAACTGTCCGAGGTCAGCCGCGTCAAATACCACGTGCCGGGCATGATCCAGGACCCGATCACCGTGCGCCCGGAACAGTTCATCGCCGACGTGCTCAAACTCATCGAGGAACGCAAATTCGGCTTCAGCACGTTCCCGGTCGTGGATGAAAAGGGCAAACTCGTCGGCCTGCTCTCGGGCCACGTGGTCAAACCCCGCTACGCCAAACGCAAGATCGCCGAGGCGATGACCCCGCGCGCCCAGGTCCACACGATTCACAAGAAGGAACTCGGACGCGACCCGATTGCGCGCGCCGACCGGTTTTTCACCGAGCGGCCCGGCATTCACAAACTCCTCGTCGTGGACGATGACGACCACCTGCGCGGCCTGTTCACGCTCAACGACGTCGAGCGCATCCAGCAGGAGCGCAAACAGCAGTTCAAGCCGGCGCGCGACGCGCAGTTCCGACTGGTCTGCGGCGCGGCGGTGAGCGCCACGCGCAACGCCTTTGGCGAACTGGACCGCGAACGCATCCTCACCCACGTCAGCGGCCTGGTCGAACGCGGTGTGGACGCGGTGGCGGTCTCCACCGCGCACGGGCACAGCAAGGGCGTGGGCGACACGGTGCGGATGCTGCGCGAAGCGTTTCCGAAACTGCCGATCATCGCCGGCAACGTGACCAGCGCCGCCGGGGTCGAGTTTCTGGCCGAGTGCGGCGCCAACATCATCAAGGTCGGCCAGGGCCCGGGTTCGATCTGCACCACGCGCCTGGTCGCCGGGGTGGGCATTCCGCAAATGACCGCGCTGTATGTCTGCTCGCGCGCGGCGGCGCGCAAGGGCGTGACGATTCTGGCCGACGGCGGCATCACCAAAAGCGGCGACATCGTCAAGGCCCTCACGCTCGCGCACGGGGTGATTTGCGGCGGTTTGTTCGCCGGATGCACCGAGTCGCCGGGCGAGGTGCTCGAAATCGGCGGCAAGCTCTACAAACAATATCGCGGCATGGGCAGTCTGGCGGCGATGAAAGCCGGCAGCGCCGCCCGCTACGGCCAGCAGACCAATCCCACTCAAAAAGTCGCCGCCGAGGGCATCGAAGCGCTCAAGGAAGCCGTCGGCCCGGTGGACCGCGTGCTGGCGCAACTGATCGGCGGCATCCAGGCCGGCATGGGTTATCTGGGCGCGGCGAATCTGGCCGAGCTGCGCGCCCGGGCGCGATTCATCCGCGTGAGCGTCGCCGGCATGCGGGAAGCCGCCCCGCACGACGTGGTCGAGTTAAAGACAGCCAGTTGACCCACCGGCCCGCGAAAGGGATCGGGTGATGGGTTGAACCGTGGAGCGTGAGCCGGCCTGAGCGTGGAGCGTGAGAGCGTGAGAGCGTGAGAGCGTGGGGGCGCCAGCCCAATATTTTAGCCTGGATATTTTACAGACCTCTCCTTAACCCCGGGCTTCTGCCCGATGGCCAAAGCCCGCCAAGGGTGCAGGGCGGCCTCAGCGGCTTTTCCAGAGTGGGGCAAGCCGTTGAACGACTGGCAGGCCGGGTTGCCCGGGCTCACCGCGCTGAAGCGCGGTGTTCATGAAATCAGACTCAACGAGTGTGAAATTTCCGGCTCAGTTGGCCGGTGGCAAAAGCCTCTTGGCCGCGACGGGCAACTCGGGGCTTTGGCGCGCGCCATCAATCACCTTCTGCAAGGTCTTCTCCGGTATCGGCGTGATCGGCGTGAAATACCCTTGCTCGATCGCTTGT
>JAOAIM010000194.1 GCA_026414705.1 Verrucomicrobiia bacterium | reverse complement strand
TCCCAGGTTTTGCTCGTGCAGGAGACGATCCAGCGCAACTCACCCAATTGCGCCTTCTGGCGTTTGATGAGTTTGGTCTCCGGCGCGTAACGCATGTTGCTGCTGGACAGAAACACCTTCCCCTCGTTGTGCCAGCGGATGAACTGGTTCAGGTCCGGCACGTTGATCGCCAGCGGTTTGTCCACGAACACCGGCAGGCCCGCTTCAATGAACGGGCGCGCCCGGCGCACGTGCTCATGCCCGTCGTCAGTGCCGATGATCACCGCGTCCACCTGGCCGATCACATCTTCGGGCTTGGCGACGACGTGTTCGATTTTGCTGGCGGCGGCGACCTTGGGCGCGTCGGCCGGGTCATCGGTCCAGACGTGAGTGACGCGCGCGCCGAGGACGCGCAGGGTGTGGCGCGGCACTTCCGAGAGGTATTGCGGGATGACCGGGAACGGGCACTTGGCCATCTGGTCGGGGTTGTAGCCGTTGATGATGGCCGACCAGGAATAGGGATGGCCGTTGCCCTCGATCATGCCCAGCATGGCGAGGCGAATTTCGGGTTGGGTGATTTTCATGGCACAGCGAATTGCAAATTGGGAATTGCAAATTGAAAATTTCAAATTGCCGGCGATGCCTTACCCGGCAGGCGACGGCGCGATTTGGCCGTCACGATCGAACGGCCCAGGATGCTGGACAACTGTCGCCCCTCATCCAGCAGCGGCGCAATGCGCTTCTCCGGCAGCAGTCCGGCCAGGATGATAAAGCGCAGCCAGCCGCACGTTTCGCGCTGCTCCTTCAAAGCCACGGCCAGTTTGTGCACGAAATCAGCCTTGCTCTCGGCGGCGCAGGCTTCGTCGTAGTTCGGCGCGGCTGATGTGCCGCACCGAACCAGTTGACCGGCCACATGCCGACCCAAACGGGTGTCGGGCAGCGCATCCACCACCTTTCCCACCCGAACGGCGAAGTGCCACAGCCGCAGCGAAAGTTCATTCGATGTCATCACGCCTCCCAATGAAAAATTTGCAATTTGCAATTTTCAGTTTGCGATGTTTTCGATCTCCACCGGCTTTCCGGTGCGCCAGGATTCCATGTTCGCCACGTTGACCCGGAGCGTTTGCACCGCTTCGTCCACCGTCGCCAGGTCGGTTGGCCGGCCGGTCATCGCGTCCAAAAACGCATTCGCCTGCGCCACGAACAGATCGTCGCGTTCCTTCACCGGCGCGGGATGATGCTGCCAGGCCTCTGCGCCGCGCGGCCACTCGGCCCATCGCTGCTCGTGGTATTCGTATTTGAGACTGCCCTGCTCGCAATGCACCTGATACAGCGCCTCGTTCGGCGGCTGAAACTGGTTGATCGAATAACTCGCCAGCACCTCGCCGTGCCGCGCCGTCAGGCACACCGTGTCCTCGACCGTCACGCCGTCCAGAAACTGATGCGCCGCCTCGACAAACACGCGCGTCGTCGGCCCCACGATCCATTCCATCGCGTTGACAAAGTGCGTGAGCAAATCCTGGATCGCTCCGCCGCCGGTCTCGTGCCGCGCGTAGTAAATGGTCCGATACGCCGGCCGAAACGTGGGGAAATGCTGTCCGGCGGCGACGATGACCTGCAACGGCCGGCCCCAACGCCCGCTGCGCACCGCCTCGCGCATCGCTTTGATGCCGGGCATGAAGTGATACGTGTAGGCGACGGCGCAAAACCGGCCCGTCGTCGTGATCGTCTGCCGCAGTTGCGGCACGTCGGCGAGCGTGGTGCTGAGCGGTTTTTCAATCAGCACGTGCGCGCCGTGCTGCATCAGGCGGCAGGCTACCGGGATATGCGAAGGCGCGGGCGTGCAGACCACCGCGCCGTCATAGCGGCCCGCCGCCAGCGCCGCGTCCAGGCTCGAAAATCCCGTCACGCGGTAGGTCTCGCAGACCTTTCGAAGCACGTCGGAATTGACCTCACACGCGACCGGCTCGGCGCGGCCGGTGCGCTGGAAACAGCGCAAGTGGCGTTCACCGATGCTGCCGCAGCCGACAATCAAAATCTTGCTTCGCATGGGCGGATTAGAAATGCTGGCTCCGCCAATGGCAAGCGTCAGGGGAATTGAGCCGTGCCATTTTGAATAATCGCCTCGCGCGCGCGGTCGAAACCCGTGACCGCCTGTCCATCAGGCAACTAACTCGTGCCCGACTCATGTGCCGATCAACAATGCCTGCGGTGTTTCGTCAGCGGATCAACCGTTTTTTGCAACGTAACTCCGTCATCCGCCTTGCCTGTTGCGCAGGTGTGATTACCGCGATCGCCACGGGCGCCCCGACGCGAGCTGCCGCATTGAGGGCGACGCGACCGGTGCTCGTTCCCGCGCCGCGTGAAGTTCGCTGGCTTGACGCGCCGCCCGCGAAAATCACCGCCGAGAGCGTCGCCATCGTGCTGGGCGCGCAGGCTACCGAGCCGGAACAGGAAGCTGCCCGCCTGCTGCGCGAATACGTGGCGAAGCGGTTTCGGCAACAGTGGCCCGTCGTCCGCGAGGGCGCCGAAACGCTCGCGCACAAAACCCTGATCGGTCTGGGCCAGCGATCGACCATCCGGCTGCTCGACACCCTTTGCGCGCGACACAACGTGAACTTGAGCCCCACCGCGCCCGGTCACGACGGTTACGTCATCCAGCCGCTCGCTGAAGGCGGCCGACTGCTGGTGCTGGTCGGGGGCTGCAACGCGCGCGCCGTGCAGTATGCCCAGGACACCTTCGCGCAGATGCTCCGGCGCGCGGGTGATGCGGTGGAGTTTGTTCAGGCCGCCGTGCGGGACGCGCCGGTGATTCCCTGGCGCGGGCGACCCCAGACGGAAGTGAAGCACTACCTGCGTCCGGGCGAACTCGACCTTTACGTGCTTTCACGCGTGAACTTCATTGACCTGCGCAGCGGCATTTACGCCTTTGAACCGGGCGAAACCCTCGACCACGCCGAAATCACCAGGGCGATTCGCGGGGCGCATCGGCGCGGCATTCTCGTTTACGCCACGGTCAACTGCGGCGTGCCCGGGAGTGAATATGACAAGGTGCTGAAAACGTTTCGTGAGCTGCTCGATCTGGGCGCGGACGGCCTGTGGCTTTCGTTTGATGACCGCGGGCCGGGCGATGATCCGGTGACGCTGGCCAAACGGGTTTTGGAACTGGGACGGGAGCGAAACATCCGCGGCCACCTCATCGCCATCACGCCACCCAAAGGCTCGTATCAGCGCGTGGTAACGGAGTTCAATCGCAAGCTCATGGCCGTGCCGGGCATGGAACAGGCCATCTGGTTCTGGACGCCGGTGCCCTCGCCCGAAATGCTCGCCCAGGCGCGCAGCCTGGGCCTCAAAACCAAACCCGGCTGGTGGCACAACTGGCCGCGTTACTTCACCGCGCAGGCATATTGGGGCGTGCCGCCACTGGCCGACGGCTGGAGCGCGCCCGATTACGAACTGCTGGCCGCCGGGGGCGAGTGCCTGGAGGCTGTCATGCCCTGGGGCGGCAACGCCCTGGGCCAGCACTACGTCGTGCCCGTGATCAACTGGTGGGGCTGGAATCCCCGGGGCCACGACTGGCGCGCGTTGCGGGCGCGGATTTACTCGATCGTCTTCGGCGAATCGCAGGTGGACGCGGCGATGCGCTTCGACGACCGCTTGCGCGAACTTTTCGGTCTGTTCCGCTACGCCTACAAGTCCACCGAGCACACGCCGTTTTGCCCGCCGCGCCTCAAAAACGCAACCGACCGGCCCGCTGCGCACGCGTTGTTGCGCGAAATGACGGCCGCGCTTGAGACGCTCACCCAAAGCGCGCCCAACGAGACTCTCCTCCCACGCGAGGAGCTCCAATCGGCCTACCTGGAGCGGATGCGCCGCGAACTGGACACGCACCGCGCCGCGGCCGACCTGGCGTATCCCGAGGAGTGGTGGCCGGATTACCAGCGCAAAATCCTCGACGCGCTCCACGCCGGGAACGAGGCGCGCGTCAACGAGCTGGCCGCCGCGGCGCGCCCGCGGCTCTCCAATGAGCTGGAGCAGATCACCCGCGCGCTGCCGGGCTATCCGCATCTGGCAAGCTACGCCGCCTGGTGGCGCAAGCGCGCGTCACTCGACGCCGGCGGTTGGAAACAGGTTCTCGAAGCGCGGCAACAGACCCTGCGCGAGCGCGTCACCAACTACAGCCACACGATTTTGAGCGACGCGACGATGACCGACTGGCTGCGCAATCCGCCGATTGAATGGGGCATCGGCCGCTGGCAGGTCGCCAATCGGCTGCTGGCCACGGTGCTGCCCGCCGCGCAGGAACAGTTTTGGGGCGACTGGATCGCGGGCCGCCATCGCACCAAAAACGTTGAGGCTGCCGTCTTCACCGCCGACCGCGTCCTGCGTCCCGGCGAACCGGGCGAATACGTGGAGTTACCCGCCACGGTGCCGGTGAGCGGCAAGCGCGACCGGCTGGGGCTGTTGATCTTTGTGAGCGCGGCCAACAAGGACCTGTTCTCCAACACGCTGGTGCATTACCGCTGGGCCGGTTACCGGTTCCTGCAACTGCGCTGGGATGAGCGCGTGCTCTGGGAGGCCGACCTGGGCCAGATTCCCGAACGCGGGCAGTGGTTCATGGTGCGCCTGCCACGCATTCCCGATGACGTGCCCGAACTGCACCTGCGCATCCGCGCCGAGGACCGCAAACTTTCCATGAACAACTACACCATCGCCTACTTCGGGCCGATTCGATTGATGGAACTGCCGGAGTGATGCGATGAGAAGGAACGTTTCGCACACGGGTTTGCCCATGAAGCACAAGCGATCGCACGCCCCGTCCTTTGCCTTCGTGACCCTGGCTCTCGCAATCGTGTTGCCCCGCGTCGCGCTCGCCCAGGACGCGGTCCTGGACGTCGGCGACCGACGACAACTGTTTCTGGACGGGTTGTTTTTCGCCACGTCGAACAACGTCCGGCTGGTGGTGCATCCGCCGCGCAAAACCGGCGAGCGCAATCTGGTGCCCGACCGGCCCTGGGAACGCGGCGGCCTCGGCCCCTACAGTTGCGTGCTGAAGGACGGCAATCTCTACAAGATGTGGTATCACGCCATGGACACCCCGCTCTGGCACACGGGCCGAACCAATGGCGCAATCTGTTACGCAACCTCCACCGATGGGGTCACCTGGACCAAACCGAACCTCGGCCTGGTGGCGTATCAGGGCGATTCCAACAACAACATCGTCGTGGGCCACGGCGCAGCGGGCCTGCGCATCGGTCAGGACGGGATGATGGTGTTTGTGGATCCGAACGCGCCGCCGACCGAGCGCTTTCGCATGGTCAACCGCTTCAGCAAAACCGACGAGGGCAAGAGCGACAGCCTGAACCTGCTCTCGTCCGGCGACGGCATCCAATGGCGGTGGACGCACGAAAACGTCATCACCTACCGGCCCGAAGTGCGCGGTCATCATCTGGACTCGCAAAACGTGCTCTTCTGGGACGCGGGCCGAAAAAAATACGTCGCCTACGTGCGGCGCAACCTGCGCGGCGGCGAGGCTCAGGGCCAGGGCCGGGCCATTGCCCGCGCGGAATCCGACCGGCTCGGCGAGTTCCCGGTCGTGCAGGACATGCCGGTGGTCTTCGTGCCCGAGCCGCCCGACCCGTGGCACGACGGCATCTCGGTGGTGGACTACTACAACAGCGCCGCGCTGCGTTACCCGTGGGCCGACCACGCCTGGTTCATGTTCCCGCAAGCCTACTACCACTACACGCGCGCGTTGCGCGAGTTCGCCCGCGAACTGCCCGTCAACGCCGGCCCGATGGAAACGGTCTTTGCCGCCAGCCGCGACGGCATCCGCTGGGAACGCTACGATCGCGCGCCCTGGTTGCCGCTGGGCCTCAAGGGCGAGTTCGACTGCTACTCCACCCGTTTGATCTACGGCCTGGTGCCCTCCCCCGACGGACGGGAAATCTTCATGTATTACCGCGCTTCCGACTGGTTGCATGGTTGGGACCGCACCGAGGAAAACCGCCGCATCCTCACCGCCGCCGGCGTCGGCGGCACCAACAACATCACCGTCTTCAGCCGCATCGTGCTGCGCCGCGACGGATTCGTCTCAGTGCGAGCCGACTGGCGTGGCGGTGAATTCACCACACCGCCGCTGCGTTTCAACGGGCGACGGCTGCTGTTGAACATCAACACGTCCGCCACCGGCTTCGCGCGCGTGGAACTGCAGGAGGCCGGCGGTGAACCGATCCCGGGCTTTGCGCTGGAGGACTGCGACATCATTCACACCGCCAACGAACTGGATCGCGTGGTGAACTGGCGCGGGCGGAGCGACGTCGCGGCGCTGGCGGGCAAGCCGGTGCGCCTGCGATTTGTGCTGCGCAACACCGATCTGTTTGCGTTCCAGTTTCAACCGTGACCCGAGTGCTGCGATGAAACTCGTGCTTCAAAAGTTGCCGTGGTTCGCCCTGGCCTCGTGGGCGCTGTTCCCCGCTCTGACGAATGCGAGCGTGGCTGCCCTGGACATCGGCAACCGCCGCCAGCTCTTCATTGACCAACGCTTCTTTGCCTCGAGCACCAACGTGGAGCTGCGCGTGCATCCGCCGCGCAAAACCGGCGAGCGCACGCTGGTGGCCGACCGCCCGTGGGAGGGCAAATACATTGACGTGTATTGCTCGGTGCTCTGGGTGGACGGCGTTTATCACCTCTGGTATCCGGCCGATGCGGGCATCTGCTACGCCCGCTCGACCAACGGCATCCACTGGGAAAAACCCAACCTCGGCCTGGCCGAGTTCAACGGCAGCCGCGACAACAACATCGTCGTGGGCCGCGGCGCGGGCGGCGTCGAGCACGTCAGCTCCGAGGGGATGGTGTTTTACGACCCGACCGCGCCCGCCGACGAGCGCTTCCGCTACGCCGTGCGCATCTCGGACGAATACAAGCACACGGTGGTGTTCTCCTCGCCCGACGGCGTCCGCTGGCGCAAGACGCACGACAAGGTCCTCACCTTCACGCACCCGGAAGGCCGCCAGCACCTGGACTCGCAGAACGTGATCTTTTGGGACGACCGCATCGGCAAATACGTCGCCTACATGCGTCGCAACCTCTTCCAGCCGGGCTTCCGCGGGCGCAGCATCGCGCGCAGCGAGTCCGACCACCTCGGCGGCTTTCAGG
>JAOAIM010000193.1 GCA_026414705.1 Verrucomicrobiia bacterium | reverse complement strand
ACAACACACTGCTCAAATGATGTCCCCCAGCCCATAGCCCGAAGATTTGGCAGTCCAGCAGGTGCGAAAGCCACGTCAGCGGATGCCAGAAGCAGGCATCCAGGTTGGTGAAGGCCCATCGCACTGAGGCCCAGCGCAGTCCCTGCTGAACGTGGAAGTTCTCGGTGACGTAAACCTGGTCGTCCATGTTGACGAAATCGTGCCGGAGCACCGGCGCATACACGCCCAGGGTCACGGCAGCCAGCAGCACGGCCACGGCCAGGGCAACGCGCCGATCCGAGCAGGTCGGCTCGCTCCACCGGCTCGCCCCACCAGCCTGCACCTTCACAACCACCGGCTCGTTGCTCTCAGGGTTCACGGTAAGCACGTTGCGCCAGATAACATTCCAGGTGCGCGCGCTGCTGCGCCGCAAGCTCCTTTTGCCCGCGCGCCTCGGCCAGGGCCAGCGCCGCTCGCACCGTGGCCACGGCGCGCTCGAACTGGCCGGTCTCCGCGTAGGCGGCGGCGAGGGTGCCGAGGGTGTGGGGATCGGAGCGGCGGGTCAGTTCCACGGCGCGTTCGGCCAGGCGAACGGCTTCGGCGCCGTTCCGGCACGACGCCTCCGAACAGGTCGCCAGCAACCACGCCAGGTTGTTGAGCGCGTCGGCAAAATCCGGCTGCGCCGCCAGCGCCGCGCGATAATGCGCGATGGCGCGCGTGTGGTTTTTCTGCGCGGCGAAGGCGTCGGCCACGGCGCGATGCAGAAACGCGGCGGGCGCGCCCAATGCGATTGCCCGCTCAAGGTGCGCCGCCGCCTCGTCCGGTCGCCCGGCGCGCGCCAGCGCCAGCACCAGGTTCTGATGCGCATCCCGATAATCCGGTTTGGATCGAACCGCTTGCGCGAAATGCGCGATGGCCTCGGCGGTTTGGCCCAATTCGAGCAACGCCGCTCCCAGGTTGTTGTGCGCCTCCGGGTAATCGGGCCGCCGCTCCAGCGCCTGACGATACGCCGCCACGGCCGGCTCGATGTGGCCGCGCCGCGCGTGAACAATCCCCAGGTTGCAATACGCCTCGGCATAACCCGGTTCGATCCGCGTCGCTTCCCGGAAGTGCCGCTCGGCCGGGTCGAGTTCACCCCGCGCGCCGAGCAAAATCCCCAGATTATTGTGCGCCAGCCACGCGTCGGGATTTTTTTTCAACGTGTCGCGCCAGAGCGTTTCAGCATCCCGGTAAAGTCCCGCCTGTCGCCACGTCAACGCGCCCAGCACCAGCGCCAACAGAGCCGCCGCAAACCGGAAAACCCACGCGCCCCAAACCGACCTCGCGCCCCAGAGTGCTTGCAATCCCGCCGCCGCGCCCACCACCAGCGCCACCACGCCGATGATCGAAAAATACTGCCAGTGATCCGCCACGAACGAGTAGCGCTGGTAGTAGATGTTGAACAGCCCCAGCACCGGAAACAGCATCAGCACGAAATAACTCAACGCAAAAAACGGCCCGCGCCCCCAACCGCGCCGTCCCAGCCACATCACCGCCCCGCAGAGCACCAACGCGGCGTTCGGCAGCCACGCCGTGAGCGACCCCGGCTCAATCCGCCAGCGCGGATACACAAACGCCAAGTCCACCGGCAGCAACGCCTTGTAGAGGTAAAACCACACCGCCCAGCCCAGCCCCGCCAGTCGCGCCGCCAGACTGCGCGGGTTGACCTCGTGTTCGCCGATGGCCTGGTGGTATTGAAACCATACCGTGATCAACCCGAACACAACCGCCAGCCCGAAAAACGGAACGGTTCGCAACACGTCCCGTCCCGTGAGCGCCGCCCCGGCACCGCCCGTCCGCGTCGGCGCGTTCACTCCCCCCTTGTCCACGTTGCCCCTTTCTTGTTCGCGCCCCGCGCCGCCCGTCCGCAACCACCACGTGCACAGCAGCAGCACAAACGGCGTCATGACCACCGCCGTCTTGCTCAACAACGCCAGCGCGAAAAACACCAACGCCAGGAAGTAGTCGAGAGTCGAGGGTCGAGAGTCCAGAGCCATTGCCTGGACCACCCAACGCTCCCGACTCTCGACCCTCAACCCTCGACCCTCGTCCCTCGTCCCTCGACCCTCGACCTTCGACCCTCGACCCTCGACCCCCTGCAGGTACCGCACATACGCCCACACGCTCAGGAGAAAAAACACCATGCAGAGCGTGTTTTTGCGCTGAGCGATCCAGGCGACCGACTCGATGTTGACCGGATGCAGCGCAAAGAGCAGCGCCGCCCACCACGCGCCGGGAATCGCCAGCCGCCGCAACAGCCGCCAGAGCACCAGCGCGCTCGCCGCGTGCAGCAGCACGTTGGTCACGTGATAACCGGTCGGGTTCAGGCCCCAGAGCTTCCACTCCACCCACAACGAGGTCAGCGTCAGCGGGAAATAATCCACCGGCCGCGTGGAAAACCAGATGTCCCGCAGCCCGTCGGGCGAGGTCACCAGCGGATTGGCCGTGACCAGAAAATCATCGTCCCAGATGAACCCCGCCCGGAACACCGGCGCATACGCCAGCACCGTCGCAACGACCAGCGTTAGCCCTGCGACAAGCGCGCGCATGAGGTTGGTCTGATTTTCCCCGCGGAATTTCACCGAGCGACGTTGCTCTCCATTCGTTGTCAGCCTCGCCATGCAAGCTTCGGGCTGTTATTGGGCAGAAGCCTGCGGACTTTGGCGCGGCGCACGTTGGTGGGCGCGCCCGGCTCGCCTTTGACCATGTTCACGGAGCCGGCTCATGCCATGGTTTGCCCGCGCGATAAAGGGCCAGACGCTGGACGGTTTCTTCAGCCAGCCGCGCGTTGCCGTGTTGCCGCGCCAGCGCGAGGGCGCGCTCAGCGGCCTCGACCGCTGCGTCGAACTGTTTCGCCTCAGCGCAAGCCGCGGCCAACGTGCCCCACACGTAAGGGTCACGCCCTCCAGCCAGCTCGTTGGCGCGTTCGGCCAAGGACATGGCCTCCGGGCCATCGCGCAGCGTTTCATCTGCACAGGTCGCCAAAAGCCACGCCAGGTTGTTCAAGGTTTCCACCGAATCCGGCGACTCTTCCAGCGCGGCGCGGTAGTAGAAAATCGCGTCGCGGTATTTGCCCTGGAAGGCCAGCAGGTCTGACAAAACCCGGCGCGCCGCGGCGCTCTGAGCACCGCCCCGGAGTTGATACACGTAAATCGCCTCGCGCTCTGGATCAAAGCGCACCACCGGTTTGAATGTTCGCCAAAAGAGTTCCGGCCTGTGTCCGTCGCGCCAGTAATGGTCAATTCGCGCCACGCGCTCGTAGCGCGCGGGCACCTCCCACGAGCCCAGCACCTGTTGCATTTGCCGGACGAACGGACCAAACGCCACAATGAAATCCGGCGGCACCACCCGCTGGAAGTGAATTGGCCCCAGGGACCTGAACTGTCGCGCCCGCACCGGTTCCAACTGCCAGGCATACACCAGGTGCGGCGCGTGAAACATGAGCGGGTAGGTGCTCTCGTTCGGCAGCACCCACACCGTCGCCCGGTCCGGCGCGTGTTCCCGCAGCCAGCGCGCCGTCACGGTGAAAGGGTCCGACGGCGGATCGAGCAGTTCGCGCACAAACAGAACCATCGTCGAACGCGCCCCATCGGGCAGCAGCGGCCCGCCGTTGAGCAAATTGGACCCAAACGCAACCACGCCAAGTGGCAACGCCGCCCACTGCGCGTTCCGCGTCAACTCCCGGATCCCCAACACACCCAGCACCATGCACAGCGGAATCACCGGCGCCAAATACCGCACGTCGGCAAACTGTGCGCTCCCGTCGAGAACCTGGGGTGAAAGCAGACCCGTGGTCACCACATAGACCAGCAACGCCACCCAGCCACGCAACAACCAGACATTGCCCCGCCACCAGTAAAGCAGAGGCGCTAAAAGCAGCAGGCTGCCCACGCCCAACTCGCCCTCGTTCAAGTCCCGGAAATTCCACCCGATCAACTCCAGCCGCTTCGACAACGGCGTCGTAAGTAGCGCCCCGGCATTTTCCGTTTGAAGCGGATTCCAAATGCCAACGATTACGCCCCCTGCCACCATTTGTGGCAGCAGCAAGGTTAACCAGTCGGCAGGCCGGAGTGGCCGCCGATGCCGCCCCCAAAACCAGTAGTCCACCGCGAGGCAAATATAGAGGACGACGAAGTTCAGGTAGTTGCACGCAAGCAACACCACTGAAAGCAACGCGACCCCGACCAACCCGCGCCGACGCCCGTTCCAGTGCAGATACAAATACACGATGCCGATGGTGGCGAGGATCGCCGGCGCGTAATAGCGGCATTGGCGACCGTAAAGAATGAACGCCACGTTGCCCACAATGGCGAGACTCATAAGCGCCCATGTCAGCCTGTCGGCCTGCGCCCGCCACAACCAGCGCGCCATCAGCGCCACGCACAGCAGACCGCAAATCGCAAACGGCAACCGAAGCCACCAGGTCGCCTCCCCGGCAACGGCAAGGAACAACGCTGTGACGTAGGCCGGCAAAGGCGGCGTCGAACGCTCGTGGAGTTCCTTCAAAAGAATGCCACCGCGATATGCAACCACATTATGGTCCACCAGGGCGGTCGTCTCGCCGGTGCGCAAGATGCCTTTCGCAGCCAGGGCGGTTTGGGCCTCATCGCACCAAAACGCGTAATGCCCCAACCGCGCGAACAGGAGCGCGCTGCAAAGCACCAGCAGACCAACCGTGAAGCCCGTCTTCCACCAGTTCGCCAAGTATTGCTCTGCAAGGGTTTGATTTGTGGTTAGTTTCACGCGTCTCGTCTCGCCTGTTCTTGTGTCTCCGCACGGTCCTTTGCGCAGTTGCAAATGATCATCCGCCAACGACGCCCCCGGCTGCGCCCAAGCACAGCACGCCCGAACAGAAATGCCAAGCCCACCGCGGCCGCCCCGAGCGAAATCCACCTGCCCACCGCAAATCCCCACGGCGCGTATTCGAGCCGCAGCCGATGTTCGCCGGCCGCCAGCGCAATCGCCCGCAAACAGTAGTTGGCCGGCATCACGCGATACGCCTGCTGGCCGCTACCGGTCAACGCCCGCACCCGCCAGTGCCGACTGTAAGCGTCGGTGATCAGCAAAATCGCCGGCGACCGCAAACGCGCCTCCACCGTCAAGTGATCCGTCGAGGACTCGACCACACGCACCTCGCCGTCCGGCTCGCCCGGAGCCGGACGCGGCTCCGGCTCGGTTTCCAGAATCACCTCCCGCCGGGGATCAAATGCCGGGTTGGCCATCGCGTTGAAAATCGCGTCCCGATTCGGCAGCACCTTGTAAGCACCGACCAGCAGCACTCGCGGCAGGTCGTTGGTGAACTCGGCCACGCGATATCGCTCCCCGCCCTGCGCCAGGAACAAAAACCGCAGCCGCAACATCCCCAGCAACGGATGCTCGCGCGTCAACGGGATGTGTTGCAGCACCTCGTCGGGATTCTGGCCCTGCGTGAACGCCACCAGTTCCGCATATCGCCGCAACACGCCCGGATCGTTGCCCAACAACTCAGGCACTCGCAGGCTCATGGCACTGTGCGGATGGGCCGGGTTGGCGATGCGATAATCCCCCGGCCGCTCGGCCAGAAACCGTTTCACCGCCTCGGGCGTGGCCGCGCTCAACTCAAACCAGGTCACCGTTCGCCGCGCAAACACCGCCGACTCGACCAATGCCACCGCCGCCAGCGCGAGGGCGAACCGGCCCTGCCGTTCGCTCCAGAGCAACAACAGCCCCGCCAGCGCCAGCGTGCCGCTCGCCACGCCCAGCGACGCGGCGGCGTGCCGCCCGGCGCGCCTCACAAAATCCGGATCGCTGTATAGCCCCGACGGCAAAAACAACTCGCCCGTGTCCCGCACCGCTGCCATCACCCGTCCCCAACCGCTCCCGGTTGGGTTCGTCCCGACGGCCAGATGCACCCACACCGCAGCGATGCCCAACGCGACCGCCAAGCCGAACGTCCCGACCGCCGTGGCCCGCAACGCCCGCCCGCCCGGCGGCGGCACGCCGCCCAGTGCCGACCCGCGCGACAAGAGCTCATTCACGCCCAGCCCCGCCAGCAGCACCAGAAACAGCGACGCCGGAAACGCGAACTTCGACGTGCCGCGAAACCGGTCAAAGCCCGGCACCCACTCATACAGGAACTTGAACAGCGGCGTGTTCGCCCCCAGCGCCAGCACCAGCAACACCACCACCATCGTCACCGCGTGCCGTCGCTTCGCCCCGCCCCGCGCCGCGCCCAGCACCGCCAGCGCCAGCGCGCTCGCGCCGAAAAACAGCGACATCTCCCAAAAGTGGCAGCGCCCCCAATACGGCACCTCGCGCACGTTCCCAAACAACTCCGGCGCTACCAGCGTCAGCAGATTCTCCGGCGGAAACGAGAACATCGCCGCGAACTCATACGAAAGCCCCGCCCCGCGCAGCGTTTCGCCCGACTCCGCCAGCCCGGTCAACAGTTGCACCGCGCCCAGGGCCGCGCCGCCCCCATACAGGCCCAGCACAGCCGTGACGAACTTCAAACGATCCGTCGCCGTCCGCAGGTTCAACCCCGCATACACCAGCGCCGCGATGCCCGTGTAGAAAACGTATTGCGGATGCCCCGCCAGAATTTGCATCGCCACGGCAAACGCGCCGAGCAGGCCGCCGCCGAAGCCGGGGCGTTCCGCCAGTTTGTCCACCGCCAGAAACACCAGCGGCGCCCACGCCATCGTGCACAGATTCGGCAGATGCCCCGCATACACGTGCGGGAACAACGTCCCGCCGAACATCACCAGCGCGCCGCACATCACGCACGCCCAGGCATGCAGCCCGCGATGCGCCGCCCAGGCGAACATGAACGCGCCCGTCAAAAACACGTGCAACGCAATGCTCCAGTTCACCGCCGCCGCCAGTGGCAGCACCAGAAACAACACGTTCGGCGGATAGAGCAGCGCGGATTGAAACCCGCCAAAAAATGGCGCGCCGCCGTAAATGTAGGGATTCCAGAGCGCCAGATTGCCCGTGCGCAATTCTTCAAAACCGAACTTGCGCCAGTGAACAAACTGATGCGCCAGGTCGGTCTGTGCTGACGAAAGCACGCGCCCCGACGGACCGAACAGCCCGTCGCCCAGCGGCGTCAGCGCCAGTTCCAGCTCGCGCCGGCGCGGGCGCCATTTCCTGTCTCTTATACACATCTG
>JAOAIM010000192.1 GCA_026414705.1 Verrucomicrobiia bacterium | reverse complement strand
GGCTCTGGCAGCGGGGAAACCCTGCGAGCGCCGGGCGCCGTCCGTGCGCTGGTGCTCCGCTGGCGCGCCAACTCCGGGGCACAGTTTGCCGTCGAGGTCAGCACCGACCTGAAGACCTGGAGGGACGCGCCCGCCACGATCCACGAAACCAGTCCGGGCTATTACGAGGCGACCCTCAATCCGACGGGAGGACCGGGGGCGTTTTACCGGCTGCGCGAGGTGCGCTCGGCAGCGCCCACTGCGGCATCCCGTTCGGCAACGCGACCGGGAACCGCCTTTCAGGCATCTCCTGACCCGCTCTCCGGCAGCCAACCCGCGGCCCGGCCGGACCGACAGCGCGAGCCTCCGGTTGGAGAAGGCCGGCGCGACTGAGCCGCCACGGCCCCGCCGCCTGGAGCGCCTTTTGCCACAATCCGGCCATCTCCTGTTCCAGGGCCGCAGAAGGCCCTACGGGTCTGGCGTGGTCGTGTGGCGCGCAGCCTCGCCGCGGGCGCGAGGAATCGGCCCGTCCCAATTCAGCGTGGCCCGGTGTCGGCGGCGTTTTGGTTGGACGCATGCATCTGCGCGCCGCACAATCCCGACCGACGATGCGTAATGGAGCCGCGACGAGGAAGTTTTGGCCGGGAGGCAGAGCACGACCGGCGTGCCGCGTGGGGATTTTCCTGTTGGGTGCCGCGGTGGCACTGACACGGTTTGCGGCTGGCGGGTCGGCGGCCACAACCCATTCATCGTCGAACGCTCCGCCGGCGCCGCGGCGGCCGAACATCATTTTTATTCTGGCTGACGACCTGGGTTACGGCGATCTGGGGTGTTACGGGCAAAAGAAAATCCGCACGCCGAATCTGGATCGGCTCGCTGCCGAAGGGATTCGGTTCACGAGCTTTTATGCCGGCAGCACGGTGTGCATGCCCTCGCGCGCGGCGTTCATGCTGGGCCAGCACACGGGGCATTTGAACCTGCGGGGCAACGTTCGCGGCGGCACGCTGCGCGCCGACGAGCTCACCGTGGCCCAACTGCTCCAGCGCGCCGGCTACCGCACCTGCCTGATCGGCAAGTGGGGGCTCTCGGACGAGGGCCTGCCGGGCGTGCCGCAGAAAAAGGGTTTCGACGAGTTCGTCGGCTACCTGGAAAACGTCCACGCGCACGACTACTACCCGACGTATCTGTGGCGCTACGACCCGCCGCGCGAGGGCCACGAGGGGTTCGACGGCAAAATCACGCTTTACGAAAACCTGGGCGGGCGCAAGGAGCTCTACGTGCCGGACCTGTGTACGAAGGCGGCATTAAATTTCATCCGTTACAGCAAACCGGAATTCCACAACCGCTACCGCCCGTTCTTCCTGTTCCTCAACTACACGATCCCGCACGCGAACAACGAACTGGGCGCGCGCACCGGCAACGGCATGGAAGTGCCCTCCGATGCGCCCTACACCCACGAGCCCTGGCCCCAGCCCGAAAAAAACAAGGCCGCGATGATCACCCGCCTGGACGGTTACATCGGCCAACTGCTCGAGCACCTCAAAAAGCTCAAGATTGACGAGGACACGGTGATTTTTTTCAGCAGCGACAACGGCCCGCATCAAGAGGGCGGCGTGGACCCGAAGTTTTTCCAGAGCAGCGGCCCCTTCCGGGGTCGCAAACGGGACCTGACCGAGGGCGGCATTCGCGTGCCGATGATCGTGCGCTGGCCGGCGCGCATCAAACCGGGACAGGTGAGCGATTTTCCCTGGGCCGCGTGGGACTTTTTGCCCACGGCCGCAGAGATGGCACGCGCCGAGACGCCGCCGGGCATTGACGGCATTTCGATCTTGCCGCTGCTGCTGGGCCAGGCGCAAACCAACCGGCACGAGTATCTCTACTGGGAATTCCACGAAAGAGGCTCCAAGCAGGCGGTGCGACTCGGCGACTGGAAAGGCCTGCGACTGCGCCCCGGCGGCCCGATCGAACTCTACGACCTCAAGACCGATCCCGGCGAAACGCGCAATCTGGCCGAGCAACATCCCGACGTCGTCAAACGCATTGAGGAAATCATGGCCACGGCGCGCACCGACGCGGAGCGCTGGCCCTTGCGTCCGCCGCCGGCGGAGCAAGCCGCCGAGACCGCCCCGAAATCCTGAGCGGGATAATGCAGTGCCCCTGCCGGGTAATCCCTCGGGACGGCCCGGCGGCGACCAGGGCCGAGCCGGGACTTGCCAAGGGGTGAACTGCGCATAAACTGGGCGTTCCTGTTGCGACGTTTAACAACCAGCGAAGAAACGATTTATGGCAATTGCAGCAAATGACCTGCGCCGCGGGCAGGCGATTGATTACAACGGCGAAATCTGCGTGGTGCTCGATGTGCAACACCGCACGCCCGGCAACTTGCGCGCCTTCGTTCAGGCCACGCTCCGAAGCATCCGCACCGGCAAATCCGCCGACGTGCGCTTCAGCTCCACCGAGAAGGTCGAGACCGTGCCCTTAACGACCCGAAAGATGGAGTTTAGCTATCGGGACGGCGATGATTACGTGTTCACCGATCCGGAGACGTTCGAGACGGTGACGCTTTCGCCGGAGCTGGTGGGTGAGGCGCGCAATTATCTGGTCGAAAACGGACCGGTGACGGTGACGTTTGTCGAGGACCGCGCGGTGTCGGTGGAACTGCCGCCCAGCGTGGTGCTCACGGTGACCGACGCGCCCGAAGGCATCCGGGGCGACTCGGCCAACAACGTCCAGAAACCCGTCGTGCTCGAAACCGGCATCACCGTGCAGGTGCCGCTTTTCATCAAGACCGGCGAGAAAATCCGAATTGATACGCGCACGGGCAAATACCTCGAGCGCGCCTGAGCAACGGCTTGTTCCGAAGGGGCGGAACCATTGTGCGGTTCCGCCTTTTTTGTCCGCCGGGCGCGCGTGCTCCGGGCGGGGCACATGAACGCCTCCGCGAAATCCGGTGGGGAGCACGTCGGAAGAGAACGCCATGTGCGTGCGGGGTGTGAGGCGGCACTTGCATGAAAATGGTGGTAGGTGGTGGATTCGAACCACCGAAGGCGTAAGCCAGCAGATTTACAGTCTGCCCCCGTTGACCGCTTGGGTAACCTACCACCCAGCGGCAGCAGCAAACCAAAATCCGGCGCGGCGCTCAAGCTCAAAGCGGGTGGGAATCGGCCCAAAGCCCCCGACGGGATGGAAAAACGGTTGCGCAGCGGCACGACCGGCGCACAATATTTTGCCGTGGGGCGCGTCGCACGCTGCAGCCCCGGGCGGAGAGATGGCAGAGTGGTTTAATGCGCACGCCTGGAGAGCGTGAGTGGGCCAAAAGCCCACCGGGAGTTCGAATCTCCCTCTCTCCGCCAATTTTCTTGGATCAGTTTTCCCGAAGCGCCGCCGCGCCCTTTGCCGTGATGCAGGGCGCATTGTGCCGGAGGCCCTTTCCGAAAGCGCAACCGCCGGGCCGCTCAGGGAATGATGGGATCGTGGTATTCGTCCGTGCCCCGGTGGAAGCTTTCCAGGTAACGGCTGCGCGGCACCCATTCGGCATGGCCGTCGCAGAAGACGATGTTGCCACCGTCCTTGCCGTGGTTGTCGCCCGCGTCGGGAAAATCCTCGTTCTGCCGTCGGGGATCGGATGCGAGCCGGTCGTCAGCGTCGTAGATGATCCAGATGTCGGAGGGCCCGACCCGCTGGCCGACGCGGGTGTAGGGGCTGGGCTGTTGATAGGTGTAACCGGCGATGACGTTCTGGGTTTTGCGCACGGCGGGCGGGACGGGATTGTTGCCGGCGCTGGAGCGACCGAACAGGAAACCGGCCACCTCGTAACTCATGCCGAAAATCCCGTCCTTGCCGGGGGCATTATCCACCAGGTCGGGCAGGTAGGTCGTGTTGCCGTGCGTGCGGTCCATGTAGTAAGGCACGCCGGAGTAATTGTTCGCGCCGTTGTAACCGGGATAGGGCGTCACCAGGGTGGGTGAAAACGTCACGGCGTTGGTCGTGCGCACCGTGTTGCGCGTGGACGGACACATGAAGGATCGGGCCGATGAGACGTATTGCGGGTAGAGCCAGTTCAGATCGTCGTCAGCGTAATTGATCACCCCGCTGAGCGCGGTCTTGTCGTCTTCGTCCGCATACATCTGACTGCCCAGGCCCATTTGTTTGCCGTTGTTGAGGCAACTGGTGCGTTGCGCGCGCATTTTGGCTTTCGAGAGCGCGGGCAGAAGCATCGCCGCCAGAATGGAGATGATGGCAATGACGACCAGCAATTCGATGAGCGTGAAAGCCCACCGGCCCGGGCCCGTTTGGAGCAGGGTAAGACGACTCGTTCTCATGGCAATGGCTGCCGTTACCGGCGATGCCTCTTGGCTAACACAACCGGCCCACGCACGCAAATTTTTCAGGGCAAATCCGCCATCCCCGCGCAGGTGCAGATGGGGTGGCGGTCGCCATACACGTTGTCCACGCGCGCCACGGGCGGGGGGGTGGATCAGCACGGCTCTTGGGCTTGCTTCGTAGTCCCTTCGCAAGCCCGCTGCCGGCTCAAACGGTCACCACGTTTCCTCGTGGGCCAGGAGCTTCTCGATGTGATCCAGCAGTCTCGGCAGGTGCGATTCCATGACGCCCCAAACGATCGCATCGTCCACCGAATCGTAACCGTGGATGATCCGGTTTCGGAACGCGATGATCCGCGAAAGCTCGGGAATTTGCGCCGCGATGGCCGAGTCTTCCTCGCTCAAACGGTTCAAGGCTTCCCCAATGATCTCGAATTCGCGCTCGACAGCGCGGCGAAATTTTCGGTCCGAACAGTAATCCTCGAACGAACGTCCCGCGCACCACTCCCGGATGGCCCGCCCGGAATCCACCACATCATGAAGAAGCTTCCGGGTCCTGTCGTTCATAGACGGGTTGCCGGGACGCTTCCACCGCTCGGGCGAAATACGGGTTACGCACCGACTGCTCGGTGATCAGGTCCACCGGGCGACCCAAAAGCCGTTCCATCGCTTCGGCCAGGGCCAGATAACGCTCCGCATACTCGCCCGTCGGCGCCGGGTCAATGAAGCGCACCAAAAAGTCCAGGTCGCTCGATGCCGAACGGAAATCGCCGCGTGCGGCCGAGCCGAACAAGTCCAACCGCTCGACGCCGAACCGCCGGCACAACTCGACCAGTTCACGTCGCTTGGCTGCAACCAAAGAATGCATCAGAGGCAATCTATCGTTGGGCACGCCTGAAAACGAGCCGGAATTCGGTCACGCTCGTGGGGGGTGCGCCCCGGCCCCCGACCTTCATGCAGACGGCAGCCCCCCGAAGCGCGCCGCTGGACAACGCGCGAGGTTTTTTCGTTCATCTCCATGCGCTTGTCGCGCGAACAAAAAGTTATCCCCGTTTCCAGACGAAATTCGTCGTCAGGCGAAAGTTTCAGTCGCCGGCCGGTTCGCCGCCGACCGCGGCATGACTTCAGGCTTCGAGTTCCATCCCCGCGCAGGTGCAAATCGGATGGCGGTCGCCATGCACGTTGTCCACGCGCGCCACGGGCGGCCAGAATTTGAACTCGCGCAGCCCGCGGGCGGGAAAGGCCGCCGCTTCGCGGCTGTAGGGCCGGCGCCATTCATCGGCAGCCACCTGATCGGCCGTGTGCGGCGCATTTTTGAGCAGGTTGTCCTTCGCGTCCGCCGCGCCGGTTTCCACCGCAGTCATCTCCGCGTGAATCGCGATCATCGCGTCGCAAAACCGGTCCAGCTCGAACTTCGATTCGCTTTCGGTCGGCTCGACCATGAGGGTGCCGGCGACCGGGAACGACATCGTGGGCGCGTGGAACCCGTAGTCGATCAGGCGCTTGGCGACGTCGTCGACGGTGATACCCGTCTCCTCGCGGAGGGGCCGGAGGTCCAGGATGCACTCGTGCGCAACCAGGCCGCGGTTGCGGTAGAGCGTTGGAAAATGTTTCTCCAACCGGCGCGAGATGTAGTTCGCGTTGAGAATCGCGTATTTCGTCGCCTCGGTCAGGCCCTCGGCGCCCATCATCGCGATATACATCCAGGCAATCGGCAGAATGCTGGCGCTGCCCCACGGCGTCGCACTCACCGGCCCAACCCGCGGGCCGGAGACCGCCCCGGCGGATTCGGTCCCAGCCTTCGCCGACGCAGCCGCGAGCGGATGCCCGGGCAAAAACGGCGCCAGATGCTTTGCCACGGCAATCGGTCCAACGCCGGGCCCGCCGCCGCCGTGCGGGATGCAAAACGTCTTGTGCAAATTCAAGTGGCACACGTCGGCGCCAATCACGGCGGGCGAGGTCAAGCCGACCTGCGCGTTCATGTTCGCGCCGTCCAGATACACCTGCCCGCCATGCGCATGAATGAGGTCGCAAATCTCGCGGATGGTTTCCTCAAACACCCCGTGCGTGCTCGGATACGTGACCATGAGTGCAGCCAGTTCGCGCGCGTGCGCCGCGGCCTTCGCGCGCAGGTCGGCCACGTCAATGTTGCCCGCCGCGTCGCAGGCCACGGGCACCACACGCAAGCCCGCCATCACCGCGCTGGCCGGGTTGGTGCCGTGCGCCGACATCGGAATCAGGCACACGGTGCGATGAGCCTCGCCGCGCGATTCGTGATACGCGCGGATGGCGAGCAACCCGGCGTATTCGCCCTGCGAGCCGGCGTTGGGTTGCAACGACACGGCCGCCAGGCCCGTGATTTCCGCCAGCCACGCTTCCAGGTCCGCAAACAACTTCGCATAACCCCCCGCCTGCTCCGGCGGCGCGAACGGATGCAGCCGCGCAAACTCCGGCCAACTGATCGGCAACAATTCCGCCGCCGCGTTGAGCTTCATCGTGCACGAGCCCAGCGGGATCATGCTCTGGCACAGCGACAAATCCCGCGATTCCAGCCGCTTGAGATACCGCAACATCTCGGTTTCCGAATGGTATCGGTTGAAAACCGGATGCGTCAGAAACGCCGAACGACGCACCCAGGAGGCCGCCGCGGCTCCGGAAACCGCCGACGCCGACGCGCCCCCATCCGTCGCCAGAAACGGACTGCGCACCGCCGGAGCGAGGCTCTCCGCGTTGAAGGACGGCCTCCGGTCGCCGTTGAACACCTGCCAGATTTCCTCCACGTCGGCCACGCCCGTGGTCTCGTCGAGGGAAATGCCCACCGTGCGCTCGTCAATGACCCGAAAATTCATTCGATGAGCCGCGGCGATCCTCACGATTTCATC
>JAOAIM010000191.1 GCA_026414705.1 Verrucomicrobiia bacterium | reverse complement strand
GCGCGCTTCGGACGCGGCGGCAGGGGGAAAGGTTTGCGGGCTGGGCCGGGCGTTGCGTTCGGCGCGGGGGACGTGGCGGCAGGGCCGCTCCACGGTGCGAGCGCGCTCGCGGCGGCGGCCGCGGCACCGAGTTTGAGGAATTGGCGTCGGTCAAGGGGCGAATTGGAATTCATGGTTCGGTCACCAGATCGAGCAATGGAAGCGCTGTGTTTGCGCGGGGGATGGTTCGGGTTTGGAGGCGCGCGTCAAACGTGCGTTTGCGGGTGAGCCGTCGCTCACGGGTCGTTGTAGATAAACGTCCAGCCGGGGCCGCGCTGGAAATCGGGTTTGTCACGGGTCACGCCCACGCAGGCGGCATGCCCGTCCACGAACACGGCGCCGCCCCGGCCGAGGCGCTTTTTGTCGTGCCAGAAGGAGATTTCGAAGGGATTGCAGTTGGCGAACCAGGCGGCGAGGGTGTTGTCCTGGGTGAGGAAGGTTTTGGAAGGGTTGCGGACCTGGTCGAAGCGTTTGCCAACCAGGCCGAGGCGGCCGTCGTTGTTGTTGGCATCGCTGTTGTAAACGTAGCTGGTGCCGAAGCAATCGTAGATGGTGGGCTTGCGGGGTGGCCAGACGGCGCCGGGCAGGGTGCCGTTGTCGGCCGGGCAACGGAACACGAGCGCGGCGCCGGCCGTGTTGGTGCTGACGTTGATGGCGGCGCAGACGTATTGGTTCATGACACGCAACTGGCCGGGGTATTCGCTGCCCTGTTTGCCGCCGTAGTTGGCGTAGGCCCAGACGGCGTTGAACACGTCGGTGGGATGGGAGAAAAATTTTTCGCGGTTGTCGGCGGCGTAGAGGTTGTGGGCCGTTGCTTGCTGACGCAGGTTGGAAAGACATTGCGTGAGGCGGGCACGGTCTTTGGCGCGCGCGAAGGCGGGCATGAGCATCGCCGCCAGAAGGGCAATGACGGCGATGACGACGAGAAGCTCGATGAGGGTGAAGGCCCGCGGTCGCCCCGGCTCGTGCGTCTGAGCGGAAATCACCATGCTCGTCAGAGTCCCGGACCGTGGGACGGCTCAATCAAACGCACTGCCCTGGTCGGGCGCAATCACACGGCGACGGGTGTAGAGCTTGGTGCGGGGATGATTTTGCGTCCACACGCCGTGGGCAGCCGGATTGGCCTGATCGCTGCAATCGCCCAGTTCGAGGAAATTGTTCGGCGGCGGGCGTCCGGGTTGATACGGCGGGGTTTTAAGATATTCGGCGTGGCCGTCGGCGGCGACGGCGGTCATGCCGTTTTCGTGTCGTCGGTAACCGGGCGAGCCGGGCGGGACGTTCCAAGCGGCGAGCACGGGGTTCTCCAAACCGCCGGCCCGCACGTTGCAAAACGCGCCGGGGTCTTTCTCGATGAACATCCAGTAGATCGAGGTTTTGCGAACCATTGAGCCGGTGATGGGCCGGTCGCGGTCGTCCACGTCGCTGAGCAAGTGACGGTTGGCCTGGAAATGGACCTGGAATTCCCAGCCGGCGACCGGGGGCTCGGTGACGCTGGAGCAGAGGAAAATCGGGGGCTGGTTGGTGGAACGGCGTCCGCCCATGTATTCGAGCAGTTGCATCGGCCAGGCGTAGGGGTCCACGACGCTTTGCGGGCCGGTGCCCGGGCCGCGACATCGGTTCCCAAAGGGGTAGGAGTCGTTGTATTCGTCCCGATACATGAGCGAGGCCAGGCCGATCTGTTTGCACTGGTTGAGGCACTGGATGCGTTTGCCCTTGGCCTTGGCATTGGACAGGGCCGGCAGGAGCATCGCCGCCAGGATGGAGATGATGGCAATGACAACGAGCAGTTCGATCAGGGTAAACGCGCGGGAACGCGTTCGGTCGGGCACAGGGAGGTTCGTTTTCATATCGAGGCAACGGTTTTGAACACAGAGAATTGGCACGATAAAGACGGTTGAGTGGAACGACCTCAAGGGGGATCGAGCTTGATGATGCGGTTGCGCGGGTCGTAAACGATGCGCTTACCAGGCGGTGGTGTCGGCAGCCGGGGCAACTCGCGAATGCGCATCAGCTCCTGCAAGGACTCCGGCGTGTCCCGGGTGCGCACGACGTAGCGCAGGAGTTCCTGGTTGTAAGCGGCGATGACCTCCGGCGTCGCCAGCTCGCCGCCGCGCAGCTTGATCGCCGGCGGTGGCGGCTCAATGCCGTCGCGGATTGCAACGGCCTGTTGGAGGCGGGCCTTTTCCTGAGCGTCAGCGGAGGTTTCAGGATTAATCGGAGCGAGGTGTTCGGGCTTGATCTCCGGCGACTTCTCTTTTCCACCGCAGCCAGCCAGCCCGGACATGAGCATCAGTCCGAGCACCGACAGGCCAAAGCCGGCGATGGCCAGGGTAGATAATTGGGTTGTGCGCCCGCTCTGTGGCGAGGCGCTGTTGATTTGAAGGCACGAGCGTTTCGCTTTCATACGTTTGTCGAACCCGTTGACGCGGTTTCTCGTTCTTGCGAGCACATCTTGGCGTCATGGCACGTAACGCCAAGAGCTATTCCGATCTTCGGGCTCACGAGTTGGCCCGGGCCGAAAGGTCCGGCCCGACCGCTGCATCAGAGCAACGCCAACTTAATGCTCCGGCGGGTGACGTCAAGCCACCAATCATCGCAAAGGATCGGATAAGTCAAAGGCTCGCCGATTTGCGGAAGAGCGAGACCTCAGGTGGAGGATGCCCCGGCGTTGCACTCGCAACGGAAGAGGGGGGTTGCACAGACTCGCCGCGCCGACGGTTTGTCTGACGCGCTACTGCGTGCGCTCAAATTGCGCGCGTCAGCGTGCCGACGAGATGCAAACAAGATGGTGAGCAGTCGGACACGCCCTGCACCGCGCCCGATTCCAGAATATTTCCGGATTGACCGAAATGAAAATGTGGCTAACGTCTCTTTGTGGGCCGGCGATTGCGACTTGCTTGCGGAGGTTTGGTCGTCGTTTCGAATCGGCTCAGTCGCTTCCGCAAGCGCGGACCAATCCCAACCCGGTCCGAGCGTCATGAGTCCCGGAGCGAAGATGGTCTATTTGCAACGTAAAGTGACGCGAGGGGGTTCTGGGGTACGAGCGTTTACGTTGATTGAGCTGTTGGTGGTAATCGCCATCATTGGAATTCTGGCGGCGTTGCTGCTGCCCACGCTTTCACAGGCCAAGTTGCGCACCCAGCGCATCCGCTGTCTCAACAATCTGAAGCAAATCCTCACCAGCACTCACCTTTATGTGAGCGATTATGAGGACACCATGCCATACACCTCGTGGAGTTCTGGCACGATCAATGTGCCGAATTGGTGTTATACGCGTTATCGGGTTGGGTATCCTTCGGACGACCGTGTTGAGGACGGGCAGTTGTGGCCCTACCACAAGACCAAGGTGTTGTATTGGTGCCCAATTGAGCAAACGAACAACATCTTTTTCCGTCAGCGCGAAATGCAGGTTTGCAGTTACGTGATGAACGGCTCGGTCTCGGGCTTCTCGACCACTCCCGGAGCGGTTCGTTACGTCAGCTACAAGATGTCGTTGTTCAAACCCGACGCGATGCTTTACTGGGAGCCGGATGAGCGGCAACCTTCTTATTATGACAACGTTGCGAGCCGACCGGATGAGGGCTGCAGCCGCCGCCACAGCGGCGGCATCGTCATGGGGCTGTTCAGCGGGGCCACCGAGTTCATCAAATACGAAAAATACTGGCAGGAATTGATGCGACGGCCGGGGCGGCTCTGGTGCAATCCCGGTCATCCGTTGGGGATGTAGCCGCGTGGAAAACCGGGCGACGGCGCACGCAAGCAATTGGTTGTGATGAAACCCAACCTCACGACACAACTCGCAACACCACTGGCCCTGCCGGGGATAGTCGCAATTGCCCTGGCCGTCAGCGCAGCCGGGTGTGGAAACTCCTCTACTGAGAGTCCTTCGACCGCGCCCGTGCTCAAACCGGCCGAAGCGGCCAACCAACTGCAACAGGTTTTTGTAAGCGCGCCTCCCGAGGTTCGACAAAACGCAACTGCGATGTCGGAAGCGCTACGGACAGCCGACTACGACGCAGCCATCCGATCGCTCCAGGCCATCAAAGCCCGCCCGGACCTGACACCGCAACAGCAGATGGCGATTCACGAGTCTTCCGCCGCGTTGGAGGCGAGGTTGATCGAGGGCATGTCGCGGGGTGATCCCAAAGCCAAGGCTGCATACGAGCGTCTGCGCAAAAGCCGTCGAAACTGAACACGGGTGGTGCGATCCCGGCCGGCGGCTGGGCGACCTCAAGCCGATTCGGCGGGCCAGTCGTGGGCGAAATCTCAGGGAAAGATTCCGTTCTGGTTCTCTGTAATGACCGAGGATCCCGCGCTTCGGGCCGGGTGTCGTGAGTGGGACCAAGGCAGGCATAAAACAGCCCGGCGAAGGAAGATTTCCCGCGCCGGGCTGCAGGGAATTTCGCTTCCTTTATGGCGTGGCCATCACACGGTAAAAGCGGGTGGGTTGCGAGGACGTATCCGTGAGCGTTTTCACGGTTCCGTCGCCGGTGGTGGAAGAACCGTTTGTCCACGTCGCATCGCCCAACGCGTTTTTGTATTGAAGCGTGTAGTTGAGACCGGGCTCGGTGGGGAAGGAGACGCTGAAGACGTTGCCGACCCGGTTGGGATTGAGAAGCGGGAACGGCGAGATCGTCGCGGGGACGAACAAAAGGTAGTTCAAGACAAACGAGTTGTTTGTCAGCTCCTGCTCGGGGCCGTCCATGGTGAGCCGGAAGGTTTTCGTGCCGCTCCAGTTGAGCACCACGGGGTTGCCCAGATCATCCAGCAAGCGGAAATACCGGAAGATGGTCAAATGCCCCGTGTTCGCAGCCCGAAAACGTCCCAAGGTGACCGTGGTCTGGTTGGTTTGGCTGCGGTCGCTGGTCACTTCGCTGAAGACGATGTTTTGGGCGTTGCGGCAGGACGCTCGCAGGTAAACGTGATAGCGGCCCGGGGCGAAGTCGCGTGTGTAATTCAACCATTCCGCGCCGCGCGTCTGGCAAACGTGATAGTCGGGCAGGTCCAGCGCGATGGATTTCTGCCAGCGCGTGTCGTTGGTGGTGACCAGTGTATAACCGGCGTCGGCCTGGTAGTACCACACGTTGCTCCAGGTGCCCGGCGGGTCGAAATACCGGTAGTCCCGGAAACCACTTTCAGGGCTGCTGCGCTGATCGCGGAAGTCCACGTTCGCAGTACCCGGCAAATCCAGGTATCCGACTCCGCTGCCGTTGACCTGCATCCCGTCGGAAATGCGATATCCAGACGGGGGTGGGTCGTTCTGATACTGGCCGGCGTTGTAATTGTAGTCCTCGGCTTCGACCAATTTGGCGTGGTTGGTCAAGTAGCTCTCGCTAAAGGTGTCGAACCAAAATTCGTTGGTGGAGGATTTGCCCCCGCTCTCGACGAGGCGGATGGCGGCGTGATACAACCGGTTGCTAGTCAGGCCGTTGTAGCTGACGGTGCGATTATTCGGGCTGCCGCCGATGACCAGCGACGAAGAAACGTCCTGTCCGTTCACCCACATTTGGATACCCGAGGTTGGGATCGTGTTGGTGCCCAAGGTGGTGGCGTTAAACGAAATGCCCGCCGACGGCGGGTGAAAGTTCTTGTCGGAAACCGGCACCCGATTGGTGACCTGCGGGGTGCCGGGCACAGGATGGGGAATACCCGGCGGCGGGACGCTCGTGGGCGCGGATGCCGCGGCGAAATAGTTGTCGTACGTGACGCTGACCGTGGTGTTGTTGCGCGAATAGAGGAACAAGCCGCAGCGCCCACTCGGTGGAAGGTCGGGCAAGCCGACGTAAATGCTGTCCAAATAGCCGCTGCAATACGCGACGGGACGGGTCAAATCTTTCAAATTGTACACCTTGCCCTCAACCAGATTGCCGACGCACGAAAACACCATGCGGTAGCTGTTGGATTTCTCCAACGTGAGAATCGTTGCAGCCACCGCGCCCAGGGGAAGGTCGTTCCACATGTAATAAATTGACAAGACGCGGTTGCCTCCACCGCTGATCGCGGGTGTCCAATAGAAAACCAACGCCTTGGTTGTGCCCGGACCAACGTCTGCAGCCCGAGCGGCCAGACCGATTGCCGAGCGCGCATTGGTGATGGTGTTATCGTCCCAGTCGAGAATGTCCACGGAGGCGTAAAAATCCGTGTAAATGTTCGTGCGCGTGGAGAACACCAGTGCTTTGCCGGTTTCGCCGGAGCCGGGCGAGAGCGACCACATGTAGTAGGTCCCATTGGTAACGGTGATCACGGCACTGCCCGAACGATCATACCGCTCCCAGCCGTCATCGTTCCCATCGTTGAAATCGTCCGATTGCGCCTGAAGCCGGGCCGGCATCGCCGCGACAGCGAGCAGCAAAATCAGCCCGCAAGCGATGCAACGGCGCTGCAGATTCAATTTTACGCGGAAGGTCATGGAGTTTTGGTTCATGGTGGGCCAACGCATTTTTGATTTGTCCTGACGCAATGACAAAGCGTCCCAACCAACCGGACGCTCCTTTGAAACGAGCGACGTGTCCAATAAAGTCACGCTGCGCCCGAATGCGTACGGAGGGTGACGCTCAATCACACGGCCAGCTTGAACTCGAGGGGGTGATTGTCAAGGCATCGGGCGGCATCGCTTTGCCTGCGCTGACTCCAGGTGTTTCCCAAATGAGATCATTTGCCATTGCACAGGAGAGCCGGGCTCTGTCTGAGTTCGAAGCGAAAAGACTTGTAAATTTGGCCAAAATTCGCTTCCGGCGGCTCGCCCCAACTCGAATCGTGATCATGCCTCTCTAGCCGATGAACCGCGATGCAGGTGCTGCGATTACGAATTTTCGTAAGCACCGAACACGGTTGACGCTGGACAAGCCGGGCCAAAATCGGGTCGTCTGACTTTGCTGGCGCGGCCCGGGAAAATGAAGCCTTTGGCATTCGCGCGATCCGCAGTCGCCAGGTGGAATTGGCGACGGGACAACCGGTATGCCGCGCCCCGGAACAAGCCGATGGCGCACTGGAACTGGATGGCTCGTGTGGTAACGCGACCTGAGCGCGCCTTTGAATGGGTAGCGGATAATGAAGCTGCGCGGAGCAGTCAAAACCGCTGGGCTGTGCGTGGCTGGCATGGTGGCCGTGCCGGCCATTTTGGCGGGGGCGGTTTGGATTTATTTTCACCCTCGACACGAACGACAGGCACAGGTCGTTTACGGTCAGCGGCA